>DASYGS010000049.1:0-32996 GCA_035999465.1 Blastococcus sp. | reverse complement strand
TCACCCAGTTCGAGCGGGGCGTCGTCCTCCGCTTCGGCCGGCTCCGCGGCGACACGCGGGGCCCCGGCCTCACCCTGATCACGCCGGTCGTCGACCGCCTGCACAAGGTGAACATGCAGGTGATCACCATGCCGGTGCCCGCCCAGGAGGGGATCACCCGCGACAACGTGACGGTGCGCGTCGACGCCGTCGTGTACTACCGGGTGTTCGACCCCGTCCGCGTCGTCGTCGACGTGCAGAACTATCAGGCCGCGATCGCGCAGGTCGCCCAGGCATCGCTGCGCTCGATCATCGGCAAGAGCGACCTCGACGATCTGCTCTCCAACCGCGAACGGCTCAACCAGGGCCTGGAACTGATGCTCGACAGTCCGGCCGTCGACTGGGGCGTGCACATCGACCGGGTGGACATCAAGGACGTCGCGCTGCCCGAGACCATGAAGCGGTCGATGTCGCGCCAGGCCGAGGCCGAGCGCGAGCGCCGGTCGCGCGTCATCACCGCCGAGGGCGAGCTGCAGGCGTCGGAGAAGATGGCCCAGGCGGCCGAGGTCATGGCCACGCACCCCGCCGCCCTGCAACTGCGGCTGCTGCAGACCGTCGTCGAGGTGGCCGCGGAGAAGAACTCCACCCTCGTGCTGCCGTTCCCGGTCGAGCTGCTCCGCTTCCTCGAGCGCGCCGCTCCCCCGGAGCCGCCGGCCGCGGCCGCGCCCCCGGCGCCCGCGACGTCCAACGGGGTGCCGGTGCAGCGCGCCGGCACCTGACCTGCTCCCCCGCCGCGGCGGACGGCACGGACGACGACCAGACTGGACCCGTGAACGATCAGCAGCCCGCGCAGCTGCGGGTGGCCCTGGCCCAGGTCGACACCCGCGTCGGCGACCTCTCCGGGAACGCGGAGCTCGTCACCCGGTGGGCGGGGAAGGCGGCGGCGGCCGGGGCGCACCTGGTGGTGTTCCCCGAGATGACCCTCACCGGCTACCCGCCCGAGGACCTCGTGCTGCGCGAGTCCTTCGCCCGGGCCAGCGAGCACGCCGTGGTCGAGCTCGCCACCACGCTCGAGGAGCAGGGTCTCGGTGACCTCGCCGTCGTCGTCGGGTACCTCGCGCACACCGAGGGTGCCGGCCCCGCCCCGGTCGAGTCGATCCCGGCGGACGACGACCGGCCCGGCGACGCGAACCCCCGGCACGGCGCCCCGCGCAACGCCGCCGCCCTGCTGCACGGCGGCGAGGTCATCGTCCGCTACTACAAGCGGCACCTGCCCAACTACGGCGTCTTCGACGAGGCCCGCTACTTCGTGCCCGGAACCGAGCTGCCGATCGTGCGGCTGCACGGGGTCGACGTGGCACTGACCATCTGCGAGGACCTGTGGGTGGAGGGCGGCCCGTGCGGGGTCGCCGGCCAGGCCGGGGTCGACCTCGTCGTCTCCCCCAACGCCTCGCCGTACGAGCGCGCGAAGGACGACCTGCGGCTGCCGCTGGTGCGCCGCCGTGCCGCCGAGGCCCACGCGCCGGTGCTCTACTGCAACCAGGTGGGCGGTCAGGACGAGCTCGTGTTCGACGGCGACTCCCTGGTGGTCGGTGCCGACGGCGAACTGCTGGCCCGCGCCCCGCAGTTCGTGGAGCACCTGCTCACCGTCGACCTGACCGTCGACCCGTCGTCCGTCCCCGACCGCCGGGAGGGCCGGATCGGGCCGATGACGGTGACCCGGCACGCCCTGTCCGAGACCCCGGCGCCCGCCTACGAGGCCCTTCCCGGGCTGGTCGTCGAGCCGCTGTCGGACTGCGAGGAGGTCTGGCGGGCGCTGGTGCTGGGCCTGCGCGACTTCATCGACAAGAACGGCATGCCCTCGGTCGTGCTGGGTCTCTCCGGCGGCATCGACTCGGCGCTGGTCGCCGCGCTGGCCGTCGACGCGCTGGGCGCCGACCGCGTGTACGGCGTCGGACTTCCGTCGACGTACTCCAGTGAGCACTCGCTCTCCGACGCCGAGGACTCGGCGAAGCGGCTGGGCCTGCACTACTCCGTGGTGCCGATCGCGCCGATGGTCGACGCGTTCCACGGTTCGGTCGACCTGTCGGGGGTCGCGGCGGAGAACCTGCAGGCGCGGGTGCGCGGCACGCTGCTCATGGGGCTGTCGAACCAGCACGGCCACCTGCTGCTGGCCACCAGCAACAAGAGCGAGGTCGCCGTCGGCTACTCGACCCTCTACGGCGACGCGGCCGGCGGGTTCGCCCCGATCAAGGACGTGCCGAAGACCCTGGTGTGGGAGCTGGCCCGCTGGCGCAACGCGGAGGCCCTGCGGCGCGGCGAGACCGAGCCGATCCCGCAGAACTCGATCGACAAGCCGCCGTCGGCGGAGCTCGCCCCCGGCCAGCAGGACAGCGACTCGCTGCCCTCCTACGAGGAGCTCGACGCGGTGGTGGCCGACTACGTCGACCGCGACCTCGGCATGGCCGAACTGCTCGAGCGCGGGCACGACCCGGAGGTGGTCGCCCGGGTGCTCCGTTTGGTGGACAGCGCCGAGTTCAAGCGCCGCCAGTCGGCGCCGGGAACGAAGATCAGCCTGAAGGCGTTCGGACGTGATCGGCGGCTGCCCATCACCAACCGGTGGCGGGAGAGCCTGCCCAGCGTCCGCGAAGGAGCGGCATCGTGAACGAGCTCGCGAGTCCAGCACGGGACATGGCATGACCGAGTCGGTGCTCTACGGCGGTACGTCGTCGGCGCGGGTGCGGGTGCACCACCTGCAGCAGGCGAAGGAGCGCGGCGAGAAGTGGGCGATGCTCACCGCCTACGACACGGTGAGCGCCTCGGTGTTCGAGGAGGCCGGCATCCCCGTGCTGCTGGTCGGTGATTCGGGCGGCAACGTCGTCCTCGGGCTGTCGTCGACCGTGCCCGTGACGGTCGAGGACATCCTGCTCATGACGAGGGCCGTCACCCGCTCGACGAAGCGCTCGCTGATCGTCGCCGACATGCCCTTCGGCAGCTACGAGGCCGGCCCCGAGCAGGCGCTGGCCACCGCCGTCCGGCTGATGAAGGAGGGCGGCGCGCAGGCGGTCAAGCTCGAGGGCGGGGTGCGGGTCGCACCGCAGATCCGGATGATCACCGAGGCCGGCATCCCGGTGATGGCGCACATCGGCTTCACGCCGCAGAGCGAGCACAATCTGGGCGGTTTCCGGGTGCAGGGCCGGGGCGCGGGGGCGGAGAAGCTGCTCGCCGACGCCCACGCGGTGCAGGACGCCGGCGCGTTTGCCGTCGTCATGGAGATGGTGCCCGCCGAGATCGCCGGTCAGGTGACCAAGGAGCTGTCCATCCCGACGATCGGCATCGGTGCCGGGGTCGACTGCGACGCCCAGGTGCTGGTCTGGCCCGACATGGCCGGGTTCACCGGCGGCCGGGTGCCGAAGTTCGTGAAGAAGTACGCCGACCTGCGCGCCGAGCTTCTCCGGGCCGCGCGGGAGTACGCCGACGACGTGCGCGGCGGGGTGTTCCCCGGCGCCGAGCACAGTTTTGAATAGTCGCCCTCCGGGCTCCGACCGCCGCCACGCTGATCCCTCCCCTCACGCCGTCCCGGGACCCTTCGGGCCCCGATCCGACGTGACCCTGCGGGAGCGATCGGCAAGCCTCTGCCTGACCAGCAGGGTGTAGCCGATGACGTTGGGCAGGAACGCGATCACGTAGATGCCGACCTGCGTGGAGGTCGCGGTGATCGGAAAGCCCAGCGGGTCGGTGATGTAGTGCCCGATGAAGCCGCCGGTGTAGCCCGGCCGCCCGGCACGCGCCCGCAGCCACAGCTCCAGAGTGGTCACCGGGCAGTCCGAGCCGGTCACGTAGATGGCCAGGATCGCCAGGCTGAGCGGCACGTGCACCCACAGGACCCGGGGCCAGCGCAGCGCGAGCAGGGCGCCGGTCAGCATGAACAGGACGGCGGCGGCGTGCACCACCGCGACGAGACCGGCGAGCAGCAGCACGGCCGCAGTCTGGCACCCGGGCGCTCAGCCGCTCAGCCGCCGAGCTGCCGGACGAGGAGTCCGGGCGCCTCGGCCAGCGACGGGCCGTACCAGGTGAGGTGCCGCCCGCTGACGAACACCGGCCGCGCCCGCGGCCACGCCTCGGGGCCGTCGTCCGGGGTGAACGCGTAGGGCTCGTCGGGGAACACGACCAGGTCGGCCGCCACCGCCGCCGGCCGGTCCGGTGCCAGCTTCGGGTACCGGTCGGGGTCGTCGCCGAACACGTTGCGGACGCCGAGCCGCGCGAGCACGTCGCCGGCGAAGGTGCCGCGCCCCAGCACCATCCACGGCCGACGCCAGATGGGGACGACGGCGGTGGCCGGTGACACCCTCGGCGGATCGGCCCACACCGCGCGGGCGTCGCCCAGCCACCCGGGATCGGGGCGCCCGAGTGCGGCGCAGAGCCGCCCGAGGCTGTCGAGCGCCTCGTCGACGGTGGCCGGCGCGGTCACCCAGACGCGGATCCCCTCGGCGCGCAGGGCCGCCATGTCCTCCGCCCGGTTCTCCTCGGCGTTGGCGACGACGAGGTCCGGGTGCAGCGCGCGCACCGCGTCCAGATCCGGCCACTTGGTGCCCCCCACGCGGGCGACGTCGAGGTCCGCGGGATGGGTGCACCAGTCGGTGGCGCCCACCAGCAGGCCGTCGTCCGTGGCCGCGATCGCCTCGGTCAGCGACGGCACGAGCGAGACCACCCGCCGCGGCGGCGCTCCTTCCAGCGCCGTCCCCCGGTCGTCGCGGGGGGCGAGCGTCACGGTTGCGGCCTCACTCGGGCAGCGGACGCCCGTTGAGCTCCGGAACGCCGCGGACCCCGGAACCGCCGCGCAGGGTGGCCTCCACGGCATCGAGCAGCGTGTCCACCTCGTCCTCGTCGTAGCCGCGGCCCTGCCCGCGGCCCGGCTTGGGAAAGACGACCGCCTGGACCTCGTCCGCGGTGAGGCCCCGCGACGCGGCCGTCGGCCAGCGCGTCCAGGGCATCCCCCGCCCGCGCCAGGAAGACGTCGACGTGCGCGGGGCCGTAGCCCCGCCGCCCCCAGCCCGGACGGCCCAACCGGGTCGCCCGCAGGGCCGCTCCCGTGACCACCGACATCAGACGTCGGTGACCCGGATACCGGCGTGCACCTTGTACCGGCGGTTGACCGACACCAGGTTGATGGTGAGGGCCTCGACCTGGCGCGCGTTGCGCAGCCGCCCGGCGTAGATCCCGCGCATGCCCGGCAGCCGGCCGGCGAGCGCCTGCACGGTGTCGGTCGCCTCGCGCACGTCGCCCACGACCATCACGTCGCCGTCCAGCGTCGGGCGGGAGAGGTCCTCGAGCAGCACCGCCGAGAGGTGGTGGAACGCGCCGACCACGGAGCTGTCGGGCAGCAGCGCGGCCGCCTGCTGGGTGACGCTGCCCTCGGGCACGTCGAGCACGTACGCGCCGAGCTCGTCGAAGCCCATGGGCACGACGCAGTCGACGACGATCTTCCCGGCCAGCGGCGCGGCCAGCTCGGCCAGCGTCGCGGCGTGCCCCGCGTACGGAACGGCGACGATCACCAGGTCGGCGGCGCCGGCGACGTCGACGTTCGAGCCGCCCTGCACCGACACCTCGGCGCCACCGGCGGCCGGCAGTGCCCGCGCGGCGACCTCGGTGGCCACCTCGGCAGCCCGGTCGGCATCGCGGGAACCGAGCAGGATCCGCTGCCCCGAGGCCGCCAACCGCACCGCGAGTCCCCGGCCCTGCGGTCCGGTGCCCCCGAGCACCCCGACGACCAGCTCTTCCACCGCGCGCCCGTCCGTCACGTCTCCCCCTCCAGCGACCCCGGACTGCCCGGCGTCCCGCACGCGATCATCCTCCCGGGCCGCAACCGGTCCGGAAGGTGGGCGGTGCGGATCAGTCGCCTTCCCAGGCCCGGTCCTCGGAGTCGAGCTTCTCGTTGCGTTCGGCGACCGACTGGAGCGCGTGCTCGGCCTCCTCGCGGGTGTCGTACGGGCCGAGCCGGTGGCGCTCGGCGCAGCCGTCCTTCGTCTCGACGGCGTGATGCTTGATGCAGAAGAACCAGGGCCCTCCGGCCATCGACGGCCTCCATTTCCGATTCGGCGATCCCGCCGACGATCTTGTCACCGATGTCCGGGGCTCGCCGAGCCGTGGAGTTCCCGTTCCTGTGACCGTTCTCGTCACTGAGAGTGCCGAAATGTCTCGTTTCGGTAATGAGGCGCCGAATCGTCCGCAGATGCGGTGTTCTGGGGGATCCTCTTGCGGTGATCGGCCGCTCGGAGCCCGACCAGGACGGCGGCATCGGGATTCCCGGTGCCATCGCCCCCGGTCGTGGGCCCGAACACCGGATCGCGGCCCTCACTCTCGCCGCGCTGCTGTTCGTCGGCGGCTCGATGGGCATGGTCAACCTGCTCGTCGACGGCGTGCTGCGCGACGGGGCCCCGCGGTGGATCTACGGCGCGGCGATGGCGGCCTGCATGGTCGCGGCCGTCCCCCTGGTCATCCGCAAACGCGCCTCCCGGTGGCAGACGTTCGGGCTGGTGATCCTCGGCGACCTCATCTACCTGGTCGTCGTCCTGTGCATCGACGACCCGGTGCGCTACGCCACCCCGCTGATGCTGCTGTTCCCCGCGTTCGTCGCCGCCTGGTTCCTGGGGCCGTGGGAGCTCGCCGTCAACATGGTCGTCACGGCGCTGGTCTGCCTGATCGCGCTGTGGCCCAGCTACGACAGCGCCACGGCCCTGGCCATCCAGGTGGGGGTCAGCGCCGGCACGCTGAACGGCGGCGCGCTCGGCGTCTACGTGCTGCGCCGGCGCGTGCAGCGACTGCTCGTCGCGACCCAGACGCTGTCGCACCTCGACCCGCTCACCGGCCTGTTCAACCGCCGGTTCCTCGTCGAGCAGGCCCCCCGTCTGTGGCGCCAGGCGCGCCGCGACGGCACCCGGGTGGCGGCGATGGTGCTCGACCTCGACCACTTCAAGCGCCTCAACGACGCCCACGGCCATGCCGCCGGCGACGCCGTCCTCCGGGCCGTGGCGGCGTCCCTGGCCGCGACCGTCCGGCCGGCCGACGTCCTGGCCCGCACCGGCGGCGAGGAACTGCTGGTCCTGGGCCTGGTCGGCGACCCGGACGAGGCGGCCCGGCTCGCCGAGCGCCTGCGCTGCGCCGTCGGCGGCACCCGCACCGCCGAGGGCCACGCCGTGACCGCCTCGATCGGGGTGGCGATGACGCGGCCGGCCGACGGCGACCAGCCCACCGACGCGCTGTGGAAGCTGATCGACCGGGCGGACGCGGCGATGTACGAGGCGAAGCAGCAGGGGCGCGACCGGGTGGCCGCCCCCTGGGTGCCGCGCGCCCGCGCCCCGCGTCCGGAGGAGAGCCCCGGCCTGCCCACGCCCCCGGCCAGCGACGTCGCCTGACCCGGGGCACCGGTGCTCGCCCGGTGGAACGTCGGATTCTCTGTTTCGCTGTGCCCATGCCGCTGATCGCGCCCGACCCCACGCAGACGGTTCCGCTGCCGCTGCGGGGGCAGGCCGACGTCCGCGACCGGTGGCTCACCCAGCGCCTGCTCGACGTCCTCCCCGACCTGATGGACCGGGCGGGCATCGACCTCTGGCTGGTCATCGGCCGCGAGTACAACGAGGACCCGGTGCTGGCCACCCTGCTGCCCGCCACCTGGCTGTCCGCCCGTCGCCGCACCATCCTGGCGCTGCACCGCAGCGACGACGGCGTGACCCCGGCGGCGGTCTCCCGCTACCCCGTCGGCCAGTTCCTCCCCGCGTGGTCGCCCGAGGAGGCACCCGGCCGGCCCGCCGAGGAGTCGCAGTGGACGGCGGTGCGCCGGATCGTCGAGCAGGCCGATCCGCGGCGCATCGGCATCGACGTCTCGGCGTCCTTCGCCCTGGCCGACGGGCTCTCGCACACCGAGCACCGGCTGCTGACCGAGGCGCTCGGCCCCTACGCCGACCGGCTGGTGCCGGCCGAGGATCTGGTGATCGGGTGGCTGGAGACGCGGCTGCCGGAGGAGATCGCGGCGCTGCACGCGCTCAACCGGCTGGCGCACGGCGTGATCGCCGAGGCCTTCTCCCCCGCCGTCGTCGAGGTGGGGACGACGACGGCCCTCGACGTCGCGTGGTGGATCCGGCAGCGCTTCCACGACCTCGGCGTCGAACCCTGGTTCCAGCCGTCGGTCGCCCTGCAGCGGGCGGGCGTGCCGCTCGCCGAGCATCGCGGCGCGTGGCTGCCCGACGTCGGCTACGACGCGGTGATCCAACCGGGTGACCTCGTGCACTGCGACGTGGGGCTGGCCAGCCTGGGCCTCAAGACCGACACGCAGCGCAACGGCTACGTGCTCCGGCCCGGCGAGACGGCGGCCCCGGCCGGGCTGCAGGCGGCGATGCACGCGGCCAACCGCATGCAGGACCTGACGACCGGGGCCCTGACCGTCGGCCGCACCGGCAACGAGGTGCTGGCGGGGGCGCGGGCAGCCGCAGCGGCCGAGGGCATCGCGGGCGACGTCTACTCCCATCCCGTCGGCTTCCACGGCCACGGTGCGGGGCCGGCGATCGGGCAGTGGGACCAGCAGGACGGCGTCCCGGGTGCCGGCGACTACCCGGTGCACACCGACACCGTCTACGCGCTGGAGCTCGCCGTCCGCGTGCCGGTGCCGGAATGGGGAGGGCAGGACGTGCGGATGGCGCTCGAGCAGGGCATCGCGCTCACCGACGCCGGCGTGAGCTACCTCGACGACCGGCAGACGGAGCTCATCGTCTTCCGCTGATGGAGTCGCCCGAGCGCGGGTTCCGCGCGCGAGCGACTCCGTCAGGTCACTTCTTGCGGGCGGCCGCCGTCTTCTTCGTGTTGGCCTTCTGGATCGCGTCGACCAGCTGCTTCTTCTTCATCGTCGAGCGGCCGGAGATGTCGAGCTTCTTCGCGACCCGGCGCAGGTGCTCCTTGCTGGCGTTCGCGTCGACGCCGCCCTTCGGCTCGGCCTTGCTGCCGCGTCCCTCCGCCGCCCGCTTGTCGCTGGGGCCCGTGGCGTCCTTGGCCTTCCACCGGTCGCCGACCTTCTCGAAGCTGTGCTTCACCGCGGCCCACGCGACCTGGTTGGCGCGCCGCTCGTCGCCGTACTCGGCGGCGGCGGAGTCGTGCGCCTTGGCGAAGGTGCGCTGGGCCTTCTTGGTCGATCGCCGCAGCGTGCTGGGGAGCTCGGACTGCTTCGGCTTGCCCGACTTCGTCGTCTTCGGCATGACCTCTCCTTCTCGGGTACCTCGGGTCGACCTACCCCGGGGGCCGGGAACGATCACATCTCGGGGCACTGCGACCAGCTGATCGGGGGACCCGGTGCCGCGCCGAGCCGGGCGGCGGCTCAGGTCTCCAGGTACTGCGACCAGTGGGCGCGCTCGGGCCCGGTCATCGGCCGGCTGGCGTCGGTGGCGAAGTCGAACAGCACCATGACGACGTCGGCCCGGATGGCGACCTCGCCGTCCTGACTCAGCTCCTGGCGCACCGTGAACGACTTCGTGCCCAGCCGCGTGACCCAGCTGCGCACGCACAGCCGCTCGCCCACGCGGTAGTAGAGCTGGCGCAGGTAGTCGACCTCGAGCCGGGCGAGGATCAGGCCGACGCCGGGAGGACCGCCGTCGCCGAGCGCGAGCCGGGCGTCCTCGATCAGGCTCAGGGCCCGGGCGTGATTGACGTGGCCGAGGGAATCGGGGTCGGACCAGCGCAGCTGGACCTCGTGTTCGTGCAGCACGTCAGACGGTGTCCTCCGACTGGCGGTGGCCACCCTGCGCGTCGTCCGCGTCGGGGTGAACGGTCCGCTCCTCGGACTCGGCCAGGATCGCCGCCGCCTGCTTCTCCGCGTCGTCGCTGCCGCCGGCCGCCTGCTCCTCCGGCAGCAGCTGAGCCCGCGTCTCCACGTTCTCCTCGGTGACGTTGGCCCGGGCCTCCGGGCTCGGCTCCTTGTGCGTGGTCATGAAGGCAGTCTGCCCACCGGTCCCGCGGGGACTCCTCCCACCCCATCCCTCCGCGCTTTTTCCCACTGACGCACCGAGCTCTGGTGGGAAAGAGCTCGGCCGCTACTTGCTGAAGACGCCGATGATCTGGATGACCGCGGGCCCGAGCAGCACGATGAACAGCGTCGGCAGGATGCACAGGATCAGCGGGAAGATCACCTTGACCGGGATCTGCATGGCCTTCTCCTCGGCCCGCTGCCGCCGCTTGAGCCGCATCTCCTGCGCCTGGGTGCGCAGCACGTCGGCGATCGAGACGCCGTACGCGTCGGCCTGGACGATGGCGCGGATGAAGCGCCCCAGGTCCTGGACGCCGGTGCGCTCGGCCATGGCCAGGTAGGCCTCGCGGCGCGGCTGGCCGACCGCGATGTCCTGCAGCGTGCGCACCAGCTCCTCGGCGAGCGGTCCCTTGCCGTTCTTGCCGGCCCGCGCCATCGCCGACTCGAAGCCCAGCCCCGCCTCGACGGCGATGGTCATCTGGTCGAGGGTGTCGGCGAGCTCGAGGCCGATCGCCTCCTGCCGCTCCTGGCCGCGGCTGTGCAGCAGCAGCTCGGGCAGGAAGTAGGCGACCAGCGTGGCGACCACCGCCAGCCCGACGGTGAGGCCGCTCGGGCGCGCGGTGGCGACGAGCAGCCCCAGCGATCCGGCGACCAGCCCGAGCACGAGCTTGGCGGCCACCAGCCGGGGCACCGGCCAGGCGGCGGGGCGCCCGGCCCGGCTGGCCAGCCGGTTGAGCCGCGCGACCGTGCCGCCGGGCGTCAGGCCGCGGGCCAGGCGGCCGAGCACCCCCGGCCCGCTGCGGCCCACGGCGGAGGTCGGCAGCTCGATGCCGCGCGTCAGGTTGTCGCGCGCGCGGTCGAGGGCCGGGTCGGTGCGGGCGAGCATCGCCCAGCCGAGCAGCGGGACGGCGGAGGCGGCGGCGAACGCGCCACCGATCACGAGGCCGGGCAGTGAGGTGGTCATCAGAAGGTGATCTGCACTGTCTTCTTCAGCCACAGGCCGCCGACCAGCATCATGACCGCGGCGACGGCCAGCATCACGTAGCCGATCAGGCTCTGGGTGAACGTGGCGAGGTAGGCGGGGTTGGTCATCGAGATGAAGCCGATGATCCCGAAGGGCAGCGCCATCAGCACGATCGCCGAGAGCTTCCCCTCGGCCGACAGCGCCTTGACCTGACGGCGGATCGCACCCCGCTCGCGGATCGTGTGACCGACGGCGTCGAGCACCTCGGCCAGGTTGCCGCCCACCTCGCGGTGGATGGCGATGGCCTGGGCGGCCCAGGTGAAGTCGTCGCTGCCCATCCGCTCGGCCACCTCGTCGAGCGCGTCGTTGAGGTCACGGCCGACGCGGGTCTCGTTGACGATCCGCGCGAACTCCTCGGCGGTGGGCGAGGCCGCCTCGTGCGACACCGAGTCGAGCGCGCGCAGCAGGCTGTGCCCGGCGCGCAGGCTGCTGGCCATCAGCTGCAGCGAGTCGTCGAGCTGATCGGCGAACGCGGCCTGCCGGCGTCCGGCCTTCACCTTGAGCAGCAGCTTGGCGCCCAGCGGCACGGCCGCGGCGGCCAGCAGGCCGACGATCGGGCCGGCCAGCACCGCCGCGACGACGCCCAGGCCCAGCGTGAGCAGGCCGACGGTGAGCACGAAGTCGGGCAGCGACTTCGTGATCCCGGCGCGTTCGAGGGCGGCCTCGCCGGCGGCCACCCGCCCCCGCTTGAGCAGCACCTTCTCCACCGCGGCACCGGCCGCGGCGCCGGCACCGGACAGCGCGGACGACGACGACGGCGCGACCGTGGGGTCCAGCCGGCTGATCGGCACCCGCGACGGGCCCGCCGGCAGGACGACGAGGGCGAGCACGAGCAACGCGGCCGCGATCGCGACCACACCGACGACGAGCAGCACGGGCGACATCACCAGCCCCGCCGCCCGGCCGGCTCCGCCACGCCGAACACCCGCGGCGAGAGGGTGATGCCCAGCTCGTCGAAACGGTCGGTGAACCGCGGGCGCACGCCGGTGGGCACCGGCTTGCCGAGGAACTTGCCCGACGCGTCGACGCCGGCCGAGTAGTCGAAGAGGAACGCGTCCTGGAGGGTCACCGTCTCCCCCTCCATGCCCTGCACCTCGGTCACGTGCGTGACCCGGCGGGTGCCGTCGCGCAGCCGCGTCAGCTGGACGACGACGTCGACGGCAGAGGCGATCTGCTCGCGGATGGCCCGCAGCGGCAGGTCCATGCCGGCCATCAGCACGAGGGTCTCCAGGCGGGCGATCCCGTCGCGCGGGGAGTTCGCGTGCACCGTCGACAGCGAGCCGTCGTGGCCGGTGTTCATCGCCTGCAGCATGTCCAGCGACTCGCCGCCACGACACTCCCCGACCACGATCCGGTCGGGCCGCATGCGCAGCGAGTTCCGCACCAGGTCACGGATGGTCACCGCACCCTTGCCCTCGATGTTGGGCGGCCGGGACTCCAGGCGGACCACGTGGTCCTGCTGGAGCTGCAGCTCGACGGCGTCCTCGATGGTGACGATCCGCTCGCCGTCGGGGATGAACGAGGACAGCACGTTGAGCAGCGTCGTCTTCCCGGTGCCGGTGCCGCCGGAGACGATCACGTTGAGGCGCGCCTCGACGCAGGCCCGCAGCAGCTCGGCCATCTCCGGGGTGAGCGTGCCGAAGTTGATCAGGTCCTCGACGGTGAACGGGTCCTTCGAGAACTTGCGGATCGTGAGCGTCGAGCCGCTGAAGGCCAGCGGCGGGATGATCGCGTTGACGCGGGAGCCGTCGGCCAGGCGCGCGTCGACCAGCGGCGACGACTCGTCGATCCGCCGTCCCACCCGGGAGACGATGCGGTCGATGACCCGTCGCAGGTGCTCCTCCGAGGTGAAGCAGGCGCCGGTGCGGGTCAGCTTGCCGTTCTGCTCGACGTAGATCATCTCCGGGCCGTTCACCATGATCTCGGTGACCGTGTGGTCGTCGAGCAGCCGCTGGAGGGGCCCGAAGCCGAGCACGTCGTCGGCGAGCTCGGCGGTCAGCCGCTGCCGCTCCTCGGTGCTGAGCGGGACGTTCTCCTCCTCGACGACCTCGTCGAGCTCGCCGAGCACCAGGGTGCGCAGCGCCTCTGCCGACAGGCTCGGGTCGTTCATCCGACTGCCCATGCGCTCGAACAGCGCCTTGCCGACGCGGTCCTTGAGCCGGGCGAGGGCGTCGGTCGGCGGCGGGGGCACGGCCGCGACCGGGCGCGGTGCGGGGGTGGCCGGCCGGGCGGAGGGGTCACCGGAGGGGGGAGCGGGCGCGGCCGCGATGCCCCGGGCCGCCTCGAGGCGGTGGGCGAGGTTCATCAGGAGGCCGCCCGGTGCTTGGCGCGGTACCGGCTCGGCCGCATGAGGGGGGTCGCGGCGAACCGCGAGACCAGCCGGCGCAGCTCCTTGGCCATCGGGTCGCGCTTGCCGCTCTGCAGCAGCGGCACGCCCTGGTTGGTCGAGGGGGGGACCGCCGACGAGCGGGGCAGCACGACGTCGACGCCGGTGCCGATCGCGGTCTCGACGTCGCGCACCGACAGGCCGCCCTTGGGCTCGGAGAAGTTCATGACCACGTGCCGGCCGGCCGGGATCATGCACAGCTCGCGGAGCACGTCGAGCTCCTTGCGCAGCCCGCGCACGCCGGGCACGTCCATGCTGCTGAGCATCACGACGTCGGTGGCGCGGTCCAGCGCCGCCAGCGTCTGCTCCGAGAGACCCGGCGCGGTGTCGACGACGACGTAGCGGAACTCCCGGGCCAGCGAGGCGAGCAGCCGGGTGACGTCCTCCCCCGAGACGGTGTCGCCCGCGGCCGGCGACTCGGCGCCGCAGACCGCGTACAGGCCGCTCGGGTGCTGGGTCAGGAAGGTCTTGAGGACCATCGTGTCCTGGCTGGCCGGACCGCGGACCGCGTCGGGCAGCGTGTACTCGGGCACCAGCCCCAGCGCAGAGGCGACGTCCCCGAACTGCACGTCGAGGTCGACCAGCACGGTCGACTGGGGTGCCGCCGCGGTCAGCCCGATCGCCAGGTTGGTCGCGATCGTCGTCTTGCCCACCCCGCCCTTCGGCGAGGCGATCGTGATCACCCGGCCGGTGTAGCGGGCGGTCTCCTCGACCGGGCGCAGCACCCGCCGGCGCCCGGCGGCGGCCGACGCGGCCCGCTCGACGGCGGCGCGGATCTCGGGAGCGTCGGCGTGCGGGGGCAGCAGGTCACGGATGCCCGCACGCATGGCCGCCTGCCACATCTCCGGCGACGGCTCGGCCACCAGGACGACGCTGATGCCGGGGCTCTGGATGTCGAGCCGCGCGGCCAGGGTCAGCACGTCAGGCGCGGGTGCGTGCGGGCCGACGAGCAGGACCTCGGGCAGCTCGCCGTCCAGGAGCTGCTCGAACAGCCGCGCCGGGTCGCCGGGCAGCCGGCCCGGCGGCAGCACGGTGACGTCACCGTCGGTCGCCTGCTTGACGCGCAGGATGAGGTCCTCGTCGGCCCCTGCGAGTACGACCCGACTCATCGGAAGCTCTTTCCGTAGATGTTGTCCTGCGTGAGCACGGTGGTGCCGGTGGTGATCGCGCCCTTCGGCTCGAGGGTGAGCCAGAGCGTGCCGTGCTCCATGCCGAAGACCACGGCCTCGGCCTGGGCGGCCGACACCGCGAGGGTGAGCAGCAGGCTCTGCGTGGGGGCGGGGGACCCCGACGACGCGGTCTGCGTGCCGGACTTCGAGTCCGCCGGCGCCGGGGCGCCCTGGATCTGGGTGACCAGCACGTGGTGCAGCACCGCGTGCGTCTGACCCGGGCCCTGGGCGCCCATCGACAGCACGACGCCGACCGTGTCGCCGGCGGCGAGCCGGCCGCCCACCGCGCGCTGCGGCTCGAGCAGGACGCTGACCTCCTGCAGCCCGGCGGGAACCGCGACGGTGCCCGGCGCCTGGAGGTCGCGGGGCCGCTCGAAGCGGCTGGCGAGCAGCTGCTCCCCCGGCTGCAGGTCGACGGCCGCGACCCGGCCGTCGAGCGCGGTCAGGTCGGTGACCCGCCCCGGCAGGGCGACCTTGGCCGGCACGAGCTCGGTGCGCACCATGTGCGCGAGGTCGCCGCCCGCAGTCCCCGCGGGGATGAGCTGGTCGACCACGAGCACGTCGACGGTCCTGGTGCCCGCCAGGGCACGGCTGTCGGCGCCGCGCACGTAGGCCAGCAGGACACCGGTGCCGGCGACGAGGAGGACGAGGGCCGCGACGGCGGCGAGGAATCGACGTCTCACGAGAGGGCGCTCCTATCGGATCAGTCGGAGGATGGAGGAGCCCAAGTTCGGGGCATCGGGGCTGTAGCTCCAGGCGGCACCGAGATCGACGACTCGGGTGAAGTAGCCGGAGATGCAGCGCGCGCTGCCGCTGCACGGCTTGTCGTAGGAGTACTGGCCCGCGAAGTAGTACCCGGCGATCTTGAACGCCGCATAGGCGTAGACGTGGTACCAGGCGTGGCTGCCGTTCCCGCCGGCGTCATCGAAGATCGGCAGGAGCACGGTGTGTCCGACCATTGCCGAGAGATCACCCGGTGAGCAGCCCTTCGACGGGTTGTTGCCCGGTTCGGAGCTCATCTGGTCGTTGAGCTTCGAGGTCGCGTGACAGGTTCCGGGGTCCGCGACCAGCCAACCGAAGCCTCCCGGGACGACGTTGTGCGACGGCCCGGTGCAACCCGTGTCGGACTTCTTGGGAAGAACGATCGTGCGCTCGGTGGTGCCGGAAGGCATGCCACCCCCGGTCTGCGCCGCGAACTCGCACCACGAGAAGGTCAGCGGCAGCATCGCGGTTCCGCCGCTCGGCCCACCCCACGCAACGGTGGCGGTCGCGGAGACAGCGGTCGAGTCGTGCCCGAGGACGGGGGCGAACCAGTGCTTCTGCGGGGTGCTACCGGCGACGGTGACGCTCAACGGAGAGCTGCCCAGCACGGGTTGCGCCGTGTTCCCCTGGGGGTCGTTCGCGAGCACCATGCTGCTGGCCGTCGCCAGCATGTCCCCGCAGTTGCCGAGCGCGCAGTCGCGGGCGACGGCGAGCGCCGCTGCGTCCGCGGCGGTCTGCAGCTGCGCCCGGTCGGCGTAGAGCGAGCCGATGTCGACGGCGATGGCCGCGAAACCGAGCATCGGCACCAGCAGCAGCGCGAAGATCACGGCGGTGGCCCCGCGCTCCTCCGTCAGCCGGCGACCGAGCAGGGAGGTCAGCCGTTGCATCGCATGACTCCCTTTCCGGTGAGGCCGATGCCCGAGCCGAAGAAGCCGGTGAGGAAGGGCATCGGGTAGCTGATGGTCAGGCTCACCGAGGTGCTGCCGCCGGCGACGGTCGGGCAGGTGGCGGGCGAGATCGCGATCTCGGCGTCGGTGATGGTCGGGTTCAGCGAGGTGGCGGCGCTGCGCACGGCGGTGCGGGCGGCCACCTGGTCGTTCTGCAGGGCCATGACGCGCACCCCCTCACGGGCGGCGGCCGACAGCGTGCCCTGCACCTGGAAGGCGCGGCCGAACTCGGCGATGCCGAGAACGAGCACGATGAGCAGCGGGACGATGAACGCGAACTCCACGGCCGCAGCTCCCCCCTGGTCGCGCAGTCGCTCTCTCATCCCGGCACTCACCACCTCTCGGAGCGGGGCCGCCTGTGCAGCAGCGCAGCGGCCCCCGGGGGAGGGCCGCTGCGCTGACACAGCCGCGACGGATCGATCAGGTTCGATCAGGTTCGATCAGGGAAGCTGGCTCGTGATCATCTGGAACAGGCCGTTGAGCTGGTTGCCCAGCAGCACGACGGTGGTGATGATCACGGCGGCGATGAGGCCGACCATCAGGCCGTACTCGACGGCGGTGGCGCCCTTCTCCTCGCGGAGACGGTCCTTGGCGAAGGAGAGCAGGGTGGCGATGGTGGTGTACGGGTTCATCACGGGGGCTCCTGAGGGTGTCGGCCGTCCGGCCCGGTCGGCTGACCAGGCCTTGCGGCTGTAGGAGTCAGATCGAGCCGAACCGCCGTGGACTTGAGCTTCTCCACTCGAAGGGGTAGGGCCGGCCCCCGATCGGGGGCGCAGAAGACCTCTTCGTGACGCTGGGTGACCGGATTCGGCGGTCTCCGGGTCAGCCGAGCAGCGCCGACGAGCTCCCGAACGCGACCACGACGGCGGCGCCGGCGAGCATGGCCGGCCCGAACGGCAGCTCGCTGCGCAGCCCCACCCGGCGGGTCGCCAGCAGCACGAGGGCCAGCACCGCCTGGACGACGAAACCGGCGACGGCACCGAGCAGCACCGCGTTCCAGCCCAGCCAGCCGAGGTAGAGCCCCAGCAGGGCTGCCAGCTTCGCGTCACCGACGCCGAGCGAGCCCGGCGAGACGAGTGCCATGACGAAGAAGACGACGAAGAGCACGACACCCGCGCTGACGCCCCGGATCAGCGCCGGCCAGTGCCCGTGCGGAACAGCGGCCCCCGCCAGCAGGACCACGCCGGCCACCAGCGATGGGAGGACGACGCGGTCGGGCAGCAGCCGGTGTCGCAGGTCGATGAGCGCCAGCAGCACGGCCGAGCCGGCGAGGTAGAGGAAGGCGGGGAGCTCCGCCGACGCCCCGAACCGGATCGCCGTGAGGGCGAACAGCCCCGCCGTCGCCACCTCGACCACCGGCAGCCGGACGGCGCGCGGCTGCGTGTCGCCGTCCGGCTCGGCGCCGGGGGTGCCCCACGGGAAGCGGCCGGCCGCGCGATTGACCAGGGATCCGACGACCAGCCCGAGCGCGCCGGCGAGGACCGCGACGAGCGCGGTCACCGCAGCGACGGGGGGACGGCGGACACGACCGCCACCCTGACACAGCACCCGGCGGCCACCGGGTCAGCGCGCGAGAGCCGATCCTGTGAGATGAGCGCGTGAGCAGTCCGCAGCTGGCCCGCCGCCTCGGTACCGGGGACGCCGTCGTCATCGGGTTGGGCTCGATGATCGGCGCCGGCGTCTTCGGCGCGTTCTCCCCCGCCGCCCGCGCGGCCGGCGCCGGCCTGCTCACCGGGCTCGCGCTCGCCGCCGTCGTCGCCTACTGCAACGCGACCTCGTCGGCGCAACTGGCCGCGCAGTACCCGACGTCGGGCGGCACCTACGTCTACGGCCGCGAGCGCCTCGGGCCGTGGTGGGGCTTCCTCGCCGGCTGGGGCTTCGTCGTCGGGAAGACCGCGAGCTGCGCGGCGATGGCGCTGACCTTCGCGGCCTACGTGGCTCCCCCGCACTGGCAGCGACCGGTCGCCGTCGCGGTGGTGCTGGCCCTGACGGCGGTCAACTACCGCGGCATCACCCGCACCGCCGGGCTGACCCGGATCATCGTGGCCGTCGTCCTGGCCGCGCTGGCCGTCGCGGTCGCCGCGAGCCTGCTCGGTGGCTCACCCGACCCGGCGCGGCTGGCCTGGCAGGCGGGCGAGGTCGGCTGGTACGGGGTGCTGCAGTCGGCCGGGCTGCTGTTCTTCGCGTTCGCGGGCTACGCCCGGATCGCGACGATGGGTGAAGAGGTGCGCGATCCCGCGCGCACCATCCCCCGCGCCATCCCGCTCGCGCTCGGGCTGGCGGTCGCGGTGTACGCCGTCGTCGCGGTCACCCTGCTGCTCACGCTGGGACCGGCGGGGATCGGGAGCACGAGCACCCCGCTGTCGGCGGCGGTGCGGGCCGGCAGCTGGCAGTGGGCGACGCCGGTCGTGCGGGTCGGGGCGGCCGCGGCGTCCCTGGGTGCGCTGCTGGCCCTCGTCGCCGGGATCGGGCGGACCACCCTGGCGATGGCCCGCGAGGGCGACCTCCCCCGCCGCCTCGCCGCCGTCCACCCCGTGCACCGGGTGCCGTACCGGGCCGAGCTTGCCCTGGCCGCCGTCGTGTGCGTGCTGGTGCTGACGGTGGACCTGCGCGGCGCGATCGGGTTCTCGTCGTTCGGCGTCCTGCTCTACTACCTGGTCGCCCACCTGGCCGCCTTCACCCAGCCGCCGCAGGCGCGGCGCTGGCCGCGCGCCCTCCAGGTCCTGGGGGCCGTCGGCTGCGTGGTGCTGGTCGCGACGCTCCCCTGGCCGTCCGTGGCGGCCGGCGCGGGGGTGTTCGCGGTCGGCGCGCTGCTGCGGCTGCTCGGGCGGCGCTGAGTACCCGCTGTCAGTCGAGCGGGGTGTCGACCGCGAGCGCGGGCTCGAGGACGCCGTCGCGCGCCTGGGAACGACGTCTTCCGGCGAACACCCAGCCGCGGAACAGGACGAAGCGCAGCAGCGTGGCCACCGCGTTGGCGACGACCAGCAGCACGATCTCGGTGGCGCGGTGCGCGTGCGGGGAGACGCTGTGCAGCAGGGCGAGCGAGCCGCTGGTCAGCCCGAGCCCGAGGGCGAACACGACGAGGCCCTGGAACTGGGCCCGCGCGACGCCCGGGGTGCCGCGGATGCCGAAGGTGATCCGGCGGTTGGCGGCCGTGTTGGCCATGGCCGTCACGAGCAGGGCCACGAGGTTGGCTGCCTGCGCCGTCATCGCCCCGCGCAGCATGACGAACAGCACGAGGTAGGCCAGCGTGGACACCACGCCGATCGCGCCGAAGCGCAGCGCCTGGCCGACGAGGCCGTGCGGCACGCCGGGAACCGGGTCGGTCAGCGGGCCGCGGCCCAGCTGCGCGCGCAACTCGGCCACGGGGAGACGGCCGGTGGCCAGCGCCCGCAGCAGCCGGGCGATGCCGGCCAGGTCGGCCTTCGCCGTCTTCACGATGTCGACGCGGCTGTCGGGGTCGTCGACCCAGTCGACCGGGACCTCGTGGATGCGCAGCCCGCTGCGCTCGGCGAGCACCAGCAGCTCGGTGTCGAAGAACCAGCCCTCGTCCTCGACCAGGGGCAGCAGTCGCGCGGCGACCTCGGACCGGATGGCCTTGAAGCCGCACTGGGCGTCGGAGAGCCGCGTGGCCAGGGCGCCCCGGAGCAGCAGGTTGTAGCTGCGCGAGATGACCTCTCGCTTCGCGCCGCGGACGACCCGCGACGACCGCGCGAGCCGGGTGCCGATCGCGAGGTCGGAGTGACCGGTCATCAGCGGGGCCACCAGCGGGAGCAGCGCGGCGAGGTCGGTCGACAGGTCGACGTCCATGTAGACCAGCACCGGGGCCTCTGACGCGAGCCAGGCGGTGCGCAGCGCGCGACCACGACCGGGCTCGGTCAGCGCCATCACCCGGACGCCGGGCAGCTCCGCGGCGAGGCTGCGGGCGACGTCGACGGTGCCGTCGGTGCTGGCGTTCTCCGCCACGGTGATGCGGAACGGGTAGCCGAGCTCGTCGGTGAGGTAGGCGTGCAGGCGACGGACGCAGGGCTCGAGATCGCGTTCCTCGTTGTGCACCGGGATCACGATGTCCAGCACCGGCGGCCGGGCGGCGGAGTTCACGGCGTCGGTCTCCGCGGGACGCCAGACGGTCGTCACGGGGTACCGACCCGCCCTCGAGACCGGTCGCCCACTAGCTGCACACCACCGTCGTACGCATCCACCGCTGTGAAGTCTCCCAGAGTGCCCGCCGTTTCACCCGGCCAGACGACGTGCCGTCGCGGGCCCGAATCCGGTCGGTGACACGCGCCCCACCACGAAGTTCGCCGGTTCGAGTCGAGAACGCGGCTGCCCACGCCGTAGTGAGGGTGCACGACCCTGCCGCACGGACGCAGCAGGGGGCTTCCCGACACCACGGAGGACAGGATGGGGCTGAGCCTCGCCACGAACGTCACCGCGTTCGCCGCGAACCGGAACCTGGGCAGGACCGACGGCGCGATGATGCGGTCCCTCGGGCGGCTCGCGACCGGCTACCGGATCACGCGGGCCTCCGACGACGCGTCCGGACTGGCCATCTCGGAGGGGCTGCGCTCGCAGATCGGCGGGATGACGCTGGCCGTCCGCAACGCCCAGGACGGGATCGGCGTCGTCCAGACCGCGGAGGGCGCACTCGGCGAGACGACGTCGGTCCTGCAGCGCATGCGCGACCTGGCCGTCCAGGCCGCGAACTCCGGTGCCCTCGACGCCTCCGGCACGGGCATCATCCAGAAGGAGATGGGACAGCTGCAGAAGCAGCTGAACAGCATCGCCGCCAGCACGAACTGGGACGGCACCAATCTCCTCGACGGCACCTTCGACCGCTCGTTCCAGGTCGGGGCCGCGGTCGGCGACACGATCGGGGTCACCATCGGATCGGCCGGGCACGCCCTGGACGCCGCCGGTCTCGGCGTGGACTCGATCGACGTCACCCAGAGGGGCGGCGCGGCCACGGCCGCCGCGACGGTGACCCCCGCCGTCTCCGCGGCGCAGGGCACTCCCGCGGCAGGCGAGATCTCCTTCGCCGGCGACTTCACGACACCGGGCACGTTCGAGACGAGCTACCGGAACCTGACCGGCACCCTCACCTACGACGGCAAGACCCTCGACCTGAGCTCGGTCGACTACTCGGGCGCGTCGACGGCCGCCGAATACCTCGATTCCCTGTTCACGGCCGCGCGGGCCGCGTTCGCCACCAACGGCGTCCCCGGGGGCATCACGACGGGGATCTCGACCGCCTCCTCCCTCACGCTCACCGGCGACGTCCCCGGCGCGGGGTCCACCGCCGCCGACGCCCTCGCCCTGACCCCGACCTACTCGGGAGCGACCGGGGTCGATACCGCCATCCCCGCGATCGACCGGGCCATCGCGCTGGTCTCGCAGACCCGGGCCGAACTCGGTGCGACCGAGAACCGCCTCGAGCACACGATCGACCGGCTCAACGTCTCGCTGGTCAACACGACGGCGGCCGAGTCGAGGATCCGCGACACCGACATGGCCCAGGAGATGAGCGCCTACTCCCGCAACCAGGTGCTGACCCAGTCGGGGACTGCGATGCTGGCGCAGGCGACGCACGCCCCCGAGGCGATCCTCAAACTGCTCTCCTGACCCGGCGGCGCGAGGCCGCCCTCGCGCTGGCGCCGTGGCCACCCCGGCCCTCATTGCTCACCGCAACCGGTCCAAAGCGGACGGTTTTGTTTCGCCGTGCTCGGCGCCTGACATACAGAAGAGGAGGGGAAAAGGAAGGAGCGCACGTGGCCGCGACCGATACCGAGATCGAGACCGATACCGAGACCGAGACCGAGACCGAACCCACCACTCGGCCGATGCTGCGCATCGCGTCTGTGCCCGCCGACCACGTCTACGTGCGGCACCTGGGTCTTCCCGACGGCTCGGACCGGGTCCACCGGCTGCCCGACCCCGTCCCCGACGATCCCGACCCGGCGCCCGGCCAGTGGTGGCCACCCCGGATGCTCTCCCCTGGCTGGGTCCGCGAGCATCACGCCGACTTCGACGTCATGCACGTGCAGTTCGGGTTCGACGCCCAGCCCCCGGAGAGGCTGGCCGCACTCGTCGCGGAACTGCGACGGTGGGACAAGCGACTGGTGTACACCGTGCACGACCTCCGCAATCCGCATCATGCCGACCGGCGGGCCCACGACGCGCACCTCGACGTGCTGGTCCCCGCCGCGGACGAGGTGATCACGCTCACGCCGGGCGCGGCCGCGGAGATCCGCCATCGGTGGGGCCGGCAGCCGGTGGTCCTCCCCCACCCGCACGTCATCGAGTTCGACCGGTTCCGTCCCAGGCGCAGCAGCGGCGACGGATGGACCGTCGGCGTGCACGCCAAGAGCCTGCGGGCGAACATGGCCCCGCTCCCGGTGATCGCGGCGGTGGCCGACGTGGTGTGCGACCTGCCCGGCGCGCGGCTCCAGGTGAACGTCCACCACGACGTCGCGGACACCGACGGCGCCCGGCACGACCCCGTGCTGATGCGGTGGCTGAGGGAGGCCGAGGTCGCCGGAACGCTCGACCTCGTCGTTCACGACTGCTTCAGCGACGAGGAGCTCTGGCGGTACCTCGAGTCGCTGGATCTGTCGGTGCTCCCGTACCGGTTCGGGACACATTCGGGCTGGCTCGAGGCGTGCTTCGACCTGGGGACGCCGGTGCTGGCGCCGACGTGCGGCTTCTACGCGCAGCAGCGCCCCTGTCTGACCTACCTGCACGACGACCGCGGTCTCGACGTGGACTCGTTGCAGGCCGGCGTGCGCGCGGCGTACCAACAGCGCCCCGGGTGGCAGGCGGAACCGGCCGACCGGCGACGCGAGCGCGCGGACGTGGCAGGCGCGCACCGCGCCGTCTACGAGGCGGTGTTGCGGTGACCCCTGCCCGCATCGCCATCATCGGCTCCGCCCGACATCCGATCCGACAGCCGTTCGCCGGCGGCCTGGAAGCCCACACGTGGGCACTCGGCCGGGCTCTCCGGCAGCGAGGTCACGAGGTGACTCTCTTCGCCGGGCCGGGCTCCGACCCCGCGCTGGGCGTGCACGAGATCCCGGTGCACTGGCCCCGGCTGTCCGAGACCGCCCGCGCGGACGTGAGCATGACCGCGGATGCCTGGCTCGAGGAGCACCACGCCTACCTCACCCTGATGCTCGAACTCTCGCGCGGGCGACAGTTCGACGTGGTGCACAACAACTGCCTGCACCACCTCCCCATCGCCATGGCCCCGGCGGTATCGGCTCCGATGCTGGCGACGCTCCACACGCCGCCCACGCCCTGGCTGGAATCGGCGATCCAGACCGGGCCGTGCCCGGTCACGTTCGTCGCGGTCAGCGAGCACACGGCCCGCGCCTGGCGCCCCAGCGCCACTGCACAGGTCATCCGGAACGGCGTCGACCTCGACCTGTGGCCCGCGGGGCCCGGCGGCGCTTCCGCCATCTGGTTCGGGCGGTTCGTGCCCGAGAAGGGCGCCGACCTGGCGATCCGGGCTGCACAGGCCGCCGGTCTGGAGCTGGACCTCGTCGGCCCCGTGGCGGACCGGACCTACTTCGAGGAGCGCATCCGTCCGCACCTGGGACCGCGGACGCGCTACCTCGGTCACCTCGACCACGCCGCGCTGGCGCGATACGTGGGGTCCGCCGCGGTGACCCTGGTGACCCCGCGGTGGGACGAGCCCTACGGGCTCGTGGTCGCCGAGTCGCTCGCGTGCGGAACCCCGGTCGCCGCGTTCGACCGCGGCGCCGTCGGTGAGGTCCTCGACCACGAGTGCGGCGTGCTGGCCGGGCCAGACGACGTGGCGGGCCTGGCCGCTGCCGCCCTCCGCGCACGAAGGCTGCCGCGGGCCCGCGCCCGGGCACGCGCGGTCCACCACTGCTCCCTGACCGGCATGATCGACGCCTACGAGCGCCTGTACGAGCGACTCGCGGCGCGGGAGCCCGCCGCATGATCGGTTATTACGTCCACCACGTCGGCCGCGGACACCTCCGCAACGCGCTCTGCATCGCCGCCGCTCTCGACCACGAGGTGACGGGGCTGTCGTCCCTGCCCCGGCCGGCAGCCTGGCGGGGCGGGTGGATCGTGCTCGATCGCGACGACGTCGGCGTACCCGTCCGGGATCCCGACGTGCACGGGTGCCTGCACTGGGCGCCACTGCACGACGACGGCCTGGCGGCGCGGATGGCACGCATCGCCCGGTGGATCGACCACGCCCGCCCGGCCGCGCTCGTCGTGGACGTGTCCGTCGAGGTCGCCGCCTTCGCGCGTCTGATGGGCGTCCCCGTGGTGCTGGTGGCGCTGCCGGGCGACCGTGCCGACGCCGGCCACCGGCTGGGCCACTCCTTGGCCGACGCGCTGCTCGCGCCCTGGCCGGCCGGTCTGCCGGGCATGGACCGCGACCTGCAGCCCTGGGCCGACCGGATCCACCACGTCGGGGGTCTCTCGCTCTTCGCCGACCGCCCCCGGCCGGCGCGCCCCCGCGACGGCGGTCGGCGTGTCGTCGTCCTCCAGGGGCGCGGCGGGACGAGCGTGCGGGAGACCGACGTCGCCGCCGCAGCCGCGGCCACGCCGTCCTGGCAGTGGCGGCGACTCGGGCCCGGCGCATGGTCCGACGACCCCTGGGGCGCCCTGTGCGCCGCCGACGTGGTGGTCACCCACGCCGGGCTCGGCGCTCTCGCCGACGTGGCCGCGGCCGGTCGCCCCGCCGTGGTCGTTCCCGAGGACCGTCCGCACGACGAGCAACGTGCCACCGCCGGCGCACTGGACCGGGCGGGCCTGGCCGTCACCCTGGAGCACTGGCCCGACGCGCCCCGGTGGCCCCGCCTCCTGGACCAGGCCCTCGCGGTCGGCGGATCGGGGTGGCGGCGGTGGTGCACCCGGGACGCCGCGCTGCGCGCCGCCCGGGTCGTCGACGCGGCGGCGACGCTCCGGCAACCCGCCAGGCCGGCGTCGTGCGCGTAGCGGTGATCACCCCGGTCGCCGGCCGGCACGGGCACCTGGCCCTGCAGCGGCGCGGACTTCGGGGCAGCACGGCCGTGATCGACACCCATGTCGTGGTCTGCATGGGCGACCGGGCCGCGGCCGACATCGCCACCACGGAAGCCGGTCCTCGCGTGACCGCTGTCCACGTCGACGTCCCGGATTCGCGCCTCCCGCTCGCCCGGGCCCGCAACGCGGGCGCCGCGGCTGCCCTCCGGGCCGGGGCCGAACTGCTGGTGTTCCTGGACGTCGACTGCATCCCGGGCCCCCAGACGGTCGCGCAGTACGCCCGGTGCGCCCGGGAGGACCCGGCGCCGCGGCTGCTGTGCGGTCCGGTGGCCTACCTCCCACCGCCCCCGCCGGACGGCTACGACCTCGACCGGATGGCCGAACTCGCCGACCCGCACCCCGCCCGCCCCTCCCCGGTTCCGGGCCGGACTCTCCGCGACGGGGACCACAGGCTGTTCTGGTCGCTGTCGTTCGCGGTCCTCCCGGAGGTCTGGGAGCGAATCGGCGGATTCTGCGAGGAGTACCGAGGTTACGGCGGTGAGGACACCGACTTCGGGCAGTGCGCCGCGGCCGCGGGCGTCCGGCTGGACTGGATCGGCGGCGCCGACGCGTACCACCAGTTCCACCCCACGGCCGACCCGCCGGTCCAGCACGTCGCCGACGTGGTCACCAACGCCCGGCTCTTCTTCCGGCGCTGGGGCTGGTGGCCGATGACCGGCTGGCTGGCTGGCTTCGAGCGGCTCGGACTGGCCCACTTCGACCCCGTCGAGGGGTGGCGGTGCGGTCCGCTCGGCGACTGACAGCGGGGGGTGCGGGCCCCGCAACGGGCTGTGGAAGAGTGCGATCAGTCACACCACCCTCGCGCCGTCCGATCGGCTGAACCGTTCCCGAGACAAGGGGCCGCATGAGCATCCTGGGTACCCGCGTGGTCCGCATCG
The DNA here is from genome assembly GCA_035999465.1 of Blastococcus sp. Taxonomy (GTDB): domain Bacteria; phylum Actinomycetota; class Actinomycetes; order Mycobacteriales; family Geodermatophilaceae; genus Blastococcus_B. The sequence continues at coordinate 6,782 of DASYGS010000049.1, read as the reverse complement.
AGGACCCGCTGTTCCTGACCCGCGGCGCGACCTACACCGACGACGTCGTCGACGAGCGTCTTGCCGGCGCCGTCCACGCGACCTTCGTCCGGTCGCAGGTCGCGCACGGCCGCGTGCTGTCGGTCGACACCACGGCCGCGCACAAGGCCCCCGGCGTCGTCGCAGTGGTCACCGCCGACGACATCGACCTCGATCCGATCCCGGCCGGGCTGCCGATGGTGCCGGCCGCGATGACCCGCCCCTGGCTGGCGAAGGACACCGTCCGCTTCGTCGGCGACATCATCGCCGTCGTCCTCACCGAGGAGCGCTACCAGGGCGAGGACGCCGCCGAGCTGGTCGAGGTCGACATCGACCCGTTGCCCGCGGTGGTCACGACGGCGGACGCGGCGCGCGACGAGGTACTCCTCTTCCCGGACGCCGGCACCAACGTCATGGCCTCCTTCGGCGAGCCGGCGCCGGCGGACTTCTTCGACGGCTGCGAGGTCGTCGTGACGCAGGCGATCGCCAACCAGCGGGTCGCTCCGGTGCCCCTGGAGACGCGGGCCACCGCCGCCGCGTGGGGCGAGGACGGCCGGGTGACCATCTGGTGCACGAACCAGGGCGCCCAGCAGGCCAAGGGCCAGATCGCCGGCTGGCTCGGGCTCGACCCCGACCTCGTGCACCTGGTCACCCCCGACGTCGGCGGCGGTTTCGGCGCGAAGATCGGCGCGGACCCGGAGTACGCGTTCGTGGCCTGGCTGGCGCGGCGGGTCGGCCGCCCGGTCCGCTGGGTGGAGAGCCGCTCCGAGAACCTCGTCGGCATGCTGCACGGGCGGGCGCAGGACCAGGTGGTCACGATCGGCGGCCGGCGCGACGGCACGATCGAGGCCTACAGCCTCGTCGTCGACCAGGACGCCGGCGCCTATCCGCGGGTCGGCGTCGTGCTGCCCACGCTGACGATGCTGATGACGCCGGCCGTGTACGGCTTCCCGAAGGTGCACGCGCAGGCTCGGGTGCTCGCCACCAACACCACGTCGGTGGGCGCCTACCGGGGCGCCGGGCGGCCCGAGGCGACGGCGGCGGCGGAGCGGGCGATCGACCTGTTCGCGGCCGAGATCGGGATGGACCCGGCCGACGTGCGGCGGAAGAACCTGCTGCCGCCCTTCGACTCGCCGCACACGACCCCGACGGGCGCGGTCTACGACAGCGGCGACTACACCGCGGCGCTGGACCGCGTCCTGGCAGCGGCCGGCTATCCCGAGCTGCGGGCCGAGCAGGCGCGCCGCCGCGAGCGCGGCGACGCCCGCCAGCTCGGCATCGGCATGTCGGTCTACGTGGAGATCACCGGCGCGGACTCGGGGTTCGGCTCGGCCGAGTCGGCCGAGCTGGAGGTGCACCCGGACGGGACGGCGACCGTGCTGACCGGCACCTCGCCGCACGGCCAGGGACACGCGACGACCTGGGCGATGCTGGCCAGCGAGCAGCTCGGCATCCCCGTCGACAGGATCACCGTGGTGCACGGTGACACCGACCGCATCCCCCGCGGCGGCGGCACGATGGGCTCCCGCAGCCTGCAGCAGGGCGGGGCGGCCGTGCACCAGGCGGCGATCGAGCTGATCGACCTGGCCAAGCAGCGGGCCGCCCAGGTGCTGGAGGCCGACCCCGCCGACCTCGAGGTCGACCTGGCCGCCGCCGGCATCTCGGTCCGTGGCGTCCCGGGCAGCGGGGTGACCTTCGCGCAGCTGGCCGAGGCCGAGCCGCTGTCGGTGCAGACGCGGTTCACCGCCGCCGGCCCGACGTTCCCCTTCGGCGCGCACCTGGCCGTCGTCGAGGTCGACGTCGAGTCGGGCAAGGCCGAGCTCGTGCGGATCGTCACCGTCGACGACGCGGGCACGATCGTCAACCCGCTGCTGGCGGAGGGCCAGCGACACGGGGGCATCGCGCAGGGCGTGGCGCAGGCGCTGCTGGAGGAGGTCCTCTACGACGCCGACGGCAACCCGCAGACCTCCACCCTGGCCGACTACCCGTTCGTCTCGGCCACCGAGCTGCCGAGCTTCGAACTGGTCGAGATGGCGACCCCCACGCCGATGAACCCGCTCGGCGCCAAGGGCATCGGCGAGGCCGGCACCATCGGCGCCACCCCGGCCGTGCACAACGCGGTCATCGACGGCGTCTCCCATCTCGGCGTCCGCCACGTCGACATGCCGGCCACACCCATGCGGGTGTGGCGGGCGATCCAGCAGGCAGCCACACGGACGCAGCAGGAAGGTTCCCTCTGATGCAGGTCTCGATGACGGTCAACGGCGAGGAGCGCACGGACGACGTGGAGCCCCGGCTGCTGCTGGCCCACTACCTGCGCGAGGTCTGCGACCTCCGGGCCACGAACATCGGCTGCGACACCACCTCGTGCGGTGCGTGCACGGTGATCGTCGACGGGTTGTCGGTGAAGTCGTGCACGGTGCTCGCGGTCTCGGCCGAGGGCGCCGAGGTCACCACCCTCGAGGGGCTGAGCGGTCCCGACGGCGAGCTGCACCCGGTGCCGGCTGCGTTCCGCTCGGAGCACGGCCTGCAGTGCGGCTTCTGCACCCCGGGCATGGTGATGGCGGCCATCGGCGTGCTCGCCGCCAATCCCGAACCCAGCGACCGGGAGGTCCGGGAGGGGCTGGAGGGCAACCTCTGCCGGTGCACCGGCTACCACAACATCGTGCGCGCCGTGCAGACCGCGGCCCAGGCGGGCCCGGCGGCCGGTCAGGTGCCGTCCTCGCGCGGGGTGACCGCGTGATCCCCGGGGCGTTCGAGTACGTCCGCGCGGGCTCGGTCGAGGAGGCGCTCACGGCGCTGGCCGAGCACGGCGAGGACGCCAAGGTGCTGGCCGGCGGCCACTCGCTGCTGCCGCTGATGAAGCTGCGGCTGGCGATGCCCACCGTGCTGGTCGACATCAGCCGTGTTCCCGACCTCTCCTACGTGCGGGTCGAGGGCGACGAGGTGGCCATCGGGGCGGGCACGCGGCACTTCGAGCTGGAGCGGTCCGACGTCGCCCGCGCCGAGGTGCCGCTGCTGCCGCACGTCGCCTCCCGGGTCGGCGACCCCCAGGTACGCCACCGGGGCACCCTCGGCGGCACGGTGGCGCACAGCGATCCCGCCTCCGACCTGCCGACGGCACTGTTGGCCCTCGGCGGCGACGTCGTCGTCCAGGGGCCGAACGGGCGCCGGTCGGTGCCGGTGACGGAGTTCTGGCTGGGCTTCTTCGAGACGGCGCTGGAGCCCGACGAGCTCGTGGTCGAGCTGCGCACGCCGCGCACCGGCTCGACCGGGTGGGGCTACGAGAAGTTCACCCGCCGCGAGAACGACTGGCCGATCGTCGCCGCCGCTGCGGTCGACGGCCGGGTGGCGCTGGCCAACATGGGCGGCACGGTCGTGCGGGCGACGGCGACCGAGGAGGCGCTGGCCCGGGGTGCGTCGACCGCCGAGGCCGCCGCGCTGGCCGACGAGGGCACGTCGCCGTCGTCCGACATGCACGCCGACCAGGACTACCGCCGCCATCTGGCGCGCCTGCTCACCCGACGGGCACTGGAGACCGCCGCCGGCGCCTCGTAGCGGCCCGGGCGCCGGAGGAACGTCGTAGCGGGTACGGGCGTTCTGGTCGGTGCCCTTCAGTTCCCGGGTCGCGCTGCCGATATGCGCAGTGGCTCGCCGCCGGTGTGATGCCGGACCGCACGACCGAGGAGAGGTCATGAACTACCTGCGCCGTCTGCAGTTCGAGCGCCCCGCCCTCTACTGGGCGGCGCTCGCGCTGGGCATCCTGATCGGCTTCCAGCTCGTGCTGTTCGTCGTCGGGCTCGTGCTGGGTCCGCTCGGGCTGCCGTCGTGGATGCCGATCGTCGTCGTGCTCGTCGTGCTCGCCGTCATCGCCCGCCGGCAGCAGTCGCGCTAGTCAGGCGTGGGCCCGCCGGCTCGGCAGCCACCGGAACGTCGGGCCCGGCGGTGCGGGCACCGCTGCCCGCTCCGCGTCGGTGCGGGCCCGCCGGCGGCGTAGTTCGAGGCGCAGGCTCTCCTCTCCCCGCGCCATCGCCCACCGGTGGTTGGCCGCGAAGACCGGCCGGAGCAGCCAGGTGAGCCGGCGGAGCAGGGGCTTCGTGGCACTGACCCGCCAGTCGTAGGTGATCACGACCTCGGGGCCGTCCTGCGCGAACGTCCACCGCCCGGTGCCGTCGAGGTCACCGGCGGCCGTGAGCGCGAAGCCGGCGTCGGTGACCGGCTCGGTGATCGTCAACGCCCAGCGCAGCGTGTAGGGCAGCCGGCCCGTCGTGTACAGGTCGGTGACGCTGCCGACGTCCTGGGCGTCGCCGGCCACGCGGGGGACGACGTCGAGGTAGACCGCCGGCCACCAGCGGGGCAGCGTGCGACCGTCCTTCAGCACCTCGGTCACCTCGGCGATGGTGCCCGGCACGCGCCAGACCGTGACGAACTCGTAGTCGCTGCTCATGGTCGACGACCACCTTCGATCCGGGCGGCCAGTGTGCACCCCGGGGGAATCGTCCGGGGCCTTTCGGCCGTGGGTGGGCGCCGTCGGCCGGCAGTACGGTCTCCCCCGCCGATGCGGAGGTTCGCCATGGCTGCACGCGCGACGGATCGTGTGGTCCGCGACGACCGCGTCCTCCCGGCCACGCGGGCGCTGTCGGTGTTCATCGCCCCGTTCCTGGTGCTGGCGTTCGTCGTCCTCTTCTTCTGGCCGCACGACACCGGCCGGCTGTTCGCCTGGCCGATCAAGCCCCCGCTGACCGCGCTGATCCTCGGCTCGGTGTACCTGGGCGGCGCCTACTTCTTCGTGCGCGCGGCGCGGGCCACCCGCTGGCACACCGTCAAGGGCGGCTTCCCGCCGGTTGCCACGTTCGCGACGCTGATGGGGATCGCGACGGTCCTGCACTGGGAGAAGTTCAGCCACTCCCATGTCGCCTTCTGGCTCTGGGTCGCGCTCTACTTCACGACGCCGTTCCTGGTCGCGGGCGTATGGGTGGTGAACCGGCGCCTGGAGGACCGCGCGCCGGCCCAGCGTGAGGCCGTCGTCCCCCCGGCCATGGCGACGGTCATCGGCGCGATCGGCGTGCTCGCCGCGTGCACGAGCGCCTTCCTGTTCCTGTTCCCCGCGCGGGCCGTCGCCGTCTGGCCGTGGGCGTTGACGCCGCTGACCGCCCGGGTGATGGGCGCGATCTTCGCGCTCGGGGTCGCCGCCATCGGGGCTTTCACCGAGCGTCGCTGGAGTGCGGTACGCATCCTGCTGCAGGTCGAGATGTTCATGCTCGCGCTGATCCTGGTGGGAGCCGTGCGGGGGGCGGGCGACCTGGCTCCGTCGAACGTCCTCACCTGGCTCTTCGCGGCCGGGTTCGTGGGCGTGCTGGGCGCGTCGGCCGTGTTCTACGTCCGGATGGAACGGCGCAGCCCCTGACCACCCGGAACCGTCCCCTTCATCTTGATCGGTTCCAGACAATCGACCAGACTGCAGATCATGCCGACGGCTCCCGACCTCGAACGCCTGTTGCGTGAGGTCGGCCTGCGCGTGACGCGACCGCGGACCGCGGTGCTGTCGGCGGTGCACGACCATCCGCACGCCGACACCCACTCGATCCTCGGGGTGGTGCGCCAGGACCACGCGGACGTGTCCCACCAGGCCGTCTACGACGTGCTGCGGGCGCTCACCGAGACCGGCCTGATCCGGCGCCTCCAGCCCCGCGGCTCCCTGGCGCGCTACGAGGCGCGGGTGGGCGACAACCACCACCACGTCGTCTGCCGGTCGTGCGGTGCCATCGCCGACGTCGACTGCGCGGTGGGCTCCACGCCCTGCCTGACGGCCGACGACGACGCCGGCTTCGCGATCGACGAAGCCGAGGTCATCTACTGGGGCCGGTGCCCCCGATGCCTGAGCCCATCCGCGACCGAGGTAGGTAGCTGAGCAACAACAACGTTCCCTGACCACGAGCCCGTCAGACACACCCAGAGATCGAGAGAGGCCAGTCGTGACCGACCCACGCACCCAGAGCACCAGCGAGAGCGAAAACCCCCAGATGCCCGCTCCGGAGCCGTCGACGCACCGGCCGAGGACGAACAGGGACTGGTGGCCGAACCAGCTGGACCTCTCGGTCCTGCACCAGCACTCCACGCGGTCCAACCCGCTGGACGCGCAGTTCGACTACAAGCAGGCGTTCCAGAACCTGGACGTCGAGGCCCTCAAGCGGGACCTGACCGAGCTGATGACGACGTCGCAGGACTGGTGGCCCGCCGACCACGGCCACTACGGCGGCCTGTTCATCCGGATGAGCTGGCACTCGGCGGGCACCTACCGCATCGCCGACGGCCGCGGGGGCGGCGGGCAGGGCGCCCAGCGCTTCGCCCCGCTCAACAGCTGGCCGGACAACGCCAGCCTCGACAAGGCGCGTCGCCTGCTGTGGCCGATCAAGCAGAAGTACGGCCAGGCGCTCTCCTGGGCCGACCTGCTCGTCTTCGCCGGCAACGTGGCGCTGGAGTCGATGGGCTTCGAGACCTTCGGCTTCGGCTTCGGCCGCGAGGACATCTGGGAGCCCGAGGAGATCTTCTGGGGGCCCGAGGACACCTGGCTCGGCGACGAGCGCTACAGCGGTGACCGGGAGCTGACCGGCCCGTTCGGCGCCGTGCAGATGGGCCTGATCTACGTCAACCCGGAGGGCCCCAACGGCCGGCCGGACCCGCTGGCCGCCGCCAAGGACATCCGCGAGACGTTCGCCCGCATGGCGATGAACGACGAGGAGACCTTCGCGCTGATCGCGGGC
>DASYGS010000027.1:0-22559 GCA_035999465.1 Blastococcus sp. | reverse complement strand
CCGGTCGAGGGCGCGCGGCGCACCGGCCAGGCCGCCGGGACGACGGGCGCGCACCGCCGGGACGACGACGACCCCACCGACGCGCATCCGGTCGACCCGGGCGTGGCCGACTCGCACGGCTGGGACGACGAGACGGGTGGCCTCGAGGTCATCGGTGCGCACGTCGAGGAGGACGCGCCGCCTCGTCGGGGTCGTCGGGCGCGCCGGGAACATGAGGCAGCGCTCCGCGCGGAGGCCCTCCGCGTCGAGGAGTCGCGGGCGGCACGGGCCGCGGAGGCCGGTCGTCATTCCGACCCGGACGACGACGACTCGCTCGTGCACGACGACGCGTTCGGACTGGACATCCCGGTCAAGCCCTATGACAGGCGGACCGGGCGCGGCCGCCGCAAGCGCAGCCCGCTCGCCATCCTCGTGTCGCTGCTGGTGCTGGCCGGACTGGTCGTCGGCATCGTCTTCGGTGGTCAGAAGCTGCTGACCCTGATCACGGCCTCGCAGGACTACACCGGTCAGGGCACCGGCGTCGTGCAGATCCGCGTGCAGGACGGCGACACCCTCAGCGACATCGCCCGGACCCTGGTGAAGGCCGACGTCGTCGCCTCCACCGGTCCGTTCGTGAAGGCCGCGGACGGCAACAAGAACGCGGTCGGGATCCAGCCGGGTGTGTACAGCATGCGGCTGCAGATGAGCGGCCAGGCGGCCCTCGACCGGATGCTCGACCCGAAGGGTCGCCTGCTCTCCCGGGTCACGCTGCCCGAGGGGCTCACCGTCACGAAGACGCTGACCAAGCTCGCCGATCAGACCGGCAAGCCGATCGCAGAGCTGAACGCGGCCGCGACCAACACGGCGTCCCTCGGGTTGCCGGCCTACGCCAACGGTTCGCTCGAGGGCTTCCTGTTCCCGGCGACCTACGACTTCGAACCGGGCACCAAGCCCGTGGACATGCTCAAGCAGATGGTCACCCGGGCCGTGCAGGCGCTCGACGCGCTGCAGATCCCCGACGATCAGCGGCTGGCGGTGCTCACCAAGGCCAGCATCGTGCAGGCCGAGGCCGGCTCGATCGACGACATGGGCAAGGTCGCGCGGGTGCTGGAGAACCGGCTGGCCATCGGCATGCCCCTGCAGCTGGACACGACGGTGAACTACGCCAACGGGAAGGCCAATCTCACCACCAGCACCCAGGACCGCAACAACCCCTCGCCGTACAACACCTACGTCCACAAGGGCCTGCCCCCGGGCGCGATCAGCAACCCGGGTGAGGAGGCGCTGCGCGCGGTGCTCTCGCCGACCCCGGGCGCCTGGCGCTTCTTCGTCGTGGTCAACCCCGACACCGGCGACACCCGGTTCGCGGTGACCGCCGAGGAGCACCAGAAGAACGTGGCGCTGTTCCAGGCGTGGCTGCGGGCGCACCCCGGCGGATGAGGGCCGCCGTTCTCGGCCGGCCCGTCGCCCATTCGCTGTCCCCGCTGCTGCACCGGGCGGCGTACGCGGCGCTCGGGCTGACCGACTGGACGTACGACGCGCTCGACGTCGGGGCCGAGGAGCTCCCCGACCTGCTCGCCGGCCTCGGCGAGGAGTGGCGGGGCTTCTCGGTGACCATGCCGTGCAAGCAGGCGGCCGTCGACGTGGCCGACGTGGTGGAGCCGCTGCCCCGGCTGCTGCACGCCGCGAACACGCTGATCCGGGTCGACGGGGGATGGCGCGCGGAGAACACCGACGTCACCGGCATCGGCATGGCCCTGCAGCTGGCCGGCGTCGACCAGGTCGGCCGCGCCGCGATCATCGGAGCAGGGGGGACGGCGGCCGCCGCGGCCGTGGCCCTCGCCTCGCTGGGCGCCGCGCACATCGACGTCGTCGTCCGCGAGCCGGCGCGCGCCGCCGACCTCCAGCGGGTGCTCGGGGTGCTCGGCGTCCCGATGTCGGTCACGCGGATCGCCGACGCCGACCTGGACGTGCCCCTGGTCGTGAGCACCGTCCCGGTGGGCGCGCAGCCCGACCTGCTGCCGATGCCCTGGCGGGTGCACACCGTGCTCGACGTGTTGTACGACCCGTGGCCGACCCGCCTCGCCGAGCGGGTCACCGAGGCGGGCGGCACCGTCATCGGCGGCCTCGAGGTGCTGTTCTGGCAGGCGACGGTCCAGGTCGAGCTCATGACCGGGCGGCCGGCCCCGATCGCGGAGATGCGCGCCGCCCTCGACGCGGCCCTCGGCGTCCGCTGACCCGGGAGCGGCGTGCACGTCTCCCGCGCGGTGCTGGTCGGCGCCGCGGTGCTGCTCGCCGTCGGGCTCGGACGGTGGCTCGCCCGCGCCACCGTCCGGCTGGCCACCCGCGACGAGGCGGCGATGCCCTCCGGAGCCAGGACGGCGGTCACCACCGTCCTGCTCGCGGCCCTGCTCGCCGGCGCCGTCGTCCTCAACGGTCCTCGCCCCGCGACCGCCGCCTACGCCTGGGCGGCGGGCGCCGCGCTCGTGCTGGGTGCGGTCGACCTCGCCGTCCACCGGCTGCCCGACCGCGTCACGTATCCGGCGGCCGCGGTGTGCGCCGCCGCCCTGACGGCCGACGCCGCCGTCCTCGGCACCTGGGGTCCGCTCGTGCGCGCGCTGGCCGCCGCCGCGGCCGCCTTCCTCGCGACCGCCGGGCTGCGCGCCGCGGCACCGGGGGCGCTGGGTTTCGGCGACGTCAAGCTGCTCGCCCTGCTCGGGCTGCTCCTCGGCTGGCTGGGGTGGGGGGTGCTGCTCGCGGGGGTCTTCCTCGGCCTCCTGGCCGGCTCGCTGCTCTCCCTGGCGCTGCTCGCCACGCGGCGGGCCGGCTGGCGCACCGCGGTGCCGTTCGGGCCGCCGCTGCTCGCCGGCGCCGTCCTCGCGCTGGCCCTGGCCGGTCCGGCCGCACTGGGCTGAGCCGTCCGGGGCGGGACCGCCGGGGCCGCCTGGCAGAATCCCCGGCATGTTGCGCTGGCTGACCGCAGGTGAGTCCCACGGCCAGCAGCTCACCGCGATCCTCGAGGGGCTCCCGGCCGGCGTCGAGCTGCAGACCACCGACGTCGACGCGGCCCTGGCGCGGCGCCGGCTCGGCCACGGCCGCGGCGCCCGCATGTCCTTCGAGCAGGACGAGGTCACGCTGACCGGCGGGGTGCGGCACGGCCGCACCCAGGGCGGCCCGATCGCCGTGCAGATCAGCAACACCGAGTGGCCCAAGTGGACGACGGTGATGGCCGCCGACCCGGTCGACCCCGCCGTGCTCGCCGACCAGGCCCGCAATGCCCCGCTCACCCGCCCGCGCCCCGGGCACGCCGACCTCGCCGGCATGCAGAAGTACGGCTTCGACGACGCCCGGCCGGTGCTCGAGCGGGCCAGCGCCCGCGAGACGGCGGCCCGGGTCGCCCTCGGCGCCGTCGCGGCAGCGTTCCTCCGGCAGGTGCTCGGCGCCGAGGTGGTCAGCCACGTCGTCGCGATCGGGCCGGTCACCGTGCCCGAGGGGGTGCTCCCCGGCCCGCAGGACAACCCGCTGATCGACGAGGACCCGGTGCGCTGCGCCGACCCGGCCACCAGCGAGCGCATGGTCGCGGAGATCGACGACGTCCGGAAGAGCGGCGACACCCTCGGCGGCGTCATCGAGGTCGTCGTGCACGGGCTGCCGCCGGGTCTGGGCAGCCACGTGCACTGGGACCGGCGCCTGGACTCCCGGCTCGCCGCGGCCCTCATGGGCGTCCAGTCGGTCAAGGCCGTGGAGGTCGGCGACGGCCTGGAGACGGCCCGGCGGCGCGGCTCGGTCGCCCACGACGAGATCGAGCAGGAGGGGGGCCGCGTCCGGCGGCTCACCGACCGCGCCGGGGGCATCGAGGGCGGCATGACCAACGGCGAGGTGCTGCGCGTGCGCGCCGCGATGAAGCCGATCAGCACCGTGCCGCGGGCGCTGGCGACCATCGACACCGCCACCGGCGAGCCCGCGGTCGCGATCAACCAGCGCAGCGACGCGTGCGCGGTGCCGCGCGGCAGCGTCGTGATGGAGGCGATGGTGGCCCTGGTGCTCGCCGACGCCGTCCTGGAGAAGTTCGGTGGTGACTCGGTGCCCGAGACCCGGCGCAACGTGCAGTCCTACCTCGACGCGCTCCCGTACCGGTGAGCGGGCCGCTGCTGGTCCTGGTCGGCCCCCCGGCGTGCGGGAAGACCACCGTGGGCACGGCCCTCGCGGAGCTCCGGGGTGTGCCGTTCCGCGACACCGACGCCGATGTCGAGGCCGCCGCCGGTGACACGGTCGCCGACCTGTTCGTCCAGCACGGCGAGCCGCACTTCCGGGCGCTGGAGGAGCAGGCGGTCGCGCGGGCGCTGGCCGAGCACGAGGGCGTGCTCGCGCTCGGCGGCGGGGCGGTGACCAGCGCGGCCACCCGCGAACTGCTCGTCGCCTACGGCCGGGCCGGGGGCGCGGTCGTCTGGCTCGACGTCGACCTGGCCTCGGCGGCCAAGCGCGTCGGACTCTCCCGCGACCGGCCGATCCTCGGCATCAACCCGCGCGCGATGCTGCGCCAGATGCTCGACACGCGCGCCCCGCTCTACGCCGAGGTCGCGACGCTGACGGTGCACACCGGCGGCCGCGATCCCGGCGAGGTGGTCGCCGACGTCACCGCCGCGCTGCCGGCCGACCGGTCCGGCCGATGAGGCGGGTCGCCGTCGCGGGCGAGACCCCCTACGAGGTCGTGATCGGCCCCGGCGCGCTGGCCGAACTCGCCCTCGTCCTGGCCGGCACGGCGCGGGCCGCCGTCGTCCATGCCCCGCCCCTGGCGGCCACCGCCGGTGCCGCGGTCGAGATCCTGCAGTCGGCCGGCGTCGCCGCGGAGGCCGTGGTCGTGCCCGACGGCGAGGCGGCCAAGACAGCCGCCGTCGCCGCGGCGGCCTGGGAGGAGTTCGGCCGGCTCGGGCTCACCCGCTCGGACGCCGTCGTGGGCATCGGCGGCGGCGCGGTCACCGACCTCGCCGGCTTCCTGGCCGCCACCTGGGTGCGCGGCGTGCGGGTCGTCCAGGTGCCGACCAGCCTGCTCGGCATGGTCGACGCCGCCGTCGGTGGGAAGACCGGCATCAACACCGCCGCCGGCAAGAACCTGGTGGGGGCGTTCCACCCGCCGGTCGCCGTCCTCGCCGACACCGCCGCGCTGGCCGCGCTGCCCGGGGCGGAGTTCCGCTCGGGGCTGGCCGAGGTGGTCAAGTGCGGGTTCATCGCCGACGACCGCATCCTCGACCTGCTCGCGGCCGACCCCACCGGCCGGCGGGACACCGCCGAGCTGATCGAGCGCGCGGTGCGGGTCAAGGCCGACGCGGTGGGGGAGGACCTCTACGACACCGGGCGCCGCGAGTTCCTCAACTACGGGCACACGCTCGGCCACGCCGTCGAGCGGGTGGAGGACTTCGGCTGGCGGCACGGCGAGGCGGTGGCCGTCGGCCTGGTCTTCGCCGCCGAGCTCGCCGGGCAGGCCGGGCTGCTGGCGCGCGAGGACGTGGACCGCCACCGCCGACTGATCGACGCGATGGGGCTGCCGACCCGCTACGCCGGCGACTGGGCGCGGCTGCAGGCGGTCATGCGCGTGGACAAGAAGGCGCGTGGCTCGTCGTTGCGGTTCGTCGTCCTCGACGGCCTGGGCAGTCCGACGATCCTGACCGATCCCGACCAGGCGTGGCTCGACGCCGCCTGGGTGGCAGTGAGTGGAGGAACAGCGTGATCCAGGTGCTCAACGGGCCGAATCTCGGCCGGCTCGGTCTCCGCGAACCGGAGAAGTACGGAACCACCACGTACGCCGAGCTCGTGGAGCTGGTCGAGAGCACGGGCCGCGAGATGGGCGTGGAGGTGCAGGTCCGCCAGACCGACGACGAGGGCGAGATGCTGCGCTGGGTCCACGCCGCGTCCGACGCCGGCGACCCGGTGCTGATCAACCCCGGCGGTTGGTCGCACACCTCGGTGGCGCTGCGCGACGCCCTCGCCGGCCTCGGCGCGCCCCTGGTCGAGGTGCACATCACCAACATCCACGCGCGGGAGGAGTTCCGGCACCACTCCTACGTGTCCGGTGTCGCCGACGGGGTCATCGCCGGCCTGGGCGTGAGCGGGTACATCCTGGCCCTCGGGTGGCTGGCCCAGCAGGGCGTGCGATGAGGACGGCGGCCCGCCGGGACGCGCTGCGCGCCACCGCCGCGGCGCAGGGGCTGGACGCCGTCCTGGTCACCAACCTGCTGAACGTGCGATACCTGACCGGCTTCACCGGGTCCAACGGAGCCCTGCTCGTGCGCACCGACGGAGCCGACCTCTTCGGCACCGACGGGCGCTACACCACGCAGGCCGGCGCGCAGGTGCCCGACGTGGCGCTCGTCGTCGACCGGTCGACCACCGCCGCGCTCGCCACCGCGGCGGTGCGCGGCGGTGCCGGGCGGCTCGGCTTCGAGTCCCACGACCTCACCGTCGACGGGCTGGCGCAGCTCGAGAAGGTGCTCGCCGACGCCGCGGCGGGCGGCCGGGTGCCCGAGCTGGCCTCGGTCCGGCGGGCCGTCGAGGCGCAGCGGGCGATCAAGGACGACGACGAGATCGAGGCGCTGCGCCGTGCCTGCGCCGTCGCCGACCGGGCACTGGCCGAGCTCGCGACGGAGGGGGCGCTGCGCCCGGGCCGGACGGAGCTGCAGGTCGGCCGGGAGCTCGACGCCCGCATGCTGACCCTGGGTGCCGAGGCGCCGTCCTTCGAGACGATCGTCGCCACCGGCGCGAACTCGGCGATCCCGCACCACCGGCCCGACGCGACCGAACTGCGCGACGGCGACCTCCTCAAACTCGACTTCGGCGCCACCGTCGACGGCTACCACTCCGACATGACCCGCACCCTGGTGCTCGGCCACGCGGCCGACTGGCAACGCGAGATCTACGAGCTCGTCGCGGCGTCGCAGGCGGCCGGGCGGGCAGCGCTGGCGGTGGGCGCGGACGTCGTCGCCGTCGACGCGGCCAGCCGCCGGGTCATCGCCGACGCGGGCCACGGCGACCACTTCTCCCACGGTCTCGGGCACGGTGTGGGGCTGGAGATCCACGAGGCGCCGGGCATCGGGCCGCTGGGCGCGGGTAGTCTGGCCGCCGGCATGGCCGTCACCGTGGAGCCGGGTGTGTACCTACCCGGCCACGGCGGTGTCCGGATCGAGGACACGCTGATCGTCACCGACGACGCGCCCGAACTGTTGACCCTCACGAGCAAGGAACTGCTGGTTCTCTAGATGGCTACCACCAACGACCTCAAGAACGGCATCGTCCTCAACCTGGACGGCCAGCTCTGGACCGTCACCGACTTCCAGCACGTCAAGCCCGGCAAGGGCGGCGCGTTCGTGCGGACGACGCTGAAGAACGTGCTGTCGGGCAAGGTCGTCGACAAGACGTTCAACGCCGGCACCAAGGTGGAGACGGCCAACGTCGACAAGCGGTCGATGACCTACCTGTACAAGGACGGCACCGACTTCGTCTTCATGGACGGCGACACGTTCGACCAGATCCAGGTCTCCGGCGAGACCGTCGGCGGCGGTGCGGACTACCTGCTCGAGAACACCGAGGTCACCGTCGCCGTGCACGACGGCACGCCGCTCTACGTCGAGCTGCCGGTGACCATGGAACTGCTCGTCGAGCACACCGACCCGGGCCTGCAGGGCGACCGCTCCACCGGCGGCACCAAGCCCGCCACGCTGGAGACCGGCGCGCAGATCCAGGTGCCGCTGTTCATCACCACCGGCGAGAAGCTGAAGGTCGACACCCGCGACGGCCGGTACCTCGGCCGGGTCAACTGACCACCAGGTAGACCGACATGGCCGCACGGACCAAGGCCCGCAAGCGGGCCGTCGACGTCCTCTACGAGGCCGAGATCACCGGACGCGACCGGCTCGACCTGCTGCGCGAGCGCACCGCTGACGCCAATCCGCCGGTGCCCGAGCACACCACCCGGCTGGTCGAGGGCGTCGTCGAGCACGGGGCCCGCATCGACGCCCTGATCGACGCCCACACGACCGGCTGGTCGATCGATCGCCTGCCCGACGTCGACCGCGCGATCCTGCGCATGGCGGCGTTCGAGCTGCTGTGGGTCGACGACGTGCCCGACGCCGTCGTCATCGACGAGGCGGTCGAGCTGGCGAAGACGCTGTCGACCGACGACTCGCCGGCCTACGTCAACGGCGTCCTGGGCGCGATCCTGGCCGCCGAGGTGCCGACCGCCTGAGCGCATCGGTCATACCAGGTCGCGGCGCTGGAACAGGTACACACCGGCGCCGACGATCACGGCGGTGACCACGCCGAGCAGGATGCCGGCCTGCAGGTTGTGGACGACGAAGACCCGCGGCTGGTCGAAGCCGGTGGGGCCGGCCGCGTCGAAGATGTACACCTTCAGCCCGCCCGGGGTGATCAGGCCGGCGGCGTTGCTCGTCAGCAGCCACGGCTCCCACGCCGGCCGGAGGATCTTGACGGCGGTCTCGACCACGGCGAAGTAGACGAACCCGATCCCGAGCGCGGCACCGGTGTTGCGGATCAGGTTCGTCAGGCCGAAGCCGAGCAGGGCCGCGACGACGGTCAGCAGCACGCCGCGCCCCTGGGTGGCCAGCAGGTGACCCCAGAACCCGTGGGGGAGCGGGCCGCCGGTGCTGTCGACGGCCCGCAGGATGCCCGCCGTCGCCAGCCACGCCGCCTGCGCGAGGACGCCGAGCAGAGCGCTCGCCAGCACGAGGACGGCGATCTTCGCGCCCATCACCGTGCCCCGCCGCGGCACCCAGAACAGCAGGGCCACCAGCGAGCGGGACGACCACTCCGCACCGATCCAGGTGGCACCGACGAGGAAGGCCAGGACCGCCGCGGCCGCACCGAAGCCCAGCGCACCGGTGGTGCCGGTCCGCGCGAGGTCGAACGGCTGGTGGGGCAGGAAGTCGTCCACGGAGAAGTCGGCCGCCGTCGGGGGTGGCCCGCAGGCCTCCTCCGGGGCCGCGCCGGCGGGCCGGTTCGGGTCGGCCAGGCACTGCTGACGGCCGGCCTCGTTCTGCGCGACGATCTGCTGCACGGTCTGCCGGGCGGTGGCCCGGTCGGCGTCCGTCGGGACGCCGTAGTGGGACAGGGCGACGACGGTCGCGGCGACCCAGCCGAGGACGGCGAGCCCGAGCAGGATCCTGAGGAACCGGCGGGAGCGGAAGCGGAGCGCCTCGGCGCGCAGGAGGCTGCCGCGTCCGGCGGTCGCGGGACCGGAGCCGGCGGCCCGGGCGACGGGGGCGTCGGCCACGGTGCTCATGCCTGGTCCCCGGTGAGGGCGAGGAACGCGGTCTCCAGGTCGGCTGTCATCGGCGTCAGCTCCTCGACGTAGGTGCCCTGCCCCGCGAGGGCGCGGGTGATCTCGCCCGGCGCATCGACGCCGTGCACCAGCAGCGTCCGGCCGTCCGGGACGGCCGGGGGCGAGACCGAGAACCCGGCACCGGCCAGGATCGTCGCCGCCACGGCGGCGTCGGGGACCCGCACGCGCACCTCTCCCGCGGACCGGCCGGCCAGGACGTCGGCCACGGCGCCCGACGCGACCCGCCGCCCGCGGGCGAGGATGGTCACGGTGTCGGCGACCTGCTCGATCTCGGCCAGCAGGTGCGAGGACAGCAGCACCGTTGTGACGCCGTCCCGCCCCAGCCGCCGGATCAGCTCGCGCACGTCGCGGATGCCGGCCGGGTCCAGCCCGTTGCTCGGCTCGTCGAGGATCAGCAGGCGCGGGGCCTTGAGCAGCGCCGCCGCGATGCCCAGCCGCTGCTTCATCCCGAGGGAGTAGCCCTTGAACCGGTCGTCGCCGCGGTCGGTGAGGTCGACCAGTTCGAGGCACTCCTCGACCCGGGCGCGGGAAACACCGGCCGCCTCGGCGAGCAGCCGCAGGTTGAGCCGGCCGGTGAAGCCGGGGAAGAACAGCGGCGTCTCGACCAGGGCGCCCACGCCGCCGACCACGTCGGGCAGCCCGGCCGGCACCGCCCGGTCGAGCAGCCGGATGTCGCCGCCGTCGTCGGGCCGGACCAGGCCGAGCAGCACGCGGATCGTCGTCGTCTTGCCCGAGCCGTTGGGCCCCAGGAAGCCGTGGACACCGCCGGTCTCGACCAGGAGGTCGAGGCCGTCGAGCGCCTTCTGCGGCGGCCGCCCGCGGCGCCGGTAGGTCTTGGACACCGCGGCCATCTGCACGGCGGGCATGGCGCCTCCTCGGTCCCGGGCCGGGCCGGGGTCCGCACACCCTGGCACACGGGGAGGCCGGGGGCGACGCACGGACCCGCGTGTCGAGACCGCCGGGTTCCGTAGACGACGAGGGGCCCCCACCGGATCGGTGGGGCCCCTCGTCGTGGGTCGGTCAGCGCGGGGAGTTGCGGCGCTCCCAGTGCGGGTCGAGCTCGTCGTCCATCTCGTCGCCGCCCGCGCCCACGATGCCCTCCATGCCGGGGGAGAGCACGCCCCACTCGATCAGCCGCGACGTGAGCTCGTCGGGGCTCATGTCGTAGATGATCGCGAGGGACTTGAGGTCCTCGGTGCGGATCGAGAGGACCTTGCCGTTGTAATCGTGCCGCTGCGCCTGGATGGTGGAGGCGTAGCGGGCGAGCGGGCCGGCCTCGTCGGCGGGCAGCGAGCCCAGCGACTCGAGGTTCAGCACGATCTTGGTGTTCGTCGTGACCGCGGAGCTCGGCCGCGGGTCGGGGAGCAGCTCGGAGACCGGCACGCCGTAGAACACGGCGAGCTCGGAGAGCCGCTGGACCGTCACGGCGCGGTCGCCACGCTCGTAGGACCCGACGACAACGGCCTTCCAGCGGCCGTGTGACTTGTCCTCCACGCCCTGCAGAGACAGGCCCTGCTGATTGCGGATTGCACGTAGGCGGGCGCCGAGGGCCCGTGAGTAGTCGGTGCTCATCGCTGTCCTGCTCACTGTCCGTCGTCTCGGGAAGGTCCTGTTCGTCACTGAGCGTACTGGTCAGGCGGGGCGCGCAACAGGCAGGACACTCCCTCCGAGTCAGTTACTGAACGGGCACACAGAGTGCGTGAGCTGGGCGTTTCTCCCCGTCACGGACCGGCCGGGCCGGCGGGAGGGAGGTGCAGTACCGTCGTTCCCGGTCCGAACCCACTCCTTTAACGACCCGTCCAGTGAGGCGGGGAAGGAGGCCTCATGGCCAGCTCTGCCGAGCCTGCCCGGAATCCCGTGTCCGGCGCACTGCTCTCCTCCGCCGACGTCGCCCGCGTGGTCGACCGCATGGCGCACCAGCTCATCGAGCGGGCGGCGGCGACCGATCCCGGTTCGAGCGACGGGGGGCTCTCCTCCCTCGTCCTGGTCGGCATCCCGACCCGCGGCGCCCCGCTGGCGCGCCGCCTCGCCGCCCGCATCGAGGCGTTCTCCGGCACGACGGTCGACGTCGGCACCGTCGACATCACCCTCTACCGCGACGACCTGCGGCTGCGCGGCGTCCGGGCGCTGGAGCCCACGGTGCTGCCCGACGCGGGCATCGACGGCCGGCTCGTCGTCCTCGTCGACGACGTCCTCTTCTCGGGCCGGTCGGTGCGCGCGGCGCTGGACGCGCTGCGCGACCTCGGCCGGCCGCGCGGTGTGCAGCTGGCCGTGCTGGTCGACCGCGGCCACCGCGAGCTGCCGATCCGGGCCGACTTCGTCGGCAAGAACGTGCCCACCTCCCGCACCCAGCAGGTGAGCGTGCGGCTGACCGAGGTCGACGGCGTGGACGAGGTCCTCGTGACGGAGGCGGGGCCAGGGGTCCGGGAACCGTGGGGAGAGGAAGCACAGTGAAGCGGCACCTGCTGGAGGCGGCCGATCTGGACCGCGCCGACGCGACCCTGGTGCTCGACACCGCCGCGCAGATCGATGCCGCGCTGGCCGGGCGCGAGGTCAAGAAGCTGCCGACGCTGCGCGGGCGCACCGTGGTCAACCTCTTCTTCGAGGACTCCACCCGCACCCGCATCTCCTTCGAGCTGGCAGCCAAGCGCCTCTCGGCCGACGTCATCAACTTCTCCGCGAAGGGCAGCAGCGTGTCCAAGGGCGAGAGCCTCAAGGACACGGCCCTGACCCTCGAGGCGATGGGCAGCGACGCGATCGTCGTCCGGCACTCCGCCTCCGGGGCGCCGCACCGGCTGGCCAACTGGGTGCAGGGCAGCGTGGTGAACGCCGGCGACGGCACCCACGAGCACCCCACCCAGGCGCTGCTCGACGCGTACACGATCCGGCAGCGGCTCGGTCGGCTCGAGGGCGTGCGGGTCGCCGTCGTGGGCGACGTCCTGCACAGCCGGGTCGCGCGGTCCAACGTGCGGCTGCTGCACACCCTGGGCGCCGAGGTCACCGTCGTCGCGCCGCCCACGCTGCTGCCGGTCGGTGTCGGCAGCTGGCCGGTCGAGGTCGGCTACGACCTCGACGCCGTGCTGCCGAAGGTCGACGTGGTGATGATGCTGCGGGTGCAGGCCGAGCGGATGAACGCCTCGTTCTTCCCCAGCGCCCGCGAGTACAGCCGCCGGTACGGTCTCGACGCCCGCCGCATGGGGGCGCTGCCCGACGACGCGATCGTCATGCACCCGGGCCCGATGAACCGCGGCATGGAGATCGCCGCCGAGGTGGCCGACTCCGTCCGCTCCACGATCGTCGAACAGGTCGCCAACGGCGTCAGCGTGCGCATGGCCGTCCTCTACCTGTTGCTGGGAGGCAGCCCCGCATGAGCTACCTGATCACGGGCGTCAGGCCCTACGGGGGCGACCCCGCCGACATCCTGGTCACCGACGGCCGCGTCGCCGCGATCGGCGAGCACCTGGAGGTGCCCGGGGCCGAGGTGATCGACGCCGCCGGGCTGATCGCCCTCCCGGGCCTGGTCGACCTGCACACGCACCTGCGCGAGCCCGGCCGGGAGGACGCCGAGACCGTCGAGACCGGCAGCCGGGCGGCCGCGCTCGGCGGCTTCACCGCGGTGCACGCCATGGCCAACACCGACCCGGTCGCCGACACGGCCGGCGTCGTCGAGCAGGTGTGGCGGCTCGGCACGGAGGCGGGCCTGGTCGACGTCGTCCCGGTCGGGGCGGTGACCGTGGGCCTGCGCGGCGAGCGGCTGGCGGAACTAGGCGCGATGGCCGACTCCGCCGCCCGCGTCCGGGTCTTCTCCGACGACGGCTCCTGCGTGAGCGATCCGGCGCTGATGCGGCGCGCGCTGGAGTACGTGAAGGCGTTCGACGGCGTCGTCGCCCAGCACGCCGAGGAGCCGCGGCTGACCGCCGGGGCGCAGATGCACGAGGGCGACCGCTCGGCGCGGCTGGGGCTGACCGGCTGGCCGGCCGCCGCCGAGGAGGCGATCATCGCCCGCGACGTGCTGCTCGCCGGGCACGTCGGCGCCCGGCTGCACATCTGCCACGTGTCGACCGCGGGCTCCGTGGAGATCCTGCGGTGGGCGAAGGCCCGCGGCGTCCAGGTGACCGCCGAGGTGACCCCCCACCACCTGCTGCTCACCGACGCCTGCGCGGAGAGCTACGACCCGGTGTTCAAGGTCAACCCGCCGCTGCGCACGGACGAGGACGTCGCCGCCGTCCGGGCCGGTCTGGCCGACGGGACGATCGACGCCGTCGCCACCGACCACGCCCCCCACGCGGTCGAGGACAAGGAGAGCGAGTGGGCCTCGGCCCGGCCGGGCATGCTCGGCCTGGAGCAGGCCCTCTCCGTCGTGGTCGAGACGATGGTCGACACCGGCCTGCTCGACTGGCGCGGGGTGGCCGACCGCATGTCGGTGCGTCCCGCCGCGATCGGCCGGCTGGCCGGGCACGGCCGGCCGATCGCCACCGGTGAGCCGGCCAACCTGCTGCTGCTCGACCCCGCGGCCCGGGCCGTGGTCGACCCGGCGGCCCTGGCCAGCCGCAGCCGCAACAGCCCCTACGCCGGCCGGGAACTCCCCGGCCGGGTGGTCGCGACGTTCCTGCGGGGCGTCCCGACCGTCTTGGACGGAAAGGCCGTTCGATGACAGCGAGTGAGCATCGCAGCGAGGAACGAGCGAGGAGCGGAGCGAGCGCGGAATCGGACGAGGAGGCACAGCGTTGAGTGCGATCTTGGTGCTCGAGGACGGGCGGACGTTCCGCGGCGAGGCCTACGGCGCGGTCGGGACGACGGTCGGCGAGGCGGTGTTCGCCACCGGGATGACCGGCTACCAGGAGACGCTGACCGATCCGAGCTACTCCCACCAGGTGGTCGTCATGACCGCCCCGCACATCGGCAACACCGGCGTGAACGGCGAGGACGACGAGAGCAGCCGGATGTGGGTCGCCGGTTTCGTCGTCCGCGACCCGGCCCGCCGACCGGCGAACTGGCGCGCGACCGGCAGCCTGGACGACGAACTCGTCCGGCAGGGCGTCGTCGGCATCAGCGGCGTCGACACCCGGGCGCTCACCCGGCACCTGCGCGAGCGCGGCGCGATGCGGGTGGGCATCAGCAGCGAGATCAGCGATCCGGATGAGCTGCTGGCCCGCGTGACCGCCGCGGAGACGATGACCGGCGCCGACCTCGCACCGGGCGTGAGCACCGACCGGCCCTACGTGGTGCCGGCGGTGGGGGAGAAGCGCTTCACGATCGCGGCGCTCGACCTCGGCATCAAGACGGCCACCCCGCGGTACCTGGCCGAGCTCGGGGTCGAGACGCACGTGCTGCCGGCCACGGCGACCGCCGCCGACCTGCTGGCCGCGGGGCCCGACGGGGTCTTCCTGTCCAACGGGCCCGGTGACCCGGCGGCCGCCGACTACGCGGTCGAGGCGGTGCGCGGGGTGCTCGACGCCCGCCGTCCGCTGTTCGGCATCTGCTTCGGCAACCAGATCCTCGGCCGCGCGCTCGGGCTGGGCACCTACAAGCTGCGCTTCGGCCACCGTGGGCTCAACCAGCCGGTGCTCGACCGGGTCAGCAACACGGTGCGGGTGACCAGCCACAACCACGGTTTCGCCGTCGACGCCCCGCTCGACCGGGCGACCGACACCCCCTACGGCCGGGTCGAGGTCAGTCACGTCGGCCTCAACGACGACGTCGTCGAGGGGCTGCGCTGCCTCGACGTGCCGGCCTTCAGCGTCCAGTTCCACCCCGAGGCGGCCGCCGGGCCGCACGACGCCGCCCCCCTGTTCCAGCGCTTCGTCGACCTGATGTCGGCCCAGAGGGAGAACGCCTGATGCCGAAGCGGACCGACATCGAACACGTGATGGTGATCGGCTCCGGGCCGATCCTCATCGGCCAGGCCGCCGAGTTCGACTACTCCGGCACCCAGGCCTGCCGGGTGCTCAAGGCCGAGGGCCTGCGCGTCAGTCTGGTCAACAGCAACCCGGCGACGATCATGACCGACCCGGGTATCGCCGACGCCACCTACGTCGAGCCGCTGACGCCGGAGTTCGTCGAGAAGGTCATCGCCCACGAGCGGCCGGACGCGCTGCTCGCGACCCTCGGGGGCCAGACCGCGCTCAACATCGCGATCGGTCTGTTCGAGAACGGGGTGCTGGAGAAGTACGGCGTGCAGCTGATCGGCGCCGACGTCGACGCCATCAACCGCGGCGAGGACCGGCAGATCTTCAAGGACATCGTGCGGTCCATCGGCGCCGACGCGCCCCGGTCGACGGTCTGCGGCACGGTCGAGGAGGCGCTGGCCACGGCCGCCGAGGTCGGCTACCCGGTCGTCATCCGGCCGTCGTTCACGATGGGTGGCCTCGGCTCGGGCTTCGCGACCGACGAGGCGATGCTGCGGCGGATGGCCGCCCACGGGCTCGCCGACTCGCCCGTCCACACGGTCCTCATCGAGGAGTCGGTGCTGGGCTGGAAGGAGTACGAGCTCGAGCTGATGCGTGACCGCAGCGACAACGTGGTCGTCATCTGCTCCATCGAGAACATCGACGCGATGGGCGTGCACACCGGCGACTCGGTCACCGTCGCCCCCGCGATGACCCTCACCGACCGCGAGTACCAGCAGATGCGCGACGTCGGCATCGCCGTGCTGCGTGCGGTCGGCGTCGACACCGGCGGCTGCAACATCCAGTTCGCGGTGAACCCGGTCGACGGCCGCCTCGTCGTCATCGAGATGAACCCGCGGGTGTCCCGGTCGTCGGCGCTGGCCAGCAAGGCGACCGGCTTCCCGATCGCCAAGATCGCCGCGAAGCTGGCCATCGGCTACACCCTCGACGAGATCACCAACGACATCACCGGCGTCACCCCGGCCGCCTTCGAGCCGACGCTGGACTACGTCGTCGTCAAGATCCCGCGGTTCGCCTTCGAGAAGTTCCCGGGCGCCGACCCGCGGCTGACGACGACGATGAAGAGCGTCGGCGAGGTCATGTCGCTGGGCCGCAACTTCCCCGAGGCGCTCGGGAAGGCGATGCGCTCCACCGAGACGAAGGTGGCCGGCTTCTGGACCGGGCCGGCGACCGAGCGGTCGGCCGAGGAGCTGCTCGACGCGCTCCGGGTGCCGGTCGACGGCCGGCTCTACCTCGCCGAGGAGGCCCTCGCCGCCGGCGCGACGGTCGAGCAGGTCGCCGAGGCCAGTGGCTTCGATCCGTGGTTCGTCGACCAGATCCTGCTGGTGCACGAGATCGGGGTCGCCGTCCGCGACGCGCCGTCGCTCACGCCGGAGCTGCTGCGGCGGGCCAAGCGGTACGGCCTCTCGGACCGGCAGATCGCCGCGCTGCGGCCGGAGCTCGCCGGCGAGGACGGCGTCCGGCGGCTGCGCTGGCGGCTGGGCATCCGGCCGGTCTACAAGACCGTCGACACCTGCGCCGCCGAGTTCGCCGCCCGCACGCCGTACCACTACTCCTCCTACGACGAGGAGAACGAGGTGGCACCCCGCGAGAAGCCGGCGGTGCTGATCCTCGGCTCCGGCCCCAACCGGATCGGGCAGGGCATCGAGTTCGACTACTCCTGCGTGCACGCCGTGATGGCACTGCAGGACGCCGGCTACGAGGCGGTGATGGTCAACTGCAACCCCGAGACCGTCTCCACCGACTACGACACCGCCGACCGGCTCTACTTCGAGCCGCTGACCTTCGAGGACGTCCTCGAGGTGGTCGAGGCCGAGCGCGCGGCCGGCCCGGTCGCCGGGGTCATCTGCACCCTCGGCGGCCAGACGCCGCTGGCGCTGGCGCAGCGGCTCAAGGACGCCGGGGTGCCGGTGCTGGGGACGTCGCCGGAGTCGATCGACGACGCCGAGCACCGGGGGGCCTTCTCCCGGGTGCTGCACGACACCGGGCTGCTCGCCCCCAAGCACGGCATGGCGACGACGTTCGCCGAGGCGCGGGAGATCGCCGCCGGCATCGGCTACCCCGTGCTGGTCCGCCCCTCCTACGTGCTCGGCGGCCGCGGGATGGAGATCGTCTACGACGACGCCACTCTGGAGGCCTACATCGCGAAGGCCACCGAGGTCAGCCCCGAGCACCCGGTCCTGGTCGACCGGTTCCTCGAGGACGCCGTGGAGGTCGACGTCGACGCGCTCTACGACGGCACCGAGCTCTACCTGGGCGGCGTCATGGAGCACATCGAGGAGGCCGGCATCCACTCCGGGGACTCCTCGTGCGCCCTGCCCCCGATCACGCTCGGCTCGGCCGACCTGCTCGCGATCCGGGCGGCGACCGAGAAGCTGGCGGCCCGGATCGGGGTGCGCGGGCTGCTGAACGTGCAGTACGCGGTGAAGGACGACCTCCTCTACGTGCTGGAGGCCAATCCCCGCGCCAGCCGGACGGTGCCGTTCGTCTCCAAGGCCACCGCGGTGCAGCTGGCCAAGGCCGCAGCGCGGATCGCGGTGGGGGAGACCATCGCCGGGTTGCGCGCGGCGGGGGTCCTCCCGGCCACCGGCGACGGCACCGACCTCCCCGACGACGCGCCGATCGCGGTCAAGGAAGCGGTGCTGCCCTTCCACCGGTTCCGCACCGAGGAGGGCCACGGCGTCGACACCGTCCTCGGGCCGGAGATGAAGTCCACCGGCGAGGTCATGGGCCTGGACTCCGAGTTCGGCCGCGCCTTCGCGAAGTCCCAGGCCGCGGCGTACGGCTCGCTGCCCACCGAGGGCACCGTGTTCGTGTCGCTGGCCAACCGCGACAAGCGGTCGGCGGTCTTCCCGATCAAGCGGCTGGCCGACCTGGGGTTCCGCGTGCTGGCGACGACCGGCACCGCGCAGGTGCTGCGCCGCAACGGGGTGCACTGCGAGGTGGTCGGCAAGTTCAGCGACGGCCCTGGCAACTGCGTCGAGAGGATCCTCGACGGCGAGGTGGACATCGTCGTCAACACGCCATTCGGGTCGCCCGGCAACAGCGGGCCCCGGCTGGACGGCTACGAGATCCGCACCGCCGCCGTGGCCGCCAACATCCCCTGCATCACCACCGTGCAGGGGATGGCGGCCGCCGTGCAGGGCATCGAGGCGCTGCGCCGCGGCGACATCGGCGTCCGCAGCCTGCAGGACGTGCACCGGGCGCTGCTGGCGACGCGGGGCACCGCGTGAGTGCGCTGCTCACCAGCCCGGCCCCCCGGGCGGCCAACCCGCCGGTGCAGCGGGTCGTCGAGGTGGTCGCGCGGCGCCCGGTCAACGCCTACGTCGAGCTGACGCTGGCCGCGCCGGAGATCGCCGATCGCGCCGAGCCCGGCCAGTTCGTCGCCTTCGCGATCGGTGGCGAGACCTCGGCGATGCTGCTGCGCCGCTCGATCGCGATCGCGGGCACCGCCGACGGCGTCGTCACCGTGGTCGTGGCACCGCACGGCCCGGGCTCGACCTGGCTGGCCGCGCTGCAGGTGGGGGAGCGGGTCGACGTGGTCGGGCCGCTGGGCCGGCCGTTCCCGCTGCCCGAGCCCGGCGTTCCCGCGCTGGTGGTCGGAGGTGGCTACGGCGCCGCGGCCCTGGTGGGCCTCGCCGCCCGGCTGGGGGAGAGCGGCTCGGCCGTCGCCGCGGTGACGGGCGCGGCCTCGGCCGACCGGCTGTGCTCGGTCGACGAGCTCGGTGAGGTCGCGTCGCCGGTGGCGGTCACCACCGACGACGGGAGCGCGGGACGGCGGGGCTGGGTCACCGACGCGGTCGCGGAGCTGATCGGGGACGCCGGTGTCGTCTACGCCTGCGGCCCGATGGCCATGCTGCGGGCCGTGGCCGGGGCGGCGACGGCGGCGGGCATCCCCTCCTACGTCGCGGTCGAGGAGTCGATGGCCTGCGGGATCGGGGTCTGCATGACCTGCGTGCTGCCGGTGATCGGCGAGGACGGCCGCACCCGCTTCTCCCGGTCGTGCGCCGAGGGCCCGGTGTTCGGCGGCGACCGCGTGCGCTTCGCCGACGTGGGCACGCTGCCCTGGGACGTCGTCGGCGCAGACGCGATGGGAGTGGTGGCGCCATGACCACCGTCGAGACGGCCGTCGACATGTCGACCTCGCTCGGGTCGGCGCCGATCCCCAGCCCGGTGCTCACCGCGTCGGGGTGCTCGGCGTTCGGCCGGGAGCTGGAGCCCTTCGACGACCTGACCGCCATCGGCGCCGTCGTCACCAAGTCGGTGCAGCTGCGGGCGCGCTCGGGCCGGCCGACCCCGCGGATGGCCGAGACACCGAGCGGGATGCTCAACTCGATCGGCCTCCAGGGGCCCGGCATCGACGGGCTGCTGGCCGACGAGCTGCCCTGGCTGGCCGAGCGCGGCGTCCGGTCCTTCGTGTCGATCGCCGGCACCCGGGTCGAGGACTTCGCCGAGCTGGCCGCGCGGCTGCGCGGCGTGCCCGGCGTGCTGGGCCTCGAGGTCAACATCAGCTGCCCGAACGTGGAGAGCCGCGGCGAGGTGTTCGCCTGCGACCCGGTCGCCGCCGCCGATGTGGTGGCCGCCGTCCGGGCCGCCGCCGACCCCGCACACCCGGTGTACGCCAAGCTCAGCCCCGACGTGACCGACATCGTGAGCGTCGCCCGGTCGGTCACCGACGCCGGCGCCGACGGGCTCTCGATGATCAACACGCTGCTCGGGCTGGTGATCGACCCCGACACCATGCGCCCGGTGCTCGGCGGGGTGACCGGTGGCCTGTCCGGCCCCGCCGTCCGGCCGGTGGCGCTGCGCTGCGTCTGGCAGGTGCACTCCGCGTTGCCCGGCGTGCCGATCCTCGGCATGGGCGGCATCCGCAGCGGCCTGGACGCCCTCCAGTTCGTGCTCGCCGGCGCCTCGGCCGTCTCGGTCGGGACGGCGGTCTTCAACGACCCGAGCGCGCTGTCCCGCATCCACACCGAGCTGGCCGCCGCCCTGGCGCAGCGCGGGTTCGCCTCCCTGACCGAAGCCGTGGGGTACGCACACCGATGACCGAGCCGTTCGGGCCCGCACCGTTCGGACAGCGCCTCGCCGACGCCGTCGCCGCCCGCGGACCGCTGTGCGTCGGCATCGACCCGCACGCGCCGCTGCTGGAGAAGTGGGGCCTCTCCGACGACGCCGAGGGCCTCGCCCGGTTCACCGACGCGGTCGTCGACGCCCTCGCCGGCACCGTCGCCGTCCTCAAGCCGCAACTGGCGTTCTACGAGCGCCACGGGTCGCGGGGCGTCGCCGTCCTCGAGGCGGCCGTGGCGCGTGCCCGGGCCGCCGGTGCCCTCGTGCTGCTCGACGCCAAGCGCGGCGACATCGGCTCGACGATGGACGCCTACGCCGACTACCTGCGGCCGGAGCATCCGCTCGCGGTCGACGCGCTGACGGTCAGCCCGTTCCTCGGCCCCCGGTCGCTGCAGCCGGCGGTCGACACCGCGCGGCTCTCCGGCGGCGGCCTGTTCGTGCTGGCCCGCACCTCCAACCCCGACGCCGGCACCTTCCAGCACGCGGTGGTCGACGGCGGACGGTCGGTCGCCCAGGCCGTCGTCGACACCGTGCGCGGCTGGAACACCCCGGGCTGGGTGATCGGCGACCCGCTGCCCGACATCGCCGCGGTGCGCGACCTGGCGAGCCGGTTCGGGCCGGCCACGGGCTCCTTCGGCGTCGTCGTCGGGGCGACGCTGCCGGACATCGACGTGGACCTCGACGGCCTCGGCGGCCCGATCCTCGCGCCGGGGCTGGGTGCCCAGGGCGGCTCGGTCGCCGACCTGCGCCGGCTGTTCGGCACCGGCCGGGCCGTCGTCCCGACCGTGTCGCGGGACGTGCTCACCGCCGGGCCGGAGCCGGCGGCGCTGCGCGCGGCCGCCCGGCGATGGGCCGACGAGCTCGGCTGAGCGCAGGAGCAGGTGTCCGGCGTGTCGCCGCCTGCGTGTCGCTCGGCCGGACGACGGGATGCCACAGGAAATCCACATCCGGAACCGCTCCGGCCGCCGACGTCGCTGACCTGCGCGGATGACACATGGTCACCGGCCATGCCGACGCTGTGTCACCGGTTCGTGGAGCGGCGGACGCGATGGCGCGCCGAAGGGGCGTGACCAGCGGATTTGCCTGCCTCTAGGTTGGTTGTGAGGCTCAGAGGCGAGCACTTCCCGCACGAGTAACCGACGGCCGCCGGGTCAACACATGGCCCGGCGAACGAGACGATTGGGTCGACCATGCCCCTGCCTGACCTGTCCCCGGAACAGCGCGCGGCCGCGCTCGAGAAGGCCGCCGCCGCGCGCAAGGCCCGCGCCGAACTGCGCGAGCAACTGAAGAGCAAGGGCGCCACCGTCGGCGACGTCCTGAAGAAGGGCGAGACCGACGAGGTCATCGGCAAGATGCGCGTCTCCGCGGTCCTGGAGTCGCTGCCCGGCGTCGGCAAGGCCCGCGCGGCCAAGATCATGGAGCGGCTGGAGATCTCCCCGACGCGCCGGGTGCGTGGCCTGGGGGCCAACCAGCGGCGGGCGCTCGAGGCGGAGTTCAGCGGCGACAAGGCCGTCTGAGAGGGTCGTCCGAGGCGTTCGGCACGGCGCCTGTCGACGACGCACGAACGACCCCCGGACGAGGACGACGAGTGGCAACCGCAACACCCGCACGGCTGACCGTGCTCTCGGGGCCCTCCGGGGTCGGCAAGGGCACGGTCGTCGCCGAAGTACGGCGGCGGCACCCCGAGGTCTGGGTGTCGGTCTCGGTCACCACTCGTCGTCCTCGACCCGGTGAGGTCGACGGCGTCGCCTACCACTTCGTCGACGACGCGGAGTTCGACCGGCTGATCGCCACCGACGGGCTGCTCGAGTGGGCCGAGTACGCGGGCAACCGCTACGGCACCCCGGTCGAGGCCGTGCGGCGCCAGCTGGAGACCGGCGCCCCCGCGCTCCTGGAGATCGAGCTCCAGGGCGCCCGGCAGGTGCGGGCCCGCGCGCCCGAGGCGCAGCTGGTGTTCCTGGCCCCGCCGTCCTGGGCCGAGCTGGTCAGCCGGCTGGCCGGCCGGGGGTCGGAACCGCCCGCCGTCCAGGAGCGCCGGCTGGCGCTCGCACAGGCCGAGCTGGACGCCTCGGGAGAGTTCGACGTCGTCGTCGTCAACGACGACGTGGCCAGGGCCGCCGACGAGTTGGTAGGCTTGCTGACTGCGCCCCCGCCCGACCCTGCATAGGCCAGGGCGCGCACCCCAAGAATTAAGGAGCACGCCCGCCCGTGTCCGGAGTCGCACCTGCCCCCGAGGGCATCACCAACCCGCC
>DASYGS010000002.1:0-34189 GCA_035999465.1 Blastococcus sp. | reverse complement strand
GCGCGTCAGCGGGTGGCGGCCTTCAGCGTCTTGGCCGTCGCGGGCCAGCCGGCCCAGAACGCCTCCTCGGCCCGCTCGGCCCGGATCTCCTCGAGCGCGTGCAGCCGACCGTAGGTCCACGCGTTCTCGCCGGCAGCCTCCGCGGCCAGGCCCAGTCGCGTGCACCAGGCGCGGGTGACCACGGTGTCCTGGGCGTCCCCGAGCACCGTCTGCACCCACTTCATGCGGTGCTTGAGCTTCTTCGCCCGGCCCCCCAGCACGGGACCGGCCACCTCGGCGGTGTACCGGACGCGTTTCGCGGCCTTGCGCACCTCGTGCATCGCCAGGTGCCGGGCGGGGCCGGACGCCGTCTCGGCAGTGCGGACGGCCCGTCGCAGCCGCTTGCCGCTGTGCCGCACGGCGTCGGGGAAGACGCGCGTGGCCGGCTCGGCGGCCAGGTCGGTGAGCTGCGGCGCCGCCAGCAGGTCGTGGAGGGCGTCGATCAGCCGGAGGTAGCGCCGGTCGGTCAGGGTGCCGTGCGCGTGCTCCACACCGGCGACGCTGTCGGCGATCTCGGCCTGCTGGAGGCGGGCCGCGACGGGGCCGAGCACCAGCTCGACCGGCTGGTCGGCGACGAGCGCCCGCAGGTGCTCGAGCGCCACCTCGCCGTCCCTGGTCGCCGACAGCTCCTGGCCGGCCCACTGCAGCTCGGCCCGGATCGGGTCCGTCTGCTCGCGCAGCAGCACCGGGCGGAACTCCGCGAAGATGCTGCGCAGCCTCCGGCAGGCGACCCGGAAGTCGTGCACCCCCTCCGGTCCCCCGGCCCGCACCGCGAGGTCGGCCTCCCCGAGGACCACGACCTGCGCGCGGACGGCGGCGAGCACGACGTCACCGGCCGTCCGCCGCTTCTTCCCGCGCTCGTCGGCGGGCGGGGCGGCGTCGGCCAGGCGCGACGCGAGGACCTGGCCGACCTTCGAGGCCGACGCCGAGGGACGGGCGCCCGCCCCGCACAGCGCCTCGGCGACGGCGTCCAGCACCGACCTGTCGCCGTCGACGAGTTCCACCTCGATCTCCCGCCAGGCGGTGATCGTGACCGGGGCGCCCGCCGTCGTGGCCAGCGCGGCACCGGTAACGGCGTCGTCGGCCACCTCGGCCAGCACCCGCCCCTCGGCGTCGGCGAGCCGGCGGACCACGCGGTGGGTCTCGATCGTGGCGACCGGCCCCACCGGGCGCGTGCCGATCAGGCCGCGCACGGGCGCGAGGACGGCGACGGGGGGTGCCTTCACGGCCCGGCCCAGGGGCTGGTGGAGCTCGGTCCGGGCGCCGTCCGGGCCGGGCAGTTTCACGTGCCAGCCGGCGTCGGCGCCGCCGGTCCGGCGGCGGAGGGTCACCCGCGACCGGAGCAGCCGCAGATCGGCGGAGTCGTGGTAGGTGGCGGCGAGATCGATCTCCTCGACGTCGGCGACCGAGGCGACCCCCGCGACCCCGACGAGATCGGGGACGGCGAAGTCGGGTCCGACGTCGAACTTCCGCTCGATCTCCAGGTGGCCGGCCATGCTCGTCTCCTCACCCGCGCGGACCCACACGCTAGGCCACCAGTCGTCCCCCGCGCCCCTCGGCGGACACGGGACGACTCCGGGGCCCGCGGCGGTGGGCGGCTAGCGTGCGCCTGGATGCCTATCAACCGCCGGCGAGCGGCTGCCGTCGCGGCCGCGCTGCCCTGGGCAACGTGGGCGGCGGTGCGGCTGACCGGCGCCGAGCGCGGTTTCCCCGCCGTCCCGGCGCTCACGTTCACCCCGCACGCGGCCGCCACGGTCGTCGTCCCGATCGGCCTGGCGCTGCGCGCCCGGTCGCGCGCCGGGCTGCTGATGTCGGCGGGTGCCGGCGCCGCGCTCGCCGGCGCCGTGCCGGCCCGGCGGGGCGCGACGGCCCCTCCGCACCCGGACGGCGTGCCGCTGCGGGTCGCGACCGTGAGCCTGCGGCTGGGTCTCGTGGCCGCCGGGCCGGTCCTCGACCTGGTCGGCCGGTTCGACGTCGACGTGCTCTCCATGCAGGAGCTCACCCCCGAGGCCGAGGAGCGGTTGCGCGCGGCAGGCATCGACGCCCTGCTGCCGTACTCGTCCGTCGTCCCCGCCCGCCCCGGAGCGCCGCCGGCCGCCTCGGGCGCGGTGTGGAGCCGCCGCCCGCTGCGGCCGCAGGGGGCCGTGCCCGGCGGGTTCGAGCAGCCGACGGTCGTGCTGGACGGGGCCGGCGGACGCGAGGTCGAGCTCACGGCGGTGCACATCACCCCGCCGTTGACGTCGGCGGAGCTGGTTCGCGGGTGGGAGGGGGACCTGGCCGGGCTGCCCTCTCCGGCGCCCGGCGTGCTGCGCGTGCTGGCGGGCGATTTCAACGCCTCCTTCGACCACGCCTCGTTCCGCCGGCTGCTCGCCCGCGGGTACACCGACGCCGCGCGGGCCGTCGGCCGGGCGCGGGTCTGGACCTGGGCGCCGCTGCGCCCCCGGTTCCCCCGTCTGACCATCGACCACGTGCTGGTGGACCCGCGGATCGCCGTCGCGGCCGTGGAGGTCGTCGCGATCGAGGGGAGCGACCACCGGTCGGTCGTCGCCACGCTCGTCGTCCCCCGGAACTGACGCGGGCCGCCGGCATGTTCGCGGACGGCCTCGGAGGGGAAAGGCCCTGGGCAGAGGCGCCATCGGGGTCGCTGCGCAGAGGGGATCCGCCATGTTGAGCGAGCGCGATGTGTCCGCCGCCATCGGGAACACGGCATACGGCACCGACGGCCACCGGATCGGCACCGTCGAGCACTTCTTCGTCGACGACCGCACCGGAGCGCCGTCCTGGGTGGCCGTCGCCACCGGCCTGTTCGGCACGCGGCACTCCATCGCCCCGGCCGGCGACGCGACCTTCGCCGACGGCGGTCTGCGGCTCCCGGTCACCGCCGACGCGGTCAAGTCCGCCCCGCACATGACCGGGGATCACCTCGATCCCGCCGAAGAGGACGCGCTCCGCAGCCACTACGCGATCGACCGGCCGGGCACCGCCGAGGAGCCGGCGGCGGACGAGGGCCGGTCCGCGGGTGAGGAGCCGATCGTCGCGTCGGCCTCCTCCGGGGACGCCGTGACCCGCAGCGAGGAACAGCTCCCCGTCGGCACCGGGCAGGGGTCGGCGACCCGGGTGCGGCTGGTGAAGTACGTGGTCACCGAGGAGGTCCAGGTCACCGTGCCGGTGCGGCGCGAGGAGTTCCGGGTCGAGGAGGTGCCGCTGGAGGCGGCCGACGAGCCGGGCGAGTCGCTGCTGCCGCCGGAGGGCGCGACGAGCGGGCGGCACCATCGCCCGCCGGAGGTCGGCGGCCTGCCGGGCGAGATCGTGCTGCACGCCGAACGCCCGGTGGTCACCGTCGAGGTCGTGCCCACCGAACGGGTGCGGCTGCGCACCGAGCTCGTCGACGGCACCGAGACGGTCACCCGCGAGGTGCAGCGCGAGCGGATCGCCGTCGACCAGGACCGCACGCCCGACGCCTGAGCGCCGCCGCGTCCGGCTCAGCCGCGGCGGTCGGCGAGGAAGCGGAACCGGTCGCGGGTGGCGGCCACCTCGGCGGCGTCGACGTCGGCCAGCACGATCGTCTCGACGCCCGCCGCGGTGGCCAGCAGCTCCCCCATCGGGCTGACGATCCGGCTGTCACCGACGTGCTCGGTGCCGTCGCCGGCCGTGCCGACCCGGTTGCAGCCCACGACGTAGGCCTGGTTCTCGATCGCGCGCGCCTGCAGCAGGGTCTGCCAGTGGTTTCGCCGCGCACTCGGCCAGTTGGCCGGCACGAGGTAGACGTCGGTCTCGGGGGCCGCCCGCCAGAAGACGTCACCGAACCGCAGGTCGTAGCAGACGAACGGGGTCACCCGGAGGCCGCCGATCGACACCGTCACCGGCTTCTCCCCGGCCCGGAACCGCTCGTGCTCACCGGCGTGCGTGAACGGGTGCAGCTTGCGGTAGCGGTGCACGGTGCCGTCGGGCCCGGCGAGCACGAAGGAGTTGTAGGGCAGCGCTCCGCTGCCCCCACCCTCCCCACCGGTGTCGGCGGCGATCTCGGGGCAGCTGCCCCCGGTCCAGACCCCGTGCTCGGCGGCCTGCGCGAGCAGGAACCGCGCCGACGGCCCGTCCTCCGGCTCGCCGATGCCCGGCGTCATCGAGAAGCCGGTGGAGAAGGTCTCGGTCAGCAGCACCAGCTCCGCGCCCGCCCCGGCCGCCCGGGCGATCTGGGGGCCGAGCCGCTCGAAGTTCGCGTCGCGGTCCTCCCAGACGATGTCGTGCTGCACCGCCGCGATCCTCACGTCAGCCTCCTCAGTCGGGATACCGCCTCGGCGAGCACCTCGTCACGCTTGCAGAACGCGAACCGCACCAGGTGGCGGCCCAGATGCGCGTGCGCCGGGTCGTAGAACACCACGGTCGGGACGGCGACGACCCCTGCCCGCTCGGGGAGCGACCGGCAGAAGGCCAGGCCGTCACCGTCGGGCTGCACGCCGCGGACGTCGACCGTCGCGAAGTACGTGGCCCGCGGGCTGATGACCGGAAGGCCGGCGTCGCGGAGGCCGGCGACGAGGGTGTCGCGGCGGTGCTCGAGGTCGCGGGCGACGCCGGCGAAGTAGTCGTCGGGCAGGCGGAGTCCGGCCGCGACGGCAGGCTGGAACGGGCCGCCGTTGACGTAGGTGAGGAACTGCTTCGCGGTCCGGACGGCGCTCACCAGCGCGGGCGGCCCGCAGACCCAGCCGATCTTCCAGCCGGTCACGTTGAACGTCTTCCCGGCGCTGCCGACGACGAGGGTGCGCTCCCGCATGCCCGGCAGCGTGGCGATCGACCGGTGTCCGTGGCCTGCCCCGCCGTCGGCGAAGACGAGGTGCTCGTAGACCTCGTCGGTGAGGACGAGCAGCTCCGCCTCCATCGCCGCCGCCGCGATCGCACTGAGCTCCGCGCGGTCGAAGACCTTGCCCGTCGGGTTGTGCGGGGTGTTGAGCAGCAGCAGCTTCGCCCGGGGTGTGATGGCGGCGCGCAGCTCGTCGACGTCGAAGCCCCACGTCGTGCCGTCCTCCGCGGGCCGCAGGGGCACCGGGCGGACCACGCCGCCGGCCATCGCGACCGCGGCGGCGTAGCTGTCGTACATCGGCTCGAACAGCACCACCTCGTCACCCGGGTCGAGCAGGGCCAGCAGCGCCGCGGTCAGCGCCTCGGTGGCACCGGCGGTGATCAGCACCTCGTCGCCGGGGTCGTAGGACAGGCCGGTGAACCGCGCGTGATGCTCCGCGACGGCGGCCCGCAGCTCGGGGATGCCGGGGCCCGGCGGGTACTGGTCGGCGGCGGTGCCGATCGCGGCGCGGGCGACGTCGAGCACCTCGGGCGGCCCGGGGTAGTCGGGGAACCCCTGGCCGAGGTTGATCGCGCCGGTGGCGACCGCGAGCGCGCTCATCTCGGCGAAGACCGTCGTCCCGAAGCCCTGCAGCCGGGCCGAGAGGTACGGCACCCGGTGGCCGGCGGTCACCGGCCGCCGTCCAGCCGGAAGCGCACGGTGCGCGCCGCCACGTCGGCCTCCTCGAGCCGGACCTGCACCCGGGTGCCCGGCCGGAGACCCTCACCCGTGCAGCGGCCGCGCACGGCCGGGACATCGAGGACGACGGTGCCGTGCCCGTCGGCGGCGTCGACGACGACGGCGGTGAACTCCTCGCCCTCCCGGCCGTGCAGCAGCCACGCCTCGGTGGCGTCGAGGATCGCGCGCTCGACCTCGCGGGTGCGCCGATCGGAGGCCGCCATCAGCGCGGGCAGCTCCGGCAGGGCGGCCCGGAGCTCGGGAGCGGGCTCGCGGCCGGCGGACAGCGCCAGGCACACCTCCGTGCCGAACCGGTCGACGAGCCGGCGCAGCGGGGCGGTGACGTGCGCGTACGGGGCACCGACGCCGCCGTGGCTCGGCTGGTCGGGCGGTGCGCCGTCGACCGGGGTGTACGCCGCGCCCCGGAGGAGGGCCGCGGCCTCCTCGAGGAAGGCGGCGTGACCGGGCCGGGCCGGGTTCAGCGTCGCGATCACCGACCCGGGGGAGCTGCCGTTCGGCCAGGCCACGCCCAGTGCCGGGGCCAGCACGCGCAGGCAGTCGACGTCCGCGGCGCGCGCCGGCGGGAGGGTGCGCAGGATGCCGACCCCGCCGTCCAGCATGAGCGTCGCGGCGCACCGGCCGGTGAGCAGCGAGATCTGCGCGTTCCACAGCTCGACGGGCAGGTCGCCGCGGCGCACGAGGGTCCAGCCGCCGTCGGGGGTGGGCTGCACCTCCTGGTCGGGGGTGCCGAGCTCGATGGCGCCCCGCTCGGCGGCCCGCGCCTGCAGCAACGTGCCGATCCGGGGCAGCAGCGCGAGCGCATCGGGCAGCGAGCCGGCGTCGGCCTGCGCCTGCACCGAGGCGTAGTCGAGCTGCGCGCGGCTGCGCACCCGGGCCCGGCGCAGCGAGACGTCCACCGGCTCCCCGTCTGCGTCGAGGTCGATGGTCCAGACCGCGGCCGTGCGCAGCTCGCCGGGCAGCAGACTGGCGGCGCCTTCGCTCAGCTCGGGCGGGTGCAGCGGCGTGCGCCGGTCGGGGCTGTAGAGGGTCTGGCCCCGCCGGCGGGCCTCACGGTCGAGCGGGCTGCCCGGCGGCACGAAGCCGCCGACGTCGGCGATGGCGTAGGTCACCCGGAAGCCCGTGCCGCGGTGCGCGAGGTGCACGGCCTGGTCGAGGTCGCGGCTGCCCGCGGGATCGACGGTGACGAGGGGGACGTCGGTCGCGTCCAGCTCGGGCAGCGGGGGCTCGGCAGCCGCCTCGGCCGCCTGGGCGAGCACGTCGGCGGGGAAACGCTCCGGGACGGCGAACTCGGCGCGGATCGCGGCGAAGTCCGGCTGGGCCGCGGGCGGGACGCTGGGCCAGCGCGGTACCCGGATCGGGACGCGTGGCCGCTCGAACGCCGTCATCGCACCTCCCCGCGCGTCGGTCCTGCCGGTGTCTCCAGCCTGGCAGAGGCCGGAGTTCGCGGCGGTTCCACGTGGAACCGCGTCACGTGATCCGTACGTCCTCCATCCCCTCGACCGAGACGACGTCGCCGGAGTGCAACTGCCGCCCGCGCCGCTCCTCCGTCTCGCCGTTGACGCGCACGTCGCCGGTGAACAGCACGTCCTTCACCTGCGCGCCGGTGGGAACCGCGTCGATGAGCTTGAGCAGCTGGCCGAGCCGGATGGTGTCCTCGCCCGGGCGGAGATCGATGGTGCGCACGCCGACCAGTCTCCCCGTCACGCCGGCGTCAGGTCGTCGCCGGTGCGCACGCTGCCGGGCGTGCGGACCTGCGCGCCGACGGCGAGGCCGCCGCCGCGCTCGCGGTGGATGGTCTTGAGGACCGAGGTGTCGCGGTCGATGCCGCCGGGCTGCGGGCGGGTGACCATCACGCAGCGGGGGATCGGGTCGCCGACGTCGAGCACCACGCCCCCGGCCCGCACGCGCGAGCCGATCAGCTCGCCCTCGCCGGCACCCTCCAGGACCACGTTGGACCGGAACCGGCGCCGGTCCCACCGGCCGAGCGTGCCGGTGGCCACCAGCGACACCCGGGCCTCGGCGATGTCGTGGAACGCGCCGCCGGCACCCTCCCAGTCGCGCCAGCTGGTGGCTCCGGGGACCTCGTCGTCGTCGGGGCTCTCGTACCGCGGCTGGGCCGGCCCTCCCACCGCGGGCCGCAGCCCGACGGTGCGTCCCAGCCACGCCGAGAGCTCCGCGTCGTCGCCGGTGACCGTGCCGTCGGGGAGCACGACCTCGACCACGCCGTCCGCCCGCAGGCGGCCCGTGGCGAAGAGGAGCTCGGGCACCCGGCGTGCGGTCAGGCCGAACCCGGTGGCCAGGTCGAACAGCGCCCAGCTCCGGTCGCCGGCGATGCCGAGGCGCCCGATCTCCGCCTCGGCGAGCCGCTCGCCCTGCATCGACTTGACCGGGAAGCGCCAGAGTTCGAGAACCCGCACGTCAGCGCGCCGCCGTCCAGGCCAGGGTCCAGCTGCCCGCCCACTCGCCGCCGGGCTCGAGGACGACGAGGTCGGCGCCGTCGGCCAGCGCGTTCGGCGGGCAGGTCATCGGTTCGACCGCCAGGCTGCGCCGCCGCTGCCCCTCGGGAAGCTGGTCACCGGTGTAGATCTGCAGCCAGGGCCACGCGCCGTCGACGGCGAGCTCCAGCTCCCCCGCGGGGCCGCGCAGGTGCACACGCGCCCAGCCGTCGTCGTCGCGGACCAGGTCGGTCAGCGGATCGTCGAAGGCGCGGTGCCCGATCCGGCCGACGTCGCCGTGGAACCGGTGGTGGGCGCCCGTCGGGAGACCGCCGTCGACCTCCAGCGCAGTCCGGGCGCCGACGGTGAGCTCGGCGCCGCCGATACCCCCGTCCTCCGAGGCGCCGACGTGCAGGTACGGGTGCAGGCCGGCACCGAAGGGCGCCGGCTCGGTGCCGAGATTCCGGACCCGCAGCGTCACCGACAGCCGGTCGGGGCCCAGCTCGTAGTCGATCGCCGCGGCCAGGCGGAAGGGGTAGCCGGGCTGCGCCTCGACGACCGTGCCCACCGTCGCCGCGCCGTCGGTGGCGGCCAGCACCGTCCAGGTCTGCCACGACACCAGGCCGTGCATGGCGTTGGGCGCCTCGGGCGAGGAGACGTCGAGCTGCAGGTCGCGCCCCGCCCAGGTCCAGCGCCCCGCGCGCAGCCGGTTCGGCCAGGGCAGCAGCACCCCGCCGCGCCGCCCCTGCGGCACCGTGCGCGCCGGGTAGCCGTCGAGGACGTCCCACTCGTCGACCACCAGCCGGCGCAGCCCACCGCCCCGCAGGTCGACGGCGAGGCGGGCATGCCCGCTGGACAGGTGCACCTCGGCCGGCTCGCTGTCCGGCCACGCGGTGGCGTGCGGCATGGGTCCTCCTGATGGTCGTGGCTGACGTCACTCCACCACAGGCGGGCGACGTTCCCGGTGGTGCGGTGTGCAGCGCCTTCCTCAGTCCGACAGCGGGTCGGCCCGCGCGGGCAGCAGCGAGATCCGCACGAGACCGGCCGCGAACCGGGCGAGGTCGGCGCCGGGCACGAGGGCGGCGAGCGCATCCGGGTCGTCCGGCAGGCCCACCCGCCCTGCCCCCTTCCTGGTCCGGTCGTCGAGGTGGGGCCGCACCCACGGCCAGACGGCCTGCACCTCGCGGAGGAACACCGATGCCCCCGTCGGGCCGATGCCGTTGACCTCCTGGAGGAGACGGGCCGCGGCACCGACGTCGCGCCCGCTCGCGTCGGCCAGCCGCCGCAGGTCTCCGGAGTACCGGTCGAGCACGAGCCGGGCGGCGTCGCCGAGCTGTGTGGCGGTGCGCTCGTCGTAGCGCCGGTAGCCCGCACGGCCGAGCGCGGCGACGCGGGCCTGCCAGGTCGAGTTGCGCATCGCGGCCGGCGTGGTGAGCTTCGCCGTGGCCAGCTCGAGAGCCGCGGCGACCGCGACGCCCGCACCGATCCGTGCCGCGAGCAGTTCGGCGAGGACGAGCAGCTGGAACAGCGGCGCGGGTTCGTCCGCGAGCCGGATGCCGGCCTGCTCGGCGTACGTGGTGCCGTAGCGGTCGAGCACGGCACGGGCCGTTTCCTGGTCTGAGGTCACGGCTGTACTCCTACTCGCCCCGCGCCCGGGCCGGCCGCCGGTCGCCCACAGGCAGGGCGATTGTCCACAGATGTCGGAACCCTGCGGTCAGGCGCCTGTCCCGCTGGTTGGCTCCCCTCCACCACACATTCGAGGCGAGCGGAGCAGCGGGAGGCGGGTCAGATGTCGACGCTGGAACGACTCGCCACGGGATCAGGCGCCGAGCATCCGCTCGAAGAAGAGGGAGGCGGCGGCGTCCGCTGCGCCCACGTAGGCGCCGAACGCGTCGATCGGCCGGTAGCCGGCGCCCGAGTACAGCGCCACCGCCTCGGGCTGGAGCGGGCCCGTCTCCAGCCGGAGCGTGGTCCAGCCACGGCTCTCCGCGGCCGCCTCCAGCCCGGCCAGCAGCGCCTTCGACACTCCACGACCCCGAGCAGAAGGGACGACGTACATGCGCTTGATCTCGGCCACGGGCCCCCCGAGGGCGCGCAGGGCCCCGCAGCCGACCGCGACACCGTCCCGGTCGCGCGCCACGAGCACCACGCTGACGTCCGTCGCCGACGGCGGCGTCCCGGGCTCGCCCGCCCCGCCGTACCGCGATCGCAGCTCGGCCTGCTGGGCAGCTACGAGCGCCCGCACGTCCGGGTCGTCCCAGACCGCCTGCACGACCCTCACAGGGCGATCCCGTGCAGCAGCAGGGTCGCGAGCTCGCGGTAGGCGGTCGCGTCGTCGAGGCCGGTGGCGCGAGCGGTCTCCCCCCGCCCGATGCGGAACATCAGCGTGGTCACCGTGTCGGCGATCAGGGCCGGGTGCACCTCGCGGAAGTGTCCCTGGGCGACGCCCTCCGCGATGAGCTCGCGCACGCGCTCGGCGGCCATGGCCGTGTTCCGCTCGTACACCTCACGGCCGGGCACGAAGGCGTCGAGGTCGGCGTGGAACGCCTGACCGGCCGGCGCCAGGGCCGCGGCCACGGCGGTCAGATAGGCGGTCACGCGCAGCGCCGGGTCCTTGACGGAGAACGTCCGCGCCTCGACAGCGACGGTGGCCTTGCGGAAGAAGTGCCGGATCACGCGCAGAGCGAGCTGTTCCTTGCTGTCGGCGAGCGCGTAGAGGGTGCTCTTCGAGCAGTGCAGCCGGACGGCGAGGTCGTCGAGGGTGAACCGGGCGAAGCCCTTGGCCAGAAAGAGCTCCTCGAGCTGGTCGAGCAACTGCGCCTGGCGTCGGGTCAGGGCGGCGTCCCCGGTCGCGGTCGACGTGGTCCCCCACCCCCTCCGGCATCTCCTGGCATGCGCTCAGCATGCGACCTGGACTAGCAACAGTACTGCGGTACCGTTCTCAGTACTGTTCCCGGAGCTAGGAGCCCCATGCCCGTCGACCGCGAACTGCCCTCCCAGGAGGCCGCCGACCTGATCGCGCTGACCCGCGAGCTGGCCGACGCCGAACTGGCCCCGCATGCCGCGGCCTATGAGCGGGAGGAGCGCTTCCCCCGCGAGAAGTTCACGCTGCTCGGCGAGGCCGGCCTCCTGGGGCTGCCCTTCGGGGAGGACGTCGGCGGGGGCGGCCAGCCGTACGCGGTCTACCTGCAGGTCGTCGAGGAGCTCGCCGCCCGGTGGGCGAGCGTGGCGCTCGGGGTCAGCGTGCACACCCTCGCGTGCTCGCCGATCGCCAGCTTCGGCACCGAGGCCCAGCGCAGCGAGTTGCTGCCCGAGATGGTCGGTGGCCGACTCCTGGGCGCCTACTCCCTGTCGGAGGCCCACGCCGGTTCCGACGTGGCGGCGATGCGCGCAACCGCGACGCCGTCCGACGACGGCTGGACCGCGCGCGGCGAGAAGGCGTGGGTCACCCACGGCGGCCATGCCGACTTCTACTCGACCTTCCTGCGCACGCCGGCCGACGGCGCCCGCGGGATCTCGTGCTTCCACCTGACCCCGGACCTGCCCGGCCTCAGTGCCGCCCGGCCCGAGGAGAAGATGGGCCTGACCGGATCGACGACGGCGGCGATCCGGCTGGACGACGTCCCGATCACGCCCGACCGCCTGGTCGGCGAGCCCGGGCGCGGCATGGCGATCGCGCTGGGCGCCCTCGACTCCGGCCGGCTCGGGGTCAGCGCCGTCGCGGTCGGGCTGGCCCAGTCCGCGCTGGACGTCGCCGTCCGGTACGCCGCGGAACGCACCGCGTTCGGGCGCCCGATCATCGACCACCAGGGCCTCGCGTTCGTCCTGGCCGACATGGCTGCCGCGGTCGAGTCCGCCCGCGCCACCTACCTCGTCGCCGCCCGCCGCAAGGACGCCGGCAAGCCGTACAGCCGGCAGGCGAGCATCGCCAAGCTCGTGGCCACCGATGCGGCGATGAAGGTGACCACAGACGCCGTCCAGGTGCTCGGCGGGGCGGGCTACACGCGCGAGTTCCCGGTCGAGCGCTACATGCGCGAGGCGAAGGTCATGCAGATCTTCGAGGGCACCAACCAGATCCAGCGGATGGTCATCGGGCGGTCGCTGGCCCAGGAAGCGGCCCCCGGCGGCTCCTGATCCCCGGCCCGGGGATCGAAGGGCTTGTTCTGTCGGTGCCGGGGTGCAGGCTGGCCGCATGGCCTCCTTCGCCGTCGTCGAGTCCGAGGAACCAGAGTTCGCCGGCCGGGTGCGCGCGGCCTTCGATGCGCACGTGCACAAGATCCTCGCGACCCTGCGGGCCGACGGGTCTCCCCGGGTGAGCGGCATCGAGGCCCGGTTCCTGGCCGGCGAGCTGTGGCTGGCCGGCAT
Organism: Blastococcus sp.; assembly: GCA_035999465.1. GTDB lineage: Bacteria > Actinomycetota > Actinomycetes > Mycobacteriales > Geodermatophilaceae > Blastococcus_B. Next base: position 21,814 of record DASYGS010000002.1, on the reverse strand, counting down.
GCCGCAGTCAGTGAAGTTCCTCGACCTGCGCCGCGACCCGCGCCTGGCCCTGCACAGCGGCAGTGACGAGCCGGACGCCTTCCGGGCCGACGGGAAGGTCTCCGGCCGCGCCGTCGAGGTCACCGACGCGAACGAGCGGGCCACCTTCGCCGAGTCCGCCGGCGTGCCCGACGAGCACGCCGGCTTCGAACTCTTCCGGGTCGACCTCGACCAGGTGGTCCTGACGGCGATCTCCGACGACAAGAGTGCGCTGGTCATCTCCTCGTGGCGCCCCGGCCGCGGCCTGACCCGCACGAGCCGGACCTGACCGTTCCACGTGGAACCCGGATCGCTGGACCGGGCCGTCGCCGCGACCCACACTGAGGGCCCCGTCCGAGGAGAACCGCACCTGCCCGCCGTGCCCGAGCCCCACCTGCGCGCCGCCGACACCGACCGGGCGGCTGTCGCGGCCGCGCTCGGCGAGTACATGTCCGCGGGCCGGCTCACCCTCGCCGAGTACGACGACCGCGTGGCCCGCGCCTACGCCGCGCGCACGTTCGGCGACCCCGCCGAACTGACCGCCGACCTGCCGTCCGCCGCTCCCTCGCGTCCGGCGACCGCCCCGGCAACCGCCCCGGCGCCCACCCCGCGCCCGTCCTCCGGCCCCATGTACGGCCCGGGCCTGCGCCGGCACCACGGGTGGGGCGGTCGCAACGCGTCGTGGCAGTCCTGGCTGACCACCTCGCTGATCGTCGTGACCATCTGGCTCGCGACGTCGATCAGTTCGGGCACGCTGATCTACTTCTGGCCGATCTGGGTCATCGGCCCCTGGGGTGCGGTGCTGCTGACCGGCGGCAACGGCGGTCCGCGCGACGACCGCGACCACCACGGCCAGCTGCACGCCTGATCAGGAGCTCCGGGCCCCCGCCGCCCCGGCGCGGACGACCCCGGTCGCCTCGGCCCACTCCGCGTCCAGTGCGTCCACGAACCCCTGTGCGTCCGGGAGCACGGAACGGTCGGTGCCGAAACCGAAGGTGACCCCTCCGGCGTAGCTGAAGATGCAGACGGTCATCGTCTCCCGGCCGCTGGGTGGCGCCCAGCCCACGACGCCGGTGACGCGGGAGCCGGCGAGTGTCATCGCGGTCCGCGGGCCGGGCACGTTGGTCAGCACCCCGACGGCCTTCGCCGCCAGCACCCGGCTCAACGCCGCGCCCAGCTCGGTGGGCATCATCGCGAGGCCCTGGGCGATGACCTCGGTCAGCACCGGTTCCCACGAGCGGCGGATGCGGACGATCCGGCGGTGCACCTCGGCCAGCCGGTCGCGGAAGGCGCCCGGCCCGTGCGGCAGCACCGCCAGCACGAGGGCGAAATGGTTGCCCAGGTCCGGTGGCGGTTCGGCGGTCGGCGGGTCCAGGTTGACCGGGATCATCCAGGCCAGGTCGTCGTCCCCGGGGAGGAGCCGGCGCGCGGGGGCGTCCAGGGAGTCCAGGTAGCGGGCGACCGCACCCGCGACCAGCGTGGTGCAGACGTCGTTGACGGTGACGCCCGCGGCGTGGGCGACCGCACTGAGCCGGTCGAGGGGCAGCGGGTCGGTCCAGGCCGCGGTCTTGGCCAGCGCCGGCCGCCCGTCGAGCGCGGTGTCCGGATTGGTCCAGAGGGCGATCTTCAGCGCGCTCACGCCGGTGCGCAGCAGCGCGAGACCGGCCCCGGCGACCCCGGGCAGCCCTCGCGCGGGCATCCGCCCACCGACCTGGGCCGTCAGCGACACCTCGCCGTCGTCGAGGGGGTCCAGCAGGGCCAGCATGACCTGGGTCAGCCGGATGCCGTCGGCCATCGCGTGGTGGTAGCGCTGCACGAGCGCGCTGCCACCGGCGTACCCCTGCAGCAGGTGCACCCGCCACAGCGGGTGGGCAGGGTCGAGCGGGTCGCTGCGCTGCGCCGCGACGAAGTCCTGCAGCGCGGCCCGGTCCCCCCGTCCCGGCATCTGCTGGACGACGAGGTGCCGGTCGAGGTCGAACTCGATGTCGTCGACCCAGATCCCGCGCCGGACCAGCCCACTACGGACCACCGGCCGCTGCGAGAACACGGGGTACCGGGAGAGCACCCGGCGCCGGAGGACCTCGCGCAACCGTTCGGGGTCGACGGGGCTGTCTGTCCACAGCACCGACGTGATCACCATCTGATTGGTCGGCCGGTCCAGCTCGAGCCAGAGACTGTCCTCGGGGGACATGCGGCGGCGGGTCATCGCGCACCTCCAGGCGCTCGCCCCGGCCGGGGCGCGGTCGGGTGCGGTCGCAGCGTCGCCGATCGCGGCACCCCCGCCACAGGGGCCCAAGGGCGGCGCGAGGGGGACGAACTTCCCTCCGGACGCGAGAACGCCGGAGCCGCTGGGCTCCGGCGTTCCGGTCGTGCTGGTGGCCGGCTCACTCTTGTGAACCACCTGGTGGGCAAGGGGGGAGTTGAACCCCCACGTCCTTTCGGACACACGGACCTGAACCGTGCGCGTCTGCCATTCCGCCACTTGCCCTGGCGAGCGCTGAGACTAGCAGCCGGGGACCGTTGCCCCGGTGGGGGGTCGGTCGTTGGTCCCTGGGCACCCACCCCGGCCGGCCCGATGTCGAGGTCGTCCGGGGCGTCGCGGGTCACCGGCCGGTCGGCGGCGCGCCGCCCGGCTACGATCACGGGTGGCACAAACGGACGTCAGGGCGAGCGCAAGGGAGCGACTGTGGGTGTGCTGCAGCGCTTCGAGCGACGCCTCGAGGGCATGGTCGGCCTGGCGTTCGCGCGGATCTTCAAGGGCAAGGTGCATCCGGCGGAGATCGCCAAGGCCCTGCAGCGCGAGGCCGACGAGCAGCGTTCGGTGGTCGGCGAGGGCCGCGTCCTCGCCCCCAACGTCTACGTCGTCCGCCTCGGCGAGACCGACTACGGCCATCTCGGCCAGTGGTCGGACCAGCTGGCCGACGAGCTCGCCGACATGGTCACCGAGCACATCGACGACGAGGGCTACCAGGTCTTCGACAAGGTGACCGTCCGGCTCGAGCAGGACGACGACCTGCCGACCGGCGTCTTCGAGGTCAGCTCGCACGTCGCCGACCCCGCGCGCCCCCTGCCCCGCGAGGACGTCCATGCCGGTGCGCCCCCGCTGGCCGGCGGCCACCCCCCGCTCCCGCCGCTGCCCCCGCTCCGGGGCCGCCCCTCCGGCGACACGGGCGCGCAGTCGCCGTCCATGGTGGGCCGCGCCGGGGCGCGGCACACCCACGTGCTGGTCGTCGACGGCCCGGGCACCCGCCACGAGCTGACCACCGGCCGCAACGTCATCGGCCGCGGCACGGAGGCCGACATCCGCCTGCCCGACACCGGCGTGAGCCGCAAGCACGTGGACGTCGTGCTCGAGGGCGGGGTCGCGACGGTCGAGGACCTCGGGTCGACCAACGGCACGCTCGTGAACGGACGGCGGATCAGCCGCCAGGCGCTCGCCGACGGCGACGTCATCCGGATCGGGCACTCGGTGCTGGTCTACCGGCAGGACGGCCAGTGACGGCCGGGGTGCCTGCGTGACGGCCGAGATCGTCCTGCAGGTCTTCCGCTTCGGCTTCCTCCTGCTGTTGTGGCTGTTCATCTTCGCCGCGTTCCGGGTGGTCCGCGCCGACCTCTTCGGCGGCCGCGCCGGGCGGGTCGCCTCGGTTCCGCCGCGCGCCGCCGCCGCCGCCAAGAAGCGCGGCCACCGCGGACCACGCACCCTGGTGGTCACGGCGGGGCCGTTGTCGGGTACCAAGATCACGCTGGGCGACCAGCCGATCCTCATCGGCCGGGCCGATGACTCCACACTGGTCCTCACCGACGACTTCGCCAGCTCGCGGCACGCGCGGCTGACCAACCGAGGGGGGCAGTGGTACGTGGAGGACCTCGGCTCCACCAACGGCACCTACCTCGATCAGCAGCGGGTGCAAGGGCCGCTGCTGATCGCCCCCGGCCAGCCGATCCGCATCGGCCAGACCGCGCTGGAGCTGCGTACGTGAGCCACCGCACGAGCTCACCCCCGAGCAGAACCGCCCACCCACCACGTCCTACGAGCGCCGCTGAGGAGGACGCATGAGCCTCGTTCTCAGGTATGCGGCGCGTTCGGACCGCGGCCTCATCCGCGGCAACAACCAGGACTCGGTCTACGCGGGTCCGCGGTTGCTGGCCGTCGCCGACGGCATGGGCGGCCACGCGGCCGGCGACGTCGCGAGCAAGGTCGTCATCGCCGCTCTCGAGCACCTCGACGACGACACCCCCTCCGGCGACATGCTGCAGGCGATGCGCGAGGCCGTCTTCGAGGGCAGCGAGCACCTGCGCGAGGTGATCCGGGAATCTCCCCAGCTCGAGGGCATGGGGACGACGCTGACCGCGATCCTCTTCGCCGGCGGGCGGCTGGCGCTCTGCCACGTGGGCGACTCGCGCGCCTACCTGCAGCGTGACGGCGTCATGTCGCAGATCACCCACGACGACACGTTCGTCCAGACGCTGATCGACGACGGCCGGATCACCGCCGAGGAGGCCAACAGCCACCCGCAGCGCTCGCTGCTGCTGCGCGCGCTCAACGGGCAGGACGTCGAGCCCGACCTCTCCATGCGGGAGGCCCGGGCCGGTGACCGGTACCTGCTCTGCTCCGACGGGCTCTCCGGCGTCGTCTCAGAGGAGACCCTCGCCGAGGCGCTGAAGGACCCCGACCCGCAGACCACCGCCGACCGGCTGATCGAGCTGGCGCTGCGCAGCGGCGGTCCCGACAACGTGACGGTGATCGTCGCCGACGTCGTCGAGGACGGTGGCCGGGGCATCCTGATGGAGCCGGTGATCGACGGCGCGGCCGGTGACAACCGCGGCCAGCGCCAGGTCGACCCCCGGTCCGCGGCCGGCCGCGCCGCCCTCGCCGACCCGCCGGCTCCCCCGCCGCCGACGGCCACACCGCCGACGGGCGGTGGCCCCCCCGCCCGCCGCCGCCCGCTGCGACTTCTCCTGGTGGCGGTGGGCGTTCTCGTCGTGCTCGTGGCGGGAACGATCGGCTTGTACGCGTGGGCGCTGACGCACTGGTTCGTCAGCGTGCAGGCCACGGGACCGGCCGAGGACGTGGCGGTCTTCCGGGGCCTGAACGTCTCGATCGTGGGCTTCGACTTCTACAAGGTCGACCACGACACCGGCCTGGCCGTGGCCGACCTGACCCCGGCCGCGCGCACCCGCGTGCGGGGCGGCATCAACGCGCAGAGCAGCGCGGACGCCGACCGCATCCTCGAGGCCCTCCGCGACCAGCGGCTGCCGATCTGCCCGCCGGTCGGAGGTGCCACGGGCACCGCCGCGACCACCAGCCCCGCCGCGACCACGGGCTCGACGGCGACCCCGGGGTCCGGGGCACCGGCGGGCAGCGCCACGCCGCCGGCGACGCGGACCCCGGCCACGACGAGCGCACCGGTCACCACCACGCCGACGACGTCGGCTCAGGCGACCCAGTCGTCCGAGCCGGGGGTGGACTGCCGGGAGGTGAAGTGATGACCGGGCCCTCCACCGATCCGCGTGCCGCGGCGAGCGCACCGCCGAAGCGCCGCGGCACCGAGGCCGCCCTGCTCGGCTTCGCCGTCGTCATCACGGTCGTCGCGCAGTGCATCGTCGACGTCACGATCACCGGCTCGGTGCGCCCGGAGCTGGTCACGTTCGGCCTGTGGATCTCCGGGCTGTGGCTGGCCGCGCATCTGGTGGTGCGCCGCTGGGCCCCGTACGCCGACCCGCTGCTGCTGCCGGCCGTGGCGGTGCTCGTCGGCCTCGGGCTGGCCGTCATCCACCGGCTCGACCTCGCCGGTGAGCAGGTCAACGGCGTCGCTACCCACGAGGACGCCCCGGTCCAGCTGGTCTGGGTCACGCTCGGCGTCGGGTTGTTCATCGGCTTCCTCGTGCTGATCCGCGACCACCGCTCGCTCTCCCGGTACGCCTACACGCTCGCCCTGGTCGGGCTGGGGCTGCTGGCGATGCCGGCTCTGCTCCCCGCCTCGATCTCCGAGGTGAACGGCGCGAAGATCTGGATCCGCCTCGCCGGCTTCTCCATCCAGCCCGGGGAGTTCGCCAAGATCTGCCTGGTCGTCTTCTTCGCCGCCTACCTGGTCGACAAGCGCGACGTCCTGGCGCTGGCCAGCCGCAAGGTCGCCGGCCTCGAACTGCCGCGCGGCCGCGACCTCGGCCCGGTGCTGCTGGCCTGGGTGCTGTCGATCCTGGTGCTGGTCTTCGAGCGCGACCTGGGCAGCTCGCTGCTGCTGTTCGGCATCTTCGTGGTGATGCTCTACATCGCCACCGAGCGCGCGAGCTGGCTGGTCATCGGCGTGGTGCTGTTCGCCGGCGGCGCCTTCGTCGCGTACCACATCTTCGGCCACGTCCGCGACCGCGTCGACGTCTGGCTCGACCCGTTCGCCTACGCCAACGGCAAGGGCTACCAGCTCACCCAGTCACTGTTCGGGCTCGGCACCGGCGGCCTGTTCGGCGCCGGCCTCGGCGGCGGCCGCCCCGACAAGGTGCCGGTCGCCAAGAGCGACTTCATCGCCTCGGCCATCGGCGAGGAGCTGGGCCTGTTCGGCCTGGTCGCGGTCATCGTGATCTACCTGGTGCTGGTCGAGCGCGGCCTGCGCACGTCGCTGGTCGTCCGCGACGCCTTCGGCAAGCTGCTGGCGGCCGGGCTGGCCTTCGCAGTGGCCTGGCAGGTGTTCGTCGTCCTCGGTGGCGTCACGGGCCTGCTGCCGCTGACCGGCCTGACGACGCCGTTCGTCGCCTACGGCGGCTCGTCGCTGGTGGCCAACTTCGTGCTGGTGGCCGTCCTCGTGCGGATCAGCGACGCCGCGCGCCGCCCGGCCGCCCCGCACCCCGCGCCGCAGCCGCGTCTCGGCGATGCGCCGACAGAGATCGTCAAGCAGTGAACGCGCCGCTGCGCCGCGTCGCGATCAGCGTCCTGGTCCTGTTCACGCTGCTGATCCTCAACGTCAACTACATCCAGGTCGTCCGGTCCGACGAGCTGCGCACCCATCCGGGCAACACCCGCCAGCTCGCCGAGGAGTACAGCCGGCAGCGCGGCTCGATCGTCGTGGCCGGCAACGACATCGCGAAGTCGGTGCGCACCAACGACCAGCTGGCCTACCTCCGCCAGTACCCGCAGGGGGACATCTACAGCCCCGTCACCGGGTACTACTCGCTGGTGTACGGCAGCTCGGGCCTGGAGCGGGCCGAGAACGACGTGCTCACCGGCTCCGACCCGCGGCTGTTCGTCCGCCGCCTGGCCGACCTGTTCACCGGGCGGAACCCCTCCGGCGGCGACGTCGTCCTGACCCTGGACCCGGCCGCGCAGAAGGCCGCGATGGACGGCCTCAAGGGTGTCACCGGCGCCGTGGTCGCGCTCGACCCGTCGACCGGGAAGGTGCTGGCCCTGGCCAGCACGCCGACCTACGACCCCAACCAGCTCTCGACGCACGACCCGGCCGCGATCCGCGCCTATGCGGGCAAGTTGGCCGCCCAGCAGCCCGACCCGCGGCTCAACCAGGCCATCGACGAGCGCTACGCGCCCGGCTCTGTCTTCAAGGTGGTCGTGGCCGCCGCCGCCCTGTCGACCGGCAAGTACACGCCGCAGACGAAGGTGCCGGCGCCCAACCGCCTCAAGCTGCCCGGCAGCAGCAAGGAACTGGAGAACTACAACGGCGAGAGCTGCAACGGCGGCGCCGACCAGTCGCTGCTCGACGCGCTGACCGTCTCCTGCAACACCGCCTTCGCCCAGCTCGGCATCACGCTGGGCGAGGACAAGGTGCGGAGCATGGCCGAGGCGTTCGGGATCAACGGCGCCGGCAGCGGTTTCGACATGCCGCTGCACGTGACACCCAGCACGATCGGCCCCATCGACGGCGACGCGCAGCTCGGCATCAGCTCGATCGGCCAGCAGGACGTGCAGCTGACCCCGATGCAGGGCGCGATGATCGCGGCCGCCGTCGCCAACCAGGGCACGCTCATGAAGCCCTACCTGGTCGACTCGGTCCAGGCGCCCGATCTCACCGTGGTCGACCGCACGAAGCCCGCGGAGCTCAGCCGCCCCGTCTCCGCCGAGGTCGCCGCCCAGCTCACCGACATGATGACGAGCGTCGTCGCCCGGGGCACCGGCCGGAAGGCGCAGATCCCGGGCATTCAGGTCGCCGGGAAGACGGGGACGGCGCAGAACGCGGCGACCGACCACGCGTGGTTCATCGGCTTCGCCCCCGCGGGGCACTCGAAGATCGCCGTCGCCGTGTTCATCAAGAACGGCGGCGCCACCGGCGGCGACCTGTCGGCGCCGCTCGCCCGCCAGGTCATGCAGGCCTATCTCGCCGGGCACGGCGGCTGATGGCGCTGACCATCGGCAGCCTGCTGGCCGGCCGCTACGAGATCACCGCGCCGATCGCCACCGGCGGCATGGGCGAGGTGTGGAAGGCACGCGACCGGGTGCTGGACCGCGACGTCGCGGCCAAGGTGCTCAAGAGCGAGTACACCGACGACCCCAGCTTCCTCGCCCGGTTCCGGAACGAGGCCCGGCACACCGCCGCGCTCACCCACCCGAACATCGCGTCGGTCTACGACTACGGCGAGACCGACCAGGACGGGCAGAAGCTCGCCTTCCTGGTCATGGAGCTCGTCGACGGCCAGCCACTGGTCACGATCCTGCACGAGGAGGGGCGCCTCCCCGTCGACTGGACGCTGCACGTGCTCGGCCAGTCCGCCGACGGGCTCTCCGCCGCGCACCGGGCCGGGGTCGTGCACCGCGACATCAAGCCGGGCAACCTGCTGGTCCGGCCCGACGGCGTGGTCAAGCTGACCGATTTCGGCATCGCCCAGGCCCGTGACGCGACGCCGCTCACCCGCACCGGCATGGTCGTCGGCACCGCCCAGTACCTCTCCCCCGAGCAGGCCCAGGGCATGGAGGTCAACGCCGCGTCCGACGTCTACTCGCTCGGCGTGGTCGCCTACGAGTGCCTGGCCGGTGCGCGGCCCTTCGACGGCGCCTCCCAGGTGGCCATCGCCCTGGCCCACATCAACCGGCCCCCGCCGCCGCTGCCGGCCGACGTCCCACCCTCGGTCCGCCTGCTCGTGGAGCGGGCACTGGCCAAGGACCCGGCCGACCGGTTCCCCGACGGCGGTGCCTTCGCCGACGCCATCCGCCGGGTGGCCGCCGGCGGCACCCTGGCCGCGGCGGCCCCGGCCGGCGCCCCCCGCACCACCCCGACCCCGGTGGTCGCGGGCGGTTTCACGACGGCAGGCCTCGCGGCGGGTGGACTGGCCGCGGGCGGCCTGACGGCCCGCGGCGCCGTCGGGGACGCGGGCGACGGCCGCACCCAGATCATCCCGGCGACGACAGGCGCCACGGTCGTCGGCGGCCCGGGCACCGGCCCCGCCGGGGCCATGCCCCCCCTGCACGCGCCGCGGGACGACGAGTGGGCGGCCGAGGACGACCTGCCACCGGAAGAGCCCCGGGAACGCCGCTGGCTGTGGCTGGCCGCCGCCCTGGTGCTCCTGCTCCTGGTCGGTGGCGGGGCCTGGTTCGTGCTGAACGCCGGCTCCAAGGGCGGCGGCGGCACCGCCGGGAGCCCGACGACCTCGCAGAGCAGCGCCGGGCCGACCGGCGTCCTCCTCGACCCGGCCCGGTTCGTCGGCCGGCCGGTCGACGACGTGCGTGCGGAACTGGTGACGGCCGGCCTCACGGTGACCGAGAAGGACGCCGGCCAGGCCCGGCTGGCAGCGCTGGGCGAGAAGCTCCGCCCCGGCGACGTCGCCGGCCTCGACCCGTCGGGGGTGCAGGCCAGGCCCGGCGACGCCGTCGTCCTGTTCGTCGCCCGCGACGGCTACACCCCGGGCGGCGGCCGGACCACGTCGGCGCCGCCCACGACGTCGGCCCCGCCCACCACCGCGGCGTCCTCGGCGCCGAAGACGACGGCGCCGACCACGCCGCCGACGACACCCAGCGTGCCGACGACGCCCAGCATCTCGACGTCGCCGACCACGGCCGCCGGGTCCTCGGCGTCGTCGCCGCCGGCCTCCCCGAGCACCGGCACCGACAACGGTGCCGCGGCCGCTACGGGTACCCCGTGATCGTTCTCCCCCGCGCCGCACCGGAATCGGGCCGTCCAGCGGTTAGGCTCCCGCCCGGTGCACTGCCCGACGTCCCGCGGGCCGCGATCACCACCTGCCTGCTCTCCGCGGCCCGCCCCCGGACGATGCACGATCCCGCCCGAGAGGACTGCCGATGACCACGCCGGAGGTGCTCGGGGAGCGCTACGAGATCGGTGGCGTCCTCGGCCGCGGCGGCATGGCGGAGGTCCACCGGGGCCGTGACCTGCGGCTGGGCCGCGAGGTCGCCGTGAAGGTGCTGCGCAACGACCTCGCGCGCGACCCGTCCTTCCAGGTGCGTTTCCGGCGGGAGGCGCAGGCGGCCGCCTCGCTGAACCACCCGGCGATCGTCGCCGTGTACGACACCGGCGAGGACCGCACACCGTCGGGCGCCACCCCGTACATCGTCATGGAGTACGTCGAGGGCGAGACGCTGCGCGACGTGCTGCGCCGCGAGGGCCGACTGGCCCCCGAGCGCGCGATGAGCCTGGCCGCCGACATCTGCGGCGCCCTCGACTTCAGCCACCGCAACGGCATCGTGCACCGCGACGTGAAGCCCGGGAACGTGATGATCACACCCCAGGGCGCGGTCAAGGTGATGGACTTCGGCATCGCCCGGGCGGTCAGCGACTCGGCCGCGACGATGACCTCGACGGCCGCCGTCATCGGTACCGCCCAGTACCTCTCCCCCGAGCAGGCGCGGGGCGAGGGCGTCGACGCCCGCTCCGACGTCTACTCCCTCGGCTGCCTGCTCTACGAGCTCGTCACCGGCGCCCCGCCCTTCACCGGCGACTCTCCGGTGGCCGTGGCCTACCAGCACGTGCGCGAGGACCCGCGGCTGCCGTCGTCGATCAACCCGGAGGTGCCGGCCGAGCTCGACGCCATCCTGCTCAAGGCGATGAGCAAGAACCCGGCCAACCGGTACCAGTCGGCCGCCGACATGCGCAACGACCTGCTCCGGGCGCTCGCCGGGCAGCGGGTCGAGGCCACCCCCGTCATGGGGGACGCCGAGAAGACCACGATCCTCGCCGCCGCCCCCGGCGGGTACGGCTACCGGAACGACGACCGCTGGGACGACGGCGACGAGGCCGCGCGCCGCCGCAAGCGCCGGATGATCGCGATCATCGCCGTCGTCGCGCTGCTGATCGTGGCCGGCGTGGTCGCGCTGGCGCTGACCCTCTCCGGGGGCAAGAAGACGCCGACGGCGCCCGCCAAGGTCGCCGTGCCCGCCCTGGTCGACCAGTCCCAGGCCGCCGCCGTGCAACTGCTCACCAGCGCAGGCCTCAAGGTCGGCACGGTGACCCCGCAGACGACCAGCAACACCGACCAGGTCGGCAAGGTCCTCGACAGCAACCCCGCCGGTGGCGTCCAGGTGGAGAAGGGCAGCAAGGTCGACCTCGTCGTCGGCCAGGCGCCCAACACCGTGGCCGTGCCGCCCGTGGTCGGCCTCGACGCCGACCGCGCGAAGACGACCCTGGGCACGGCGGGGTTCACGAGCATCAACACCGACCAGGTCGACGGCACCAAGCCCAAGGGCACCGTGGTCGCCGTCGACCCGGCGGAGGGCACCCAGGTGGCGCCCACCCAGGCGATCACGCTCCAGGTGTCCGACGGGCACGTCGCGATCCCCGACGTGCACGGCAAGAGCCAGGCCGACGCGCAGAAGTCCCTGCACGACGCGGGCTTCACCAACGTCACGGTGCAGAGCGCGGAGAACAACTCGGTGCCGCAGGGTCAGGCGGTGGGCACCGAGCCCGGCGCAGGCACGCAGGCCACCGCCGACACCCCGATCACCCTGCTGATCGCCGTCCCGACGCCGTCGTCGTCCACGACGCCGAGCAGCCCCGCACCGACCAGCGGGACACCGACGACGGCGTCGCCGAGCCCCGGAGGCTGAACTAGGCGCGCGCCGACGACAGCCGGCGCGCGCCCGCGGCCGCCGTCTCGACGGCGGCCGGGTCGGGGGCCACGCCGCAGACCGCGAGCCAGGTGGCGAGCATCCGGTGGCCCCCCTCGGTGAGCACCGACTCGGGGTGGAACTGCACGCCCTCGATCGGCAGTTCGCGGTGCCGCAGGGCCATGACGATCCCGGACGCCGTGCGCCCGGTCACCTCCAGCTCGGCGGGCACCGTGGCCGGGTCGACCGCGAGCGAGTGGTAGCGGGTCGCGGTGAAGGGTGAGGGCAGGCCGGCGAGCACGCCGGCGCCCTCGTGCAGCACCTCGCTGGTCTTGCCGTGCAGCAGTTCGGGGGCGCGCACGATCTCGGCGCCGAAGGCCTCGGCGATCGCCTGGTGCCCGAGGCAGACGCCGAGAACGGGGATCCCGCGCCCGGCCGCCGCGTGCACCATGGGCACGGTGACGCCGGCGCCGGCCGGCGTGCCGGGGCCGGGGGAGAGCAGCACACCGGCGACGTCGAGGTCGGCGAGTTCGTCGACGGTGACCGCGTCGTTGCGCCGGACGATGCACCGGACGCCGAGTTGCCCGAGGTACTGGACCAGGTTGTAGACGAAGCTGTCGAAGTTGTCGACGACGAGCACCGGGCGGTCGGCGGCGGTCAGCACCGATCCACCGTACTCAGCGGGGGCTGGCGTACTGCAGGTCGAGCGGCCCGTCGTAGGCCGGCAGGGTCACCTGGGCCCGGGACCGCACCTGGAAGGTGAGCCCGAACGCCTCGACGGCCTGCTCGAGCACCCGGACCTGATGCGAGTCGGCCAGCTGGGCACGGACGGCGTCGGCGTCGGCGATCGCGGTGATGACGAACGGCGGTGAGTAGGTGCGCCCCTGCAGCAGCAGGGTGTTGCCGACGCAGCGCACCGCGCTGGTCGCGATCAGTCGCTGGTCCATGACGGCGACGCCGTCGGCCGCGGCCGCCCAGACCGCGTTCACGACCGCCTGCACGTCGGACTGGTGGATCACCAGGTCGTCGGGCCGGGCGTTGACCGGGAGCTGGCCGTCGGCCCGCTGAGGGGCGTCGTCCAGGGTGATGACGACGCCGGGGCCGCTGAGGGGCACCAGGGCCGCCGAGAGGGCACCCTGGTCGCCGGTGGCCTTGGCGGCGGCGACGGCGCCGTTGCGGGTGGCCGCCTGCGCGGTCAGCCGCTGCACCTGACTCTGGAGTGTGGCGAGCTGTGCTGCCTGGTTCTTCACCGAGTTGTTCCGCTGGCTGATCAGCTCGGAGAGCTTGGTGATCTCGCCGGCGCGCAGATCCGTGCCCTGCGCGGTGTGCGCGGAGGTGGCGAACAGCAAACCCGCGGCGAGGGCGACGACGGGCACGAGGGCGCCCCACGCGGAGATGCGCCGGCCCCTCAGGGCGGCACGCATCGAGCGGGCCACGGCACACCTCCTCGGGCCTGCGACGGGACGGCGACCGGGGGCGCACGGGGCTCTCTGGGCGGTCGCAGCGCCCTCGTCGTCTGCGAGCAGCTTAGGCTGGAGGCGTTTCCGGCCGGAGCCGACAGCCCGGCCCCCCGGAGGGAGATCGCTAGGTTGCCCAAGTCCAAGGTGCGCAAGAAGTCGGTGTACACCCCGCCGGAGGGTGTCCTGCAGTCCCGGACGGCCCAGGCGCGCGCCGCACAGCCCAGCCCCCGCTGGTACGCCGTCCTCATGGTCGCCCTGATGGTGATCGGCCTGCTGTGGATCGTCGTGTACTACGTCGCCGGCGACAAGATCCCGTTCATGATCTCGCTCTCGGCGTGGAACTTCGCGATCGGTTTCGGCGCAATGGTCGCCGGCCTGGTCATGTCGATGCGCTGGCGCTGACCGCTCGTCCGGGCCACCGCCCGGGCATCCCGCCTTACCCGAGGCCCTCGTCCCCAGTTGGGGGCGGGGGCCTCTGTCGCCGGTGAGCAGACACTGTGCACAGACGGGAGCTTCGTCCACAGGTCGACATGGCGCTCCACCCCCAGGGTTGTCCACCGAGTGTGGAGAGACGGAACGGACCCACACCGCGCTGACCTGCGCGGATGTCCGGCGTGAGGCGCGTGTGACAACGACACCACGGCAGTAACTACACCCGTGTGAGTCTGTCCCCAGCTGTGCATTGCGCTGTGGACTCGTCGACATGGGGGCAGCCCGGTCGACGGGGCGTCAGGGCCCGATTACCCCGCTGACCTGCGGTTCACACGCGCGGCGGTCACCCGATGCGGTCGGTCCACAACAGAGTGGACGGTCCCGTTCCGTCTCATCGCGGGATGGCAGGCTGGGGATGTGGAGTGGTCACCCCGCGGGGCGGAGACGGCAGCGCTCGCCGCGGTCGGGCTGGGGCTCGCCCTCGCCGTCGTCGTCCTGGACGCGCCGGGCCGGATCCTGGTCGGGGCCGCGGCGGTACTCGTCCTCGTCGTGGCCGCACGGGACCTGGTGGGCCGGCCGCGGCTGGCCGCCGGGCCCGACGGCGTGGAGGTGCGCACCCTGTCCGGGCACACGCACCTGCCGTGGGCCGGGCTGCGCGTGCACGTCCGGGTGAGCCGCCGGCTCGGCATCCGCAGCCGGACCCTGGAGCTCGACACCGCCGCCGGTCAGGACGACGAGGGCGTGCTCGTGGTGCTCGGGCGCCGCGACCTCGGGGCCGACCCGGACGAGGTAGCCCGGGCGCTGCGCGACCTGGCGCCGTCGGCGGACTAGAAGGGCGCGGTCTGCGCCGACAGGGCCACCACGGTCAGGACGACGACCAGCACCGAGACACCCAGGGTCTGCAGTACCGGCCGGGTGCGGGCGGCCACCAGGACACCCGCGGTCAGCATGCCGGCGAGCAGACCGCCGATGTGCCCGATCAGCGAGACGCCGGGCAGAAAGCTGATGAACAGGTTGATCGCCAGCAGGGTCAGCAGGCCGCGGAGATCCTGCCGGCGGACGACCATCACGACACCGAGGGCGCCGAGCAGGCCGTAGATCGCCGTCGACGCGCCGGCGACCGCCCCGCCGGGGGCTCCGAACAGCTGGATGGCCGTGGCCCCGCCGAGGGCGGAGACCAGGTAGACGGCGAGATAACGCCAGCGGCCCAGCATCCGCTCGAGCTCGGACCCGAAGACCAGCAGCGCCAGCATGTTGAGCGCCAGGTGCACGAACCCGATGTGCAGGAACGCGGCCGTGATCAGTCGCCACCACTGGCCGGCGGCGACGTAGGCGGGCACCTGGGCCAACTCGGCGAAGATCGGCGAGTTGTAGTTGTCCAGGGGCGACGCGCCGCCGAGGGCGGCCGAGACCGCCGTGACCAGGAACATCGCGACGTTGATCGCGATGAGGGTGAGGGTGACCGCACCCCACCGGCGCCCCGCCGCCTGCAGGCCGCCGCCGCGCCGGGGGGCACGGACCGAGGCCCGCCCCTCCCGCACGCACTCGGGGCACTGGAACCCGACCGAGGCCGGGATCATGCACTCCGGGCAGATCGGCCGACCGCATCGCGCGCAGACGATGCCGGTCGGCCGGTCGGGGTGCCGGTAGCAGGTGGTGGTCGGGGGCGCCGGCTGGGGATCGGTCAGCTGCGCTGCACCTCGACGGACTCGAGGACGACGTCCTCGACCGGGCGGTCACCGCGGGCGGTGGGCACCTTGGCGATCCGGTCGACCACGTCGCGGGAGGCCTGGTCGGCCACCTCGCCGAAGATCGTGTGCTTGCCGGTCAGCCAGGTGGTGGGGGCGACGGTGAGGAAGAACTGCGAGCCGTTGGTGCCGGGGCCGGCATTGGCCATCGCCAGCAGGTAGGGCTTGGTGAAGGCCAGGTCGGGGTGGATCTCGTCGCCGAACTGGTAGCCCGGGCCGCCGATGCCCTGACCGAGCGGGTCGCCGCCCTGGATCATGAAGCCGTCGATGATCCGGTGGAACACCGTGCCGTCGTACAGGCGGTCGGTGGTCTTGGCGCGGGTCGCGGGATGGGTCCACTCGCGGCGGCCCTCGGCCAGGTCGGCGAAGTTGGCGACCGTCTTCGGCGCGTGGTCGGGGAAGAGGTCGACGGTGATGTCGCCGTGGTTGGTGTGCAGGACGGCACGCCGGGCGGGAGTCGATTCAGTCACCGGGTCAGTGTCCCACGGCTTACCGACACGGCTCCCGTCCCGGGACGGAACCGTCACATGCGCATGAGCTCCCGCACGTCGAGGTTGCGGAAGCCGGTCTCCCCGTCGGTGGCCTCCTGCATGCGCTTGGCGAACTCGCCGGTGAGCGGGTGCTCCGAGTTGCGCATCGCCGAGGCGTAGTCGGGGAACGCGACCAGCTCCAGGTAGGTGTCGGGACGGTCGTGGTCGGCGGCGATGACGGCCCAGCGTGCGGTCGCCTCGCGGCCGATGCCCTCCCGCCACTCCTCGGCGAGGGTCCGGAAGCGGTCCAGGTCGCGGGTGTGGAACTCGATCAGCTGCACGAAGGCGCCGTCCTCGAGGTCGAGGGCGCCCTCGTCGCGCAGCGCCGACTTCAGGCTCTCGCGCAGCTCCGGGGTGTCGGTGTGCCCGTGGGCCGAGACGGCGTGCGCGGCGGCGAGCTCGAGGACCTCGTCCTCCTCGCCGGTGATCGTGACGGTGCAGTTGTTCTCGCTGGGCATGGACCGGCAGTCCATCGTCTTGCGTGCCATGGCTCCTCCTCCGGTGGGCCGTATGCCCGGACGAGGCCGACCGTGGCCCCGTCGCCGGGGGTGGTCCAGGGCCGCAGGTCCCCGCTCCGGGGCGCTCAGCCGACCAGCGACCGCAGCGCCGTGGCCGACAGCAGCCGGGCCCACCACGGCCGCCGGCGGGGCTGCTCGGTGGGCGGCGCCGGCGGCGTGACGTGCCGGAGCCGCCGCCACCCGTGCCGGGCCGGCCGCACGGCCATGGCGCCGCCCTTCATGCTCACCCAGCCCCCCGGGCCCATGGTGACGCGGGCGACGGTCGGACCGGGACGGGCGGCGAGCCGCCGCGCGATCAGCACCCCGCCGACGACCAGCTCGGCGGTGGTGAGCACGCGGGTCAGGTCGACGGCCGGGTGCCAGCGCACCCGCCCACCCCGGACGACGAAGGCTCCCAACGGCCGCCGTCCAGACATCGCGGCGTCGAACCGCCCCGAGCCGTCGCCGTCGCCCGCGCGGGTGGCGCTGTGGGTGCGGACCGCGGTCGCGGTGATGACCCCGGCGCCGTCCCGCTCGTACGGCGGCGCGAAGGCGACCTGGTCGGACCCCGCGGACCCGGGGCGGGGCGGCTGCGGTGGATGACCCATGGAGGCTCCTCGCGCTCGGCGACGACGGCGAGGTCCAGCCTGGCAGGGAGAGGACGGCCCGAACAGGCGGAACCGCCCGGCCACCGGCATGGTCGGCACCGCCCCGGTTGCGGTGGTGTCAGCCGACGACGAGGTCCCGATACGCGGGCACGAGCTCGTTCCACCGGGCGGCCGGATCGCAGCGACCGCGACCGGCCAGGTGGGCGGCGAGGTCCTCGAGATGGATCTGCACGCCGGCCCCGTACGCGGCGAGCTGGTCGATCGGCATGCCCCGCTCCTCCCAGACGAGCAGGGTGCGGTCGCCCTCGGCGGTCAGGACGGCCTCGATGACACCCGCGCCCGGCTCGTCAGCGGTCGTGGTCACGACCAGCAGCCGGCGCGGCGGCTCGCAGGCCTCGACGCGTCCGGAGCCTGCCCATCCGCTGGCGAAGAAATGGGCGTCGAACCGGCCGCCCGGGCGCAGGTCACCGTCCACCTCGCCCATCCAGTGGGCGAGACGGGCCGGATCGGTGAGCGCCGACCACAGCTCGTCGACGCCGGTCTCGAAGCGGTCCTCCAGACGCACGACGCCGGCGCCGCCGGCCGATCGCAGGCTGCCCAGGACGCGCCCGGCGCCAGGTGCGTTGCTCGTCAACCCGAACTCCCTCGTCCGTCGTCACCCGGGACGGCGTCGTCCGGGTCTCCTCCGAGAGACGGCGCAGCCCGCCGGAACTCATCGGGGCGCGCCGGGAATCGCCCGCCGACCGGCGCCGACGTGGTCGGACGAGGAGTGGAGACGAGGGGAATCGAACCCCTAACCCCCGCCTTGCAAAAGCCTTCCGAGGGCCCCGAGCAACTGGCGCTTCCGGGGCTCTAACGCCGCCTGACCTGGTGTTTCGCCGATCTGTGCCGTTGGTCGTTCACGATCAACAACGGCCGTTCTCGGACGTCTTGCGGACTGTTTGCGGACTTGCTGGACAGCAACAGTCTGGGATACCGGACGGTGCCCTGCCGTCCTCAGCGGATGATCCGGACGTCGACGCCGAGGTCGTCAGCCCAGCGCTCCCAGCTCCGGTCCGCCGTGAACGCAGGGCTCGAGAGGCTGCGGGCGAGCGCCAGGCAGGCGCGGTCGCCCAGGCTGAGCCCGGAGCGGTGCCGATAGAAGGAGGCAGCGAGGCGGGCGTCGAGACGCCCGAACGGGGTGACGGTCAGCCCAAGTCCCTCCACAGCCGCGTCCACATCCTCGGGAGCGATGGCGTGCTGGGCGGCCTTCTGGACCACTTCCGCG
Organism: Blastococcus sp.; assembly: GCA_035999465.1. Taxonomy (GTDB): domain Bacteria; phylum Actinomycetota; class Actinomycetes; order Mycobacteriales; family Geodermatophilaceae; genus Blastococcus_B. Next base: position 3,259 of record DASYGS010000002.1, on the reverse strand, counting down.
TAATTGACGGCGCTGATCGTGGCGCTATCGGCGGCGACGGCTTGGGCCACGACCTCCCAGCCGGCCTCCCGATGCAGGAGGGCGAGGAGAGCCGACGCGTCGAGGACGATCACTCGGGCGGCGCAGCGTCTTCCGCGGCGGCCTCGCGCCGACGGTCGGCGATCAGCTCCTCACTGAGGCTCACGTCGCCCGCGGCTCGCTGGAACTGATCCCAGACGGCCTCGAGCGCGGCGCGGCGTCGAGAGTCCCACCCGGCCAGGGGCTCAGCCCCTGACGGGCTGCTCGCGCTCATGATCGCAGGCTACCGACAAACCTGCCGATGACGGCGCTTCCACCGCCCGCTCCCCGCCAACGGTCGCGCCCGACGCCGAGACGTCCACCGCATCGCGCACGATGGACGACCATGATGCTCAGCCCACACACCTGGTGCATCACGGGCCAGCCCAAATCGTTGCGACGGTTTCGAGGACGTCACCCCTGCCCGTTCGGGCGTAGAGGCAGGGATGCGGCCCATCCGATGAGACGCCCAATTCGCGGCGGACATGGCCGCCTCACGCAACTGCCCGTTGAAACCGGCGACCGAAGCCAGCCCTGGTCTTGGCGCGACACGATGAGAGACTGCTGCTTCCCAGGTGCTTGCGGCCGAAAGAGAAGTCCGCACGTGCTGCCGGTCGCTTGAAACCCGTGTCAACGAGTTCTCGACGAGACGGCACGCATGCTACCGAGCCGATAGCGCCAACGAGGCCCGTCTCTGGGCCCGGCCGCCGCCGCCTTCTCCGGCCAGGCCAGCCGCCACGGAGTCGCTCTAAGCCGCCTTCTGGGCTACTTCGTCCCTGCGGGGCTCTCCCACGGCACTCTTCAGGCTCGCCAGTCGTCATGCACTCCGTCGCCCAGAGGAGGACGGAAGGATGGGAAGACAGGCAGTCGTCGCGCTCTACGTGCTTGCGCTGGTCGTCGTCGTGGTCGGCGTGGACATCCTGTTCTTCAGGAACCACCTGTGGGAGCGCCTGATCGCAAACGTCGGGATCGTCATGGTGTTCGCGGCGTTCGGTCTGAGGTACCTACCGCGTCGATGACTGGAGGGGGCGCAGCGACGTGATCTGGAGGCGGCACGGCGACTTGGTCGCCAGGCGCCGTCCCCAGGGCCGCACGCAGGTCGCCCTGAACGGCCCTTCAGGGCGCCGGATGTCGTGGGACTGCGCAGCCAGCGACCAGCCGCAGCTGCTTTTCGGAGGTCCGCCGCGCTCGGCCCGGCGCAGGAGGTGACCGTCAGGCCGGTGAGGAAGCCGTTGCCAGGAGTCCGTGTTCGTCGGCGAGTGCGACCAGCAGGTCGGCCAAGCGCAGCGGCTGGGCGAGGAACGGCGAGTGGCCGCCGGCCAGTTCCCGGGCGGTGACGCCCAGCCGGCGACGGGCCACATCGCGGGACCACGCCGGGGAGACGACCCGGTCGTCGGTGCACAGGATGTACTCGGCGGCCACCCCGGGCCAGGCGGTCAGAGGAGTCCGCTCACGCATGGGCAGCGACGCCTGCGGACGCAGCTGATGCACCGCTGCGGGAACCTCGGTGGGCGGGCAGTCGTGGTAGAAGACCTCGGCGGCGACCTCGTCCGGCCACTCCGCACGACCATCCGGCAGCGCTACCTGCCGGGGCGAGTATGTCTCTCGCCACTGCTCGGTCATCATGTCGGCGTCCGTCGTTGTGCGCTGCTCGACCAGGCTGCGTCCCGGGTCGGGCAGAAGCGCGCAGAGGAAGATAAGCAGGGCCACCGGACGGCGCGTGGCGACCACCGGGATCGTGAGTCCGCCGAGGGAGTGCCCGACGAGGATCAGCGGGCCGTCGACCGCGCTCAAGGCCCGCACGACCTGATCGGCGTAGGCGTCGACCCCGGCATGCGGCACGTCGCAGGGCAGGTCCACGGTGACCGAGGCAAAACCTCGCCGGTGCAGTTCGGCGAGCAGCGGTGCCCAGCTTGCGCCGCGATGCCACGCCCCGTGAACGAGGCCGAACGTCGGGTTCGCCATACGGCGGATCCTGTCAGGGCAGTCGTGCGCGGTGAAGACCGAACCGCGCAAAGGTCGCCCCGCACGCGCCAGCTTCGACGGGCCGATTCCGCGACGGGAGGATGCCCTGCCGGGCGCCGGCTGGCGCTCACCACCCTCGCCCGGGAGTCACCTTGCCGCCAAACTCAGGTCGCCCAGAAGCCGCCCTCTGAGCGCCTCGGGCCGGACCGTCGCCCTGAGCGCCCCTTCAGGGACACCTCCATCCTGGTTCCCTTTCCGTGGTCAGGGGCGTGGGGGTTGCCGGGGTCAGCGCCCCGGTTCGCGCGGTGGCAGGGGACCGAAGAAGCCGACGATCCGGCGCAGCAGCCCTGCGTCATCGACTTCACCGAAGTCCACGCCTTCCAGCGTCACCGCACCGTCCGGGGCAAGCATCCGCCAGGCGAAGCGCAGGTAGCCGTCGTGCTCATCCACGCCGCTGTCCAGTTCGATGCGGGTGCCGGGTAGCCGTTCCCGGAACGAGGCGATGAGGGCGCTCAGCCCATCGCGTCCCTCGGCCCGACCCAACGGATCGCAGTAGACGCCGTCCACCGCCCAGCATGCACCCAGTAGGGCCCCGCGCACGCCCGGGTCGGGCTCGTGCCAGGCCGCGACGTACTGCCCGACGGCCGCGCCAATGGGAGTCCGGGTCACCCGCCGCAACATACTCACAGGTCAGACCCCGCAATAGGGTTCTGCGCCTGGACCTTCGCCCGCGGAAGTCACCACGCTACCGAACTCGGGTCGCCCAGAAGCCGCCCTTAGAGCTACTTCGCGTACCCCGCGTGGGGCCGCTCCCCCGCCCTGATTGTCCTGGGGTGATCGGCCGCCGGAAGGGCGCTGGCGCGTCCTCCGGATGGGCCTCCGGCCCACCCTTCCCCCAGCCGATCACCTCGAGGACGGGCTGGCTACGGAGCGGCCGAGGGCTGTGGTCTGGCCGGACGGTGCGTTGCTCGAAGGAGCAACGAGAGGTTCAAGGAACCGTCACCGCGCTTGCCGCTGGTCGCTCAGCCCTTGAGCGCGTGTCAGAGGGCAGGAGCACGCTGACAGCAGCTGCCGCCGGCAGCCTCCGCCGCCGCATTGATGGAGACGCCATGGCGAGCATCGCGAGACGACCCGACGGGCGCTCGCGCCCCCGCTACCGCGACGCGGCCGGCAAGGAGCATGCCCGCCACTTCGACCGGAAGGTCGACGCCCAGGCCTGGCTCGATTCCGTCACCAC
>DASYGS010000029.1:0-15038 GCA_035999465.1 Blastococcus sp. | reverse complement strand
GAGGTCGGGGTGTGGCTCGGGCAGGGCATCGCCGACCTCGCCGCCGTCCTCGACCCGGAGGTCGTGGTCATCGGTGGGGGCGTGAGCAAGCTCGGCGAGATGGTGCTGGGCCCGGCGCGCGACCGGCTGGACCGGGCGCTGCCGGGGCGCGGGTTCCGGCCCGGCCCGCGCGTGGTCGCCGCCGAGCTCGGGCCGCAGGCAGGGCTCGTGGGCGCCGCCGATCTCGTCCGCCGCGCGGTCGCCGACGGCGAGTACTGACGGAGTCGCTGGGCAACGGAAACCGTCACCCAGCGACTCCATCAGCAGAGCTCGCGGGCCAGGTGCTCGAGGAACAGGCCGATGTCGGTGATGATCCCCATCGCCTGCGCGCTGCCGCGGTCGGCCAGCTTGGTGACCGTCGCCGGGTTGATGTCGACGCTGACCAGCGGCACGGACGCGGGCAGGATGTTGCCGGTCGCGATCGAGTGCAGCATCGTCGCCACCATGATCGCGAAGCCGACGTCGGGCAGCTCGGCGCGCATCGCGCGCTGCCCCTCGATCACGTCGGTGTAGACGTCGGGCAGCGGGCCGTCGTCACGCACCGAGCCGACCAGCACGAACGGCTTCTCCGCCCGCACCATCGCGTGCATGACGCCGCCGGTGAGGACGCCGGACCGCACGGCCGCGGCGATCGAGCCGGCCGCGCGGATCGTGTTGATCGCCCGGATGTGGTGCTCGTGACCGTGCGGGACGCCCGACCCCTTGGCCAGGTCGACGCCCAGCGACGTGCCGTAGAGGGCGGACTCGATGTCGTGCGTGGCCAGCGCGTTGCCGGCGAAGAGGACGTCGACGTATCCCGCGTCGACCAGCCGGACCATCGCCGGGGAGGCGCCCGTGTGCACCACGGCCGGGCCGGCCACCCAGAGGATCCGCTGCCCGGCCTCCTTCACCTCGCGCATGCGCTCAGCGATCTGGCGGACCAGCAAAGCCTGCGGCTTCTCGCTCGACACCACCGACGACATGAACCCGAAGGTGTCCTCCTCGCCGCGCGGCGCCTGCGGGGGCAGCTCCACCCGCACGCCGTGGGCGCCGCACACGACCGCGTCGCCGGCCCGCACATCGCTGACCGGCACGGTGCGCACGACGGTCGTGCCCCCCTGCTCGCTGACGACCAGGCCGCAGTCCATCTCCGGCTGCTCGACCCTCAGCCAGTCGCGGTCGAGCCGGACCTGCGTGTCCAGGTTGGTGGTCGAGTAGAAGTCGTCGGGGAAGACGCCGTCGGACGGCGCCGGCCGGGTGACCGCGGTGCCGGGGTCGACCGCGTTCGCGCCGTGCACCTGGACGCGCATGAGGATCCGCTCGAGCAGGTCGGCCTCGTCGGCCTGGATCTCGATCAGCGCGCGTGACTCGTCCTCGTGCTGGCGCCCCAGATCGAGGCTCTCGATCCGGTAGTCACCGCCGTACTCGAGGACGTCGTCGAGCACGCGGGCGAGGATCCCGGTGTCCATCAGGTGGCCGGTCAGCGCGACGGTGGCGCGGGAGGCGGGGGTCACACGGCGCACTATGACATCTCGTCGGCCTCCTGGCGGCACCGCGGCTCAGACCACCGCGCCGTCGTCGCCGTCGTCGTCGGAGCGGTCCCGCATGCGCGACACGAGCATCGCGACCCCGCCGGCGATCGCGGCCACCCCGAGCATCAGGCCGACGTCGTAGGACAGGCGCAGCAGGCTCGGTGCGCCGATCAGCACCAGGCCGCCCGCGATGAGCAGGACGGCGTACAGCGAGGCGGGGGCCGGCACCGGCAGCGGGGGCGGCGGCGGGGGCTCGAAGTGCTCCTCCGGCCGGTCGAGGATCGCCGGCTCGTGCGGGGCGGGCGGCGGCGGGGCCTCGGCGGCAGTGGCCGCGGGGGTGTCGTCGTCGTCCACGACCAGCCGGCCGTTCTCGGTTTCGAAGGCGGCGACGATGCGCGCCCACTCGGCGTCCTCGTCCAGATCGGGGCGGACGGTGGCGCGCTCCGGTGCCGCGGCCCGGGCCCGCTCGGGGGACGGCGGTTCGGCCGCCTGCGCCTCGCGGTCGAGCGTGGCGGTGTCCTGCGCGACGTGCTCGTCGACGAGACCGCGGGCCTCCCGGCGGCGGGCGCGGTCGACGAACAGCCGGTCCGACGGTGGGCTGGGCAGCGACACGGTGCGCGTGTAGGGCTCCACGTCGGCCGACGGCTCGAGGTAGGCGGCGATCCCGGCGACCGAGAGCACGTCGAGGAGGTGCTCGCCGATGCGCGGGTCGACGTCGCGCAGCGGGCTCCACAGGGCGGCGTCCAGCCCGTTGTCCCGTCGCCCGCGACCCCGCCGCGAGGTCACCGGGGCTCCGCCGAGGAACTCCCCGTGCCAGGGGCGTCGGGAGCCGTGGTCCGCTGCCGCATCCAGTCGACCGAGCCGGCGAAGATCGCCGGGGCGTCGTTGTCGAGGGTGGCCACGTGGTAGCTGTCCCGGAGCACGACCTCGGTGGCGTCGGTGCTCGAGATGCCGTCGAGCAGCACCTGGGTGTTGATCGGCTCGACCACGTGGTCCTCCGCGCTGTGGAAGACGATCGTCGGCGTCGTGACCCGGGCCAGCTCCGCGCGGGTGACCGCCCACAGCTGCCGGAGCTGCATCATCGCGCGGGTGGGCAGCTTCGGGTAGGCCTGCTCCTCGACGCCGGGCTTCTTGATGTCGCTGGCGATCGGCGCCCAGCTCGGGGTCAGCCTGGCCAGCAGCGGCAGCAGCTTGGCGTCCAGCCGCTGGGTCAGCAGCGCCGGGTTCACCAGGATCATGCCGGCGAGGTCGTCGGGGCGGGTCTCGGCGAACCGCACGGCCAGCGTGCCGCCCATCGACAGGCCCGCCACGAACACCCGGTCGCACTCGGCGGCCAGCTGGTCGAAGGCCTCGGCCACCGTCGTCGTCCACTGGTCGTGGGTGCTGGTGTTGGCGTCCTGCCAGCGGGTGCCGTGCCCCGGCAGCAGCGGGCAGCGGACGGTGAACCCCTCGGCCGCCAGGTGCTCGCCCCAGGGGCGCATGCTCATGGGGGTTCCGGTGAACCCGTGCACGAGCAGGACGCCGGTGCGCGCGTCGGCGCCGCTGCCGGGAAAGGCGAACGGCTCGGCGCCGGGCATCACGTCGGGGGTGGGCGTGGTGGGTCCGGACACGGGATTCCTCCTCGGCGGCCGGCGAGGTTCTGGCCGGCGATGCAGACGTCGGGTAGCTCACAGGGAGGCGCCGATTGTGATTCGGCCGCCGGGCTCCCTAGTCTGGCAGTTCACGAGGGAGGCGTGTTGTTCTACTGGTTCCTGAAGTTCGTCGCGATCGGCCCGGCGGTGCACGGCATCTTCCGCCCGAAGGCCGAGGGCACCGAACACGTGCCCGAAACCGGTGCGGCCATCCTCGCGAGCAATCACCTGTCCGCCGCCGACTGGATCTTCATGCCGCTCTCCCTCAAGCGGCGGGTCACCTTCCTGGCGAAGGCGGAGTACTTCACCGGCACCGGGGTGAAGGGCTTCCTCCAGCGCGTGTTCTTCGCCGGGAGCGGGCAGGTGCCGATCGACCGCACCGACGCCTCCGCTGCCGAGGACGCGATCCGCACCGGCCTGCGCATCCTGAACGAGGGCAAGGTGCTCGGGATCTACCCCGAGGGCACCCGCTCGCCGGACGCGCGCCTCTACCGGGGCAAGACCGGGGTCGCCCGGATGACCCTGGAGACCGGCGCGCCCGTCGTCCCCGTGGCCATGATCTACAGCAGCCGGAAGCTGCCCTTCGGCAAGAAGATGACCCGCGTGCGGGTGCGCTTCGGCAAGCCGCTGGACTTCTCCCGCTACGCCGGCCTCTCCGGTGACCGCTTCGTCGAGCGCTCGATCACCGACGAGATCATGTACGAGATCATGACGCTGTCGGGCCAGGAGTACGTCGACGTCTACGGCGCCACGGTGAAGAAGTCGATGGACGACACCGGCTCCAGCGCACCCGAGGTGGTCGCGAAGCTGCAGCCGCCGCCGGAGGAGTCGGCCGACCGGGCCCCGACCACGCTCGCCGGCTGACGTGGCTCCGGGAGGAGCCGCTCAGGCGCGGGCGACGAGGCGGTCGAGGACGTCGCGCAGCAGCATGATGAGGTCCTCGCGCGACATGGCCGCCTCGCGGGCCCACTGACCGACGAGGTCCTCGGTGAACGCGAACCAGGCGAGCACCAGTTGCCGGCGCAGCACCTCGTCGGGCAACCGGAGCGTGCTCAGGGCCACGTCGACCAGGCGCGCGCGGGTCTCCTCGTACACCTCCGCGACCCACGGATCGCCGCCGGCGGCACCCCGCACGAAGGCCAGGTGCGTCTCGCGGAACGTCTCCACCCAGCCGACGTAGCGGTCCAGCATGCCGGTGACCTGCTCGTCGGCCGGTGTGCCCGGGCGGGGGAGCAGGTGCTCCCAGAGCAGGTCCGCGGCCGCCCGTGTGACGGCGGTGTAGTAGTCGCGCTTGGTGGCGAAGTAGTGGAACAGCAGGCTGCGGCTGATGCCCGCCCGGCGGGCCACCTCGTCGATGGTCAGCTCCTGCACCGGTGTGGTGGGCAGCAGCTCGAGGCCGATCTGCACGAGCTGGGCCCGTCGGTCCTGCGCCGTGCGCCGCAGCCGGGCCGGGGACGACGTCACGACCGGGCGCTCCCGGTGCCCCTCACGCGCCGCGTCCGGAGGCGGTGTCGAGCAGCCGCCCGATCGCGTCGGCGACCAGCCGCGGCCGCTCCTGGGGGAGCATGTGCCCGGTCCGGTCGACCACGTGCAGCTGGGCGTGCGGCAGCGCCTCGGCCATCAGGTGGCTGTGCCGCTGCGGCGTCAGCTTGTCGCTGTCGCCGACGAGGATCTCGACCGGCACGGCGGTCAGGGCCTTCAGCTCGCTGCGCTTGTCGTGCTCGCCGAGCGCGGGCAGGAACGCGGTGAACGCGCGCACCGTGGAGGCGTGCATGATCTCGGCGCCGGCGAGCACCATCGCGTCGGTGGCGTCGGCGCCGTAGAGGAGCTCGCGCACCATCTTCTGGTGCCTCGGGTGCGCGGGGGGCAGCAGCCGGCGGAGCCGCTCGACCACGCGGGCGCCGGCCAGCGCCACGTTCAGCGCCCCGGGTGTGAGCCGCTGCCGCAGTTTCTCGGCGCGCGTGCGGGGCTCGGGGTTCAGGTCGCCGGCCGACGTCGACACGAGAGCCACGCCGCGGACCCGGTCCCCGAACAGGTCGGGGCGTGCCGCGGCCAGGGCCATGATCGTCATGCCGCCCATCGAGTGGCCGCCGAGCACGGCCGCGCCGCTGGGCACCAGCCGGTCGACCAGCTCGCCCAGATTGCTGCCGAGCCGGTCGATCGACACCTCGCCCTCGCTCCAGGTGGAGCGGCCGTGACCGGGCTGGTCGTACCGGATGACGCGCAGCTCGCCCGCGGCCACCCGCGGGGCGAGCAGGTCGGCGACGTCGTCCCAGGCCGCCTGCGCGAGCGTCCACCCGTGGGCCAGGACCAGCGTCACGGGCGCGTCGTCCCGGCCGTCGACCGTCGCGTGCAGGACGGCGCCGTCGGACGTCGGGACGGCGGCGGTCTGCCGGTGCACCGTGGTTGCCGCCGCGGTCACGCCGCCACCTCCGACGTGCGCGACGGGGCGACGGCGGGAGTGCCCACGTAGTTCTCGCGGTCGAGGTGCCGCATCATCTTCCGGAACCGGAAGGTGAAATCGGGCCACAGGGTCGTGTTGTGCCCCTGCGCGTCCAGGTACCAGCTGGCGCAGCCGCCGCCCAGCCACACGGTGCCGCGCGACTTCCTGGCGATCAGGTCGCGGTAGGCCTGCTGCGCCTCGGGAGTGGTCTCGAGCAGCTCGAGGCCCTCGGCGGCCATGGTCTGCAGCGCGTCGTCGACGTAGCCGACCTGCGACTCGATCATGTAGACCATCGACGTGTGGCCGACGCCGACGTTCGGGCCGACCAGCAGGAACAGGTTCGGGAAGCCGGCCACGGTGGTGCTGCGGTTGCTGACCATGCCGTCGGCCCACTCCTCGGCGAGGGTCTGGCCGTCGCGGCCGGCGATCTTCTCCGCGATCGGCAGGTCGGTCACGTGGAAGCCGGTGGCCAGCACGATCGTGTCGGTGGGCCGCTCGACGCCGTCGCGGTCGACGATCGACGTCGGGCGCACCTCGGCGATGCCGGCGGTGACCAGTTCGGCGTTGGGAGCGGCGACGGCGGGGAAGTAGTCGTTGCTGATCAGGATGCGCTTGCAGCCGATCGTGTAGTCGGGGGTGAGCGCCGCCCGCAGCTTCGGGTCGCGCACCTGGCGTTCGAGGTGGGCCTGCGCGAGCTTCTGCACCGGCCGGAGGAAGCGGCGCCGCTTGGCCATGCCGATGACGAGGAACTCGCGCATCAGGTACAGCGCGCCGCGCACGGCCTTCTGCAGGCCGGGCACGAACCGGTAGAGCAGCCGCATGAGCGGCCGGACGGGGTGGTCGGTGCGGGGGACCACCCAGGCCGGCGTCCGCTGGTAGACCGCGATGCTCTCCACCTGCGGCTGGACGGCCGGCACGATCTGGATGGCCGAGGCGCCGGTGCCGACGACGGCGACCTTCTCCCCGGCGAGATCGTGCGTGTCGTCCCACCGCGCCGAGTGCATGATCGTGCCGGCGAAGGAGTCCAGGCCGGGGAGGTCCGGATAGGTCGGGTCGGCCAGGGCGCCGGCCGCGGAGATCAGGACCTGCGCGCGGACGTCGCCGGCCGTCGTCGTCACGTCCCAGCGCCGGGCGGCGTCGTCCCAGCGGGCGGAGGTGACGTCGGCACCGAAGACGCAGTGCTCCCGGACGGCGAACGTGTCGGCGGTCGCCTGCAGGTACGCCTGGATCTCGGGCTGCTCGGAGTAGGAGCGCGGCCAGTCGGGGTTGGGCGCGAAGCTGTAGGAGTAGAGGTTGCTCTGCACGTCGCACGCGGCACCCGGATAGACGTTGTCGCGCCAGGTGCCGCCCACGTCGTCGGCCCGCTCGAGGATCACGAAATCGGTCTCGCCGCGCCGCTTCAGCGCGATCCCCATCGCCAGGCCCGCGAAGCCCGCCCCGACGATCGCCACCCGCACCTCGCGGACGGCGCCGGGGCCGTCCGGGGCGGGGGTGGGCGGGCTCTCGAGCGTGCTGGTCACCGATCGGCTCCTTCGGGTCGCGCGTCGTCGTGCCGGCGTCGTCGCCCGGCTTGCTGAGCAACGCTCAACAAGCTACAACGGCACTGAGCAGCGCTCAATTCGAGCGCCCGGACCCGAGGAGCACCTCCCATGGCGCGATCTGAGCGCACGTCCCTGGCCGGCCGCACGGTCCTGATCACCGGCGCGGCCCGGGGCATCGGCGCCACGCTGGCCCGCAAGGCAGCGGCGCGGGGCGCGCGGGTGGCCCTCGTCGGCCTGGAGCCGGAGCTGCTGGCCGCGGTCGCCGACGAGCTCGGGCCCGAGCACCTGTGGGTCGAGGCCGACGTGACCGACCCCGAGGCCCTGAAGGCGGCCGTGCAGCGCGCCGTCGACACCTTCGGCGGCCTCGACATCGCCGTCGCCAACGCCGGCATCGCCCCGCTGACCACGGTGTTCACCGCGTCGGCGCACGCCCTGTCGCGCACCATCGAGGTCAACCTGATCGGCTCGATGCTCACCGCGCACGCGGCGCTGCCCGAGGTGGCGAAGCGCCGCGGGCACATCCTGCTGATCAGCTCGGCCGCGGCGTTCACCGTGCTGCCGGGCATGAGCGCCTACTGCGCCGCCAAGGCCGGCCTCGAGCGGTTCGGCGACGCGCTGCGCCTGGAGGTGGCGCACCGCGGCGTGACCGTGGCAAGCGCGCACCCGACCTGGATCGACACCGACCTCGTGCGCGACACGGAGGAGGCGCTGCCCACCTTCGCCGCGACCCGCAAGCGGCTGCCCGGCCCGCTGGGTGCCTTCACGTCGGTGGACGACTGCGCCGAGGCCCTCGTCGAGAACCTGGAGACGCGCCGCCGCCGGGTGTTCGTGCCGCGCTCGGTCGGGGTCGTCTCGGCGCTGCGCCAGCTGGTCACCGGGGCGGTGGCCGAGAAGCTCGCCATGCGGGTCTCGGCGACCCAGGTGCCGCAGCTGGAGAAGGACATCGCCGCACTCGGCGGCCGCCAGTTCGGCAAGAACTCGGTCGGGAACGAGAGGTCCGGGAACCCGGCTGCCTGAGGCTCAGCTGGTCCAGTGGCAGGCGCGGGGGAGGGCGGAGCGCCAGCGCTCGTGGCGCCCGTCGTCCCGCACGCCGGTCGTGGGCTCGAACCGGCGGTCCAGCGCCCAGGTCTGCGCCAGCTCGCCGGTCGAGCCCCACACACCGGTGCCGAGGCCGGCGAGGAACGCCGCGCCCATCGCCGTGGTCTCGGTGACCACCGGACGGCGCACCGGCACGCCCAGCTGATCGGCCTGCAGCTGCATCAGGAGGTCGTTCGCGCTGGCGCCGCCGTCGGCGGACAGCTCCGGGACCTCGAGCCCGGCCTCCGACACCATCACGTCGACGACGTCACGGACCTCGAAGGCGATCGCGTCGAGGGTGGCCCGAGCCAGGTGGGCGCGGGTCGTGCCGCGGGTGATGCCGACGATCGCCCCGCGGGCGTGCGGGTCCCAGTGCGGCGCGCCCATGCCCGTCAGCGCCGGCACGAAGACGACGTCACCCGCGTCGGGCACCGTGCGGGCCAGGCCCTCGATCTCGGCGGCCGAGTCGATCAGCCCGAGCCCGTCGCGCAGCCACTGCACGGCCGCGCCGGTCACGAAGATCGCGCCCTCGAGGGCGTAGACGAGGCCGTCGCCGATGTCCCACGCGACCGTCGTCAGCAGGCCGGCGTCGGAACGCACCGGTGACGAGCCGGTGTTGGTGAGCACGAACGAGCCGGTGCCGTAGGTGCACTTGCTCATGCCGGGGGAGTAGCAGGCCTGCCCGAACAGCGCGGCCTGCTGGTCGCCGGCGATGCCCGCGATCGGCAGCGACAGGCCGAGGAACGCGTCGGGATCGGTGGTGCCGACGACGCCGGAGCTCGGTGCCACCTCCGGCAGCGCCGAGCTCGGGACGTCGAACAGCTCGCACAGCTCGTCGGACCAGGCGCCCTTCTCCAGGTCGAACAGCAGCGTGCGGCTGGCGTTGCTGGCGTCGGTGACGTGGACGGCGCCGCCGGTCAGCCGGGCGATCACGTAGGAGTCGACCGTGCCGAGTGCCAGGGCGCCGTCCGTCACGCCCTGCCAGAGCCGGGGCTCGTGCTCGGCCAGCCATGCGTACTTGGTGCCGGTGAAGTACGGGTCGAGCCGTAGCCCGGTGAGCGCGGCGACGCGGTCCTCGACGCCCTCGGCCTGCAGCCGGTCGCAGATGCCGGTGGTGCGGCGGTCCTGCCAGACGATCGCCGGGCGGGGGGAGTGCAGCGTGCGGCGGTCCCAGACGACGGCGGTCTCGCGCTGGTCGGTGATCCCGACGCAGGTGGGCGCGGCGTCGGTGCCGGCCAGGGCCTCGCGGCAGGCCGCGACCGTCGCCGTCCAGATGTCGTCGGGCTCGTGCTCGACCCACCCGGGGCGGGGGAACAGCTGCGCGAACTCGCGGTACCCGCGGGCGAGGACGTCGCCGTCCTCGCCCACGACGAGCGCGGTCACCCCGGTCGTACCTGCATCGATCGCCAGCACCGGCATGGGGGCACGCTAGCTGTCATCGGCCTCCGTGGCTGCGGCACGCCTGCGCGCGTACCAGCGGGCGACCGTGAACACGGCGACGACGGCGGCCACGCCGGTGACGAAGCCGGCGAGCGTGCTCGGACCGGCCACCACCCGCCCGGTCTGCGCGCGGAACATGCCGCCGGCGAGCAGCAGGGCGAGCACCACCACGGGGACCAGGCGCCGCGGCGACATCCGCTTCCGGCCCGCGAGGTGCACGCCGAGGCTCCAGGAGTAGAGGATCGCGATCCAGCCGGCGATCCCGATCATCCCCAGGAGCGCGTAGACGTAGGGCAGTGCGCCGGCGCCGACGATCCAGACCGCCGTCGTCGCGGCGATGAGGTGCAGCCAGATCAGCACCTGGAAGGCGACGGCCGAGGCCTCGTTCCACACGTCCCGCTCGCGTTCCTCCGCGTAGAACGGGCTGCTGAGGTCGCCGATGACGGCGGCCGCCCGGACGAACCAGCCCTGCGAGTGGTTCGTGTCGACAGTGCTCACATGCCCTCCCGGGCGTCCGTGGCGATCGTCTCGCCAACTCCTCCGAACAGTTCCTCGACGGTGCTGCCGAGCCGGTCGGCGATCGCCAGCGCCAGGTAGACCGACGGCGCGTAGTCCCCTGCCTCCACCGCGACGATCGTCTGCCGGGTGACCCCGGTTCCGGCCGCCAGCTCGGCCTGCGTCAGCTCGGCCATCAGCCGGGCGCGACGCACGGCGTTGCTCCGCCCCGTCGCCGACCTCCGTCCCATGGCGAGAAAAGTAAGGTTTACCGGACATGATGTCAAGTACACCCGACATGCGGCGTGAATCGGTGCCCCGCCTACGGTGGTCGGAATGCGGCGGTTCTTCTACGACACCGAGTTCATCGAGGACGGCGTGACGATCGACCTCGTCTCGATCGGCGTCGTCGACGAGACCGGCCGCGAGTTCTACGCCGTGAGCACCGAGTTCGACCCCGCCCGCGCGATCCCCTGGGTGCGGCGCAACGTGCTCGACCAGCTGCCCTCACCGGCCGACAAGGCGTGGCGCAGTCGCGAGCGGATCCGCGAGGAGCTGTTGGCCTTCCTCACCGGCCCCGGTGAGGAGATCGAGCTGTGGGCGTGGTTCGGCGCCTACGACCACGTGGCGCTGTGCCAGCTGTGGGGCGCGATGCCCGCGTTGCCGCGGCCGATCCCGCGGTTCACGCGCGAGCTGCGCCAGCGCTGGGACGACGCCGGCCAGCCGGTGCTGCCGCCCAAGCCCGCGGGCACCCACGACGCGCTGGTCGACGCCCGCTACAACCTCGAGCGCTGGCACGTGATCGAGGCGGCTCGCGGCTGAGCCGTTCGGTCAGGGGCGCAGGTGCGCCCAGTCCTCGGGGTGGGCGCGCAGGTGCTCGGCGACGGTCCGGGCCGGGTGCCCGGTCAGCCGGGGGACGGCGTCGGTGACGGCGGCCAGCTCGCCGGCGGCGATCGCCAGGTAGCTGGTCACCCAGCCCTCGATCTCCCAGTCCGGATGCCCGGAGGGACGGCGGGTCGCCCACGCCTCCGCCACGGTCTGGTCGCGGTACTCGGCGGGCCGGCCGGTCACCTCGATGAGGACCTGCGCGGCCTCGGCCATCGTCAGCGCCTCCGGGCCGGTCACGTCGAGCGACTGCCCGGCCAGCGCGTCGTCGTCCCGGAGCAGGACGGCGACGGCGACGTCGGCCAGGTCGTCCCGCGACACGAAGCCGGTGCGGCCCTCGCCCGCCGGCGCGGCGATCACGGCCCCGGCGTCCTCGACGGTGGCGAAGAACGGCACGAAGTCGGCGTACATGGAGTGCCGCAGGAACGTGGCGCGGACGCCGCTGTCGCGGATCCGCTGCTCGGTCGCGAAATGCTGCCGGACCAGGGTGAACGTCGCGTCGGGCGACGCGCCCACGAACGACGTGTAGACGATCCGCCGCACCCCGGCGGCCACCGCCGCATCCACGGCGTCGACGTGCTGCTGCAACCGGTCCTCGGCCTCGGCGGCCGAGACGAGATAGAGGGTGTCGACGCCCGCGAGCGCCGTCCGCAGGCCCGCTCCGTCGCGGTAGCCGCCCGGGTTCTCGACCACCTCGGCGCCCGGCAGCCGGGGGGCCCGGGCCGCGTCCCGGACGACGAGCCGGAGCGGGACGCCGCCGGTGGCGGCCAGCCGGGCGGCGACCCGCCCGCCCAGCGCGCCGGTCGCACCCGTCACGGCGATCACGCCGGTCCCGCCACTGTTCCCCACCTGCGGCATCATGACGCGAGGCAACCCCGGAACACCCGAGTCCCTTCCCGGAGGAACGTCCCATGCGCATCGGCATCCTCACCGGCGGCGGCGACTGCCCCGGCCTCAACGCCGTCATCCGGGCGGTGGTCCGCAAGGGCATCGGCGAGCACGGCGACGAGATCGTCGGCTTCCGCGACGGGTGGCGCGGCGTGCTCGAGGCCGACACCGTGCCCATGGATCTCGCGGCCGTGCGCGGCATCCTGCCGAAGGGCGGCACGGTGCTGGGCACCTCCCGCACCAACCCCTACGGCGTCGAGGGCGGGGCCGACCGGGTGATCGCCAACCTGGAGCGGCTGGGCATCGATGCGCTCGTGCCGATCGGCGGCGAGGACACCCTCGGCGTGGCCACCCGGCTGGCCGAGGCCGGGGTGCGCGTCGTCGGCGTCCCGAAGACCATCGACAACGACCTCGACTCCACCGACTACACGTTCGGCTTCGACACCGCGGTCGGCGTCGCGATGGAGGCGATCGACCGGCTGCACACCACCGGCGACAGCCACCACCGCACGCTCGTCGTCGAGGTGATGGGGCGGCACGCGGGCTGGATCGCGCTGCACGCCGGCATGGCCGGCGGCGCGAACGTCATCCTCATCCCGGAGGTCCCGTTCGACGTCGACGCCGTGGTCGCGCACTGCCAGCACCGCTTCGACTCCGGCTTCTCGCCGATCCTCGTCGTCTCCGAGGGCGCCACGCCGAAGGACGGCGGCATGGTGCTCACCACGGGGGAGAAGGACGCGTTCGGCCACGTCCGCCTGGGCGGCATCGGCACGGCACTGGCCTCGCTGATCGAGGACCGCACCGGCCGCGAGGCGCGGGCAGTTGTCCTCGGGCACGTGCAGCGCGGCGGCACGCCCTCGCCGTTCGACCGCGTGCTGGCGACCCGCTTCGGCCTGGCCGCCGTCGACGCCGTGCACGACGGGCAGTCGGGGGTCATGGTGGCGCTGCGGGGCACCGACATCGTGCGCGTGCCGCTGTCGTCGGCGACCGCCCAGCTCAAGCTGGTGCCGGCGGAGCGCTACGCCGAGGCCGAGGTCTTCTTCGGCTGAGGGCGGGCGCGCCGTACCCTCGGGGCGTGAGCCTCCCCGAACCTGCCGAGCTGGTGCCCGGTCTGGACCGGTGGCGGGATCTCCCCGCCGCCCAGCAGCCGACCTGGCCCGACCGGCCCGCGCTCGACGCGGTGCTGAACACGCTGTCGACGGTGCCGCCGATCGTGGCCCCCGCGGAGATCGAGGCGCTGCGGGCCCAGCTCGCCGACGTGGCGCAGGGTAAGGCGTTCCTGCTCCAGGGCGGCGACTGCGCCGAGACGTTCGACCTGAACACCGAGCCGCACCTGCAGAGCACCACCCGCACGCTGCTGCAGATGGCCGTCGTCCTCACCTACGGGGCGAGCGTGCCGGTGGTGAAGGTGGGCCGGGTCGCCGGGCAGTACGCCAAGCCCCGCTCGTCGGACATCGACGCCCTGGGCCTGCCCTCCTACCGGGGCGACATGGTCAACTCGCTGGAGCCGGTGCTGGAGCAGCGGATCCCCGACCCGTACCGGCTGGTGCGCGCCTACGCCAACTCGGCCGCGGCGATGAACATGATCCGGGCCTACGCGCGGGGTGGCCTGGCCGACCTGCACGCGGTGCACGACTGGAACAAGGACTTCGTCGCCACCTCGCCGGCCGGCGTCCGCTACGAGGTCATCGCCCGCGAGATCGACCGGGCGCTCGCGTTCATGAAGGCCTGCGGCATCGACGACTCCGCGCTGCGCGGGGTCGAGCTGTACAACTCGCACGAGGCGCTGATCCTCGACTACGAGCGCGCGCTGCTGCGGGTGCACGAGGGCCGGGCGTACGCGTCGTCGGCGCACTTCGTCTGGGTGGGCGAGCGCACCCGGCAGATGGACGGCGCGCACATCGAGTTCGCCTCCAAGCTGGCCAACCCGATCGGCGTCAAGATCGGCCCGACGACGACGCCGGAGCAGGCCACCGAGCTCGTCGAGCGCCTCGACCCCGAGGGCCTGCCCGGCAAGCTGACGCTGATCAGCCGCATGGGCAACGGCAGGATCCGCGACGTGCTGCCCGCCATCGTCGAGAAGGTCACCGCCGGCGGCCACCAGGTCGTCTGGCAGTGCGACCCGATGCACGGCAACACGCACGAGTCGTCCACCGGCTACAAGACCCGCCACTTCGACCGGGTCGTCGACGAGGTGCTCGGGTTCTTCGACGTGCACCGGGCGCTGGGCACCTGGCCCGGCGGCATCCACGTCGAGCTGACCGGTGAGGACGTGACCGAGTGCCTCGGCGGCGCCATGGAGATCAGCGACGAGGACCTCAACAGCCGGTACGAGACGGCCTGCGACCCCCGGCTGAACACCGGGCAGTCCCTCGAGCTGGCCTTCCTCGTGGCGGAGATGCTGCGTGGGTGACGCCCTGATCGACCTGCGCTCCGACACCGTCACGAAGCCCACCCCGGCGATGCGCCGGGTCATGGCCGGGGCCGAGGTCGGCGACGACGTCTACGGCGAGGACCCGTCGATCACCGCGCTCGAGGAGCGGGTGGCCGCGATGTTCGGCCACGAGGCCGGGCTGTTCGTCCCGTCGGGGACCATGGGCAACCAGATCGGCATGCGGCTGGTGTGCGAGCCCGGCCAGGAGGTGCTCTGCGACGCCGACGCGCACGTGGTCACCTACGAGATGGGCGCGGCGGCCGCGATCTTCGGCATCTCGACGCGCACCGTCGTGTCCGCCGGGGGGCGCCTCGACGCCGACCAGCTGATCGCGCAGGTGCGGCCGAAGACCGACTGGCACCTGACCGCCACGGCCGCGGTCGCGGTCGAGAACACGCACAACCGCGGGGGCGGCCTGGTGCAGCCGCTCGGGGAGCTGCAGAAGCTGTGGGAATGGTCGCGGGACGCCGGGGTCGCGATCCACCTCGACGGCGCCCGGATCTGGAACGCGGCCGCCGCCTCGGGCGTCGAGCTGTCGACCTACGGCCGGCTGGCCGACACGGCGTCCGTCTGCCTGTCGAAGGGGCTCGGTGCCCCGGTCGGGTCGGTGCTGGTGTCCTCGGCCGAGCGGATCGCGACCGCCCGGCTGTGGCG
>DASYGS010000065.1:0-24135 GCA_035999465.1 Blastococcus sp. | reverse complement strand
GCGCTGAAGATGCCGGCCGCACGGAACCGGCTGGAGTACGCGATCTGCAACTGGGTGGCCATGTATCCGCCGGAGGAGATGCCGGTGACGTAGTCACGGGTGACGTTCAGCCGCGGCAACCCGACGGCCGCGTCCGCCGGCGCCTGCACGCCGGTCAGCGCGACCACGGCGGCCGTCGCGACGAACGCGAGCCTCCGGGCGGTACGGGACAGGACAGGCGTCATTGCTCCTCCTGGATCCGGCTTCTCCGGTCGCCGGGAGGTGCCCACCCGGACGCGCCCGAAACCGTCATCCCAGCTCAGAGGGGACGTGCCCGGCGTGGCTCCCACACGTCCAGCGGTGCGGTGGCGGGCGGTCTACCGTCGGAAGGACCGGGGGAGAACGGAGGCCCGAGGGTCCGTGGCTGCGCCGCCTGCCAGCGAGGGTGCGCCGACGAACGGTGTCGAGGGGCCGGATCCGGCCGACGAGAGCGTCCGGGCCGAACACGCCGAACGGCGGGGCGCCGAGGCGAGCGCGGCCCGGCTGCAGGCGATGGTCGCCGGGCTCAACGCGGTGGTCTGGGAGCGGGACGCCCCGGTCGGCCAGGTGCGGTTCATCAACGAGCGCGCCGAGGACCTCCTCGGCTACCCCCCGGAGCAGTGGCTGGCCGATCCCGACCTGTGGCTGCGCATCGTCCATCCCGATGACCGCGCGGAGGCGCTGCGTGGGGTGACCGCGGGCACCGCGACCGGCCACGACTTCGCCCTCACCTACCGGGTGCAGGCCGCGGACGGGCGGATCGTGTGGCTGCGCGACCTGGTGCACGTGGTGACGGAGGAGAGCGGGGAACGGCGACTGCACGGGGTGCTCATCGACATCACCGAGCAGAAGCGCCGCGAGGAGAGCGCCGCTCTGCTCGCCGCCGCCGGCCGGGTGCTGTCCGGGGCCGGCACGGTGGAGGAGCGGCTCGTCGCGATCGCGGAGCTGGCGGTCGGCACGCTCGGCGACTGGGCCGCGGTGTGGCTGCGCGGCGAGGACGACCGCTACCGCGTGGTCGCCGCCGCGCCGGCGTCGGCTGCCGAGCGGATGCTCGACCTGCCCCCGGTGGTGCCGCCGGACGAGTTCCTGGCCCGGTTCCGGGAGGGCCGCTCGTTCACCGTCGGTGACGTGACCGAGGAGATGCAGCGCATCGTGGGCGCCGAACAGCTCGCCGCGATCGCCGGGTTCGGCGTCCGCAGCCGCCTGGTCGCCCCGCTGGTTGCCGGGGGCGCCCCGGTCGGCCTGCTGTCGTGTTCCAGCAGCCACCCCGACCGCCGCTACGACGAGGCCGACCTCGCCCTCGCCGAGGACCTCGGCCGGCGGATCGCCACGACGGTCGCCGCCGAGCGGATGGCGGCACGCCAGCGGCACCTGCACGAGCTGACCGTGGCGCTCGCGGCAGCGGGCACGGCCGCCGAAGCCGGCGCGGCGCTCACCGCCGGCCTGCGCCGCGTCCTGGGCGCCTCGGTGGTGGCGGTGTCCACGCTCGGGGCCGACGGCCTGCTGCACCTGGTGGACGCGACCAGCTATCCGGCGGTACGCCGGAGCCGGTTCGCGGCCATGCGGCTGACCGCACCCTTCCCTCTGTCCGTCGCCGCCCGCACCGGCCGGCCGGTGTGGCTGCCCGACCGGGCGGCCGCGGTCGAGCAGTTCCCCGAGGCCGCCCCCCACCTCCTGGAGACGACCGAGGGCTCGGCCGCGCTCCCGCTGCTGGTGGGCGGGCAGGTGGTCGGCGTGCTCGGGGTGAGCTTCACGACGACTCGTCGCTTCGACGCCGAGGAGCGCGGCTTCCTGCTCTCCGTCGCCGACCAGGTGGCGGTCGCCCTCGAGCGGGCGGCGCTGGCCGACGTCCGCCGGGAGATGGCCGACACCCTGCAGCGCAGCCTGCTGCCCGGGCGGCTGCCGGTCGTCGAGCGGCTCGACGTCACCGCCCGGTACCTGCCCGCGGTGGCGGGAACCCGAGCCGGCGGCGACTGGTACGACGTGCACCACCTCGGCGACGGGCGGGTCGCCGTCGCCGTCGGTGACGTGGTGGGGAACGGCGCGACGGCGGCCGCCGTCATGGGTCAGCTGCGCAGCGCGCTGGGTGCTCTGCTGGTCGCCGGCCACGCGCCGGCGCAGGCGCTGGAACTGCTCGACCAGATCGCCGACGAGGTCCCCGGCGCGGGGGTGAGCACCGTCGCGTGCCTGCAGCTCGACCCGGCGAGCGGCGAGCTCGCCTACAGCCGCGCCGGTCATCCACCGGCGCTGCTCGTCGACTGGGAGGGAGCCCGCTACCTCGACGGCGGGCTCGGCGCGGCGCTCGGCCTCCCCCACCGCGGACGCCGTCCCGAGGCGGTCACCCGGCTCGCGCCCGGCTCGGTACTGCTGCTCTACACCGACGGGCTCGTCGAACGCCGCGGGGCCACCCTCGACGCGGGCCTGGACCGGCTGGCCGGCGCGGCCGCCGCGCGCCGGTACGCCCCACTCCCCCACCTGGTCGACGGGCTCCTCGACGAACTGGTCGACGACCGGGGCGCCGGCGACGACATCGCCGTCGTCGCGGTCCGGCTGCTGCCCGCACCCCTGCGCCTGGACCTCGCCGCCGACTCCCCGCAGCTGTGGCAGGTGCGCCGGGCGGTCGGCCGGTGGGCGAACGACGCCGCTCTCGACCCGGACACCACCCAGGACCTCGAGCTGGCACTCACCGAGGCGGTCAGCAACGCGGTGGAGCACGCCTACCGCGACGCCGCCGTCCCCGGCCGGGTGGTGGTCACGCTCGACCGGGAGCCCGACGGCACCGCAGCGGTCAGCGTGAGTGACAGCGGCACCTGGCGCCCGCCGCCCGCCGACCCCGGCTTCCGCGGCCGGGGACTGCGGATCATCGCCGCGCTCGCCGCCGACGTCGACCTGCAGCACGGGCCCCACGGCACCGTCGTGCGCTTCGCGCTCCAGCCCGCGGGATCCGGTGCATCCACGACGGCCGCCCCCGTGGTGCCGCCGCCACGGACCGCCCTCGACGAGCTCGACGAGTGTCCGGCGGCCCTGGCCACCACCGACGCCGGCGACCGGCGCCGCGTGCGGCTGACCGGCGACCTCGACCTGGCCGGCACCGCCGCCGTCCGCGAGGCGCTGCTGACCCAGCTCACCGCCGGCGTGCCGACCACCCTCGACCTCACCGGGCTCCGCTTCGTCCCCAGCGTCGGCCTCGGCCTGCTCCTGGAAGCCGCTCGGGCCACCCGCGGCGAGGGCGACCTCGACGTCGTGCTGCCCCCTGCCGGCCCGGCCCGGCGGCTGCTGGACCTCACCGGTCTCGCCGCCGCCCTGCACGGGGACGACCGACCCGCCGGACCGGCTCGCGCCCAGTAGCCTGCGCCGCCCCCATTAGTCGACGAGGTCGAGGGTGGCGCCGACGACGGTGTCGGTGTCGAGGCCGTGCAGCCGGTAGACGCTGTCCAGGTCACCGCTCTGCCCGAACGACCGCACCCCGAGGTGGGCCGCGGCCACCCGGTGCACCCCGGCGAGGAACGCCAGCGTGTGCGGATGGCCGTCGAGCATGGTCACCATCGGCGTCGCACGGTCGGCCGGGAAGACGCTGTCGAGGATCCACGCCGAGGCGTCGTCCAGCCCGCGTCGCGCCTGCAGCGAGCGGAACAGCAGCCCGGGACTGGTCACGACGACGACGTCCGCCGGGAAGCCGAGCCCGTCCAGCCGCTCGGCCGCCGCCAGCGCCTCCGGCACGACCGCGCCCATCGCGACGAAAGTGACGGCGGGCGACGCCGTCCGCCGGAGCGGATAGGCCCCCGCCACGACCTGCCGGCGCCGCAGGTCGCGGGCGGCGGGATCGGCGGGCACCGCGGCCAGCGCCTGGTCGACCGGCCGGGTCGACAGCCGCAGGTACGCCGACTGGCCGCCGGGGCGCCCGAGCTGACCGAGCGCGGCGAGCAGGCACCACTCGGTGTCGAGCGCGAACGCGGGTTCGTAGCTGACGCAGCCCGGCTGCTCCAGCCCGATGGAGGGGGTCGTGATCGACTGGTGGGCGCCGCCCTCGGCGGCGAGAGTCACCCCGGACGGCGTGCCGACCAGGATCGACTGCCCGCCGGCGTAGATGCCGAACGACCACGGCTCCAGGGCGCGCTCGACGAACGGGTCGTAGAGGACGCCGATCGGCAGCAGCGGCTGGCCCCACCGCGACCAGGTCGCGCCGAGCTCGCCGATCGCCCCGACCAGGTTGGTCTCGGCGATGCCGAGCTCGATGTGCTGGCCGCTGGGCTTCTCGCGCCAGTGCAGGATCGTCTCGGCGTCGTCGGCGAACCAGTCGCGGCGGGCCTCGTGCGACCAGACGCCGACCTTGTTCACCCAGCCGCCGAGGTTGGTCGAGCTCGAGACGTCCGGGCTGACGGTGACCACCCGCCGTCCCACCTCGGGCGCGGCGCGGTTGAGGTCCATCAGCGTGCGGCCCAGCGCCGCCTGCGTGGTCGCCGTCCCCTGGGGGGTGCGCCCGAGGTCGCCGGGCACGGCCGGCGCCGGGTCGGCGGCGGCGTCGGTGCGGCGGAGCCGGTCGGCGGTCTCGGCGAGCAGCCGGGCGGCCGGGCTGTCGGCCGGGAAACCGGCCCACGGGTCGGCGACGTCGGTGCCGAGCGTGGCCGCGAGCTCGCCGAGCTGGGCCTCGGTGAGCAGCGCCGAGTGGTTCTGCGGGTGCCCCTCGGTGGCCAGGCGGTAGCCCTTGAGCGTGTAGGCGAGGACGACGGTCGGGCGGGTGTCGTCGATCTCGGCGAACGCGGCGCGGAGGGCGTCGAGGTCGTGGCCGCCGAGATTGCGGACCGCGGCGACCAGGTCGTCGTCGGGCACGTCGGCGATCAGGCGGGCGATGTCGGCCGCGCCGTCGCCGTCGCCGGGCAGCAGCTCGCGCAGCTGGGCCGGCGTGCGCCGCAGCAGCCGCTGGTACTCGGGGTTGCTCATCGCGTCGATGCGGTCGCGCAGGGCCGGGCCGCCGTCGCGGCTGAACAGCTCCTCGAGCAGCCGGCCGTACTTGACGGTCAGCACCTGCCAGCCGGCGGCGGCGAACATGCCCTGCAGCCGGGTCGCGCCCATCGTCGGGACGACGCGGTCGAGCGACTGCCGGTTGAAGTCGACGATCCAGACGACCTCCCCCAGCTCGGCGACCATCGGGTCGAGCACGGCCTCCCAGACCGCGCCCTCGTCGAGCTCGGCGTCGCCGACCAGCGACCACTGCCGGCCGGTGCCACCGGTGCCGAGCAGGGTGTTGACGTAGCGGCGGGCGATCGCGCCCCAGATGGGGGCGGTCGCGCCGATGCCGACGGAGCCGGTGGAGTAGTCGGCGGGCACCGGGTCCTTCAGCCGGCTCGGGTAGCTCTGCAGGCCGCCGAACTCGCGCAGCGTGGTGAGGTACCCGGCGTCCAGCTGGCCGAGCAGGTACTCCAGGGCGTGCAGCACCGGGGAGGCGTGCGGCTTGACCGAGACGCGGTCGTCGGCGCGCAGCTGCTCCAGCCAGAGCGCGGTCATGATCGTGACCATGCTGGCGCTCGACGCCTGGTGGCCGCCGACCTTCATGCCGCCCGGGTTGGGCCGCACCCGGTTGGCGTGGTCGACGATCGCGGTGGCGAGCCAGAGCACCCGCCGCTCGATCTCGCGCATCGCCTCGTCGTGCTCGGTGCTGCTGTCCGGCCGCAGTGCCGTCAGGCTCATTCCTGTTCCCACTCCTGTGCTCGTTGGGGCGCCGGATTTCCTTCGGCGGCGTCCCGGAGGACAGCCGATCACGCCGGACGCCGTTGACGCCAGCCGGTGCACCCGTCGCGAGCCCCATCGTGATGATCGAGCGAGAATTCGGACCGGCCGGCCCTCCGGTGCCATCGCTGCGACACCCCGCCGGTGGGGCTCCCCGGCGTAGGTTCCGCGCAGCGGCCGCGGACCGGGCGGCCCCGCGCGTGCGCCGGCAGGGGACTCAGCATGACGACGGAGCAGGGAGCCGCGCCCGGACGCGCGGACTGGCGGATCGTGGACGAGGGCTGGGGACGCCGCGCCGTGGAGTTCGCGACGCTGTCCGAGCCGGCGAACTGCCGCGAGTACGTCGCGATGCACCAGCGCCTCGGCGTGGGTGCCGGCGACCGCCTGCTGGACGTGGCGTGCGGTTCGGGCCTGGCGGTGGAACTGGCCACCGTCCGCGGCGCGACGTGCGCGGGGATCGACGCCTCGCCGCGGCTGGTGGGAGTGGCCCGGGACCGCGTTCCGTCCGCGGACCTGCGGGTCGGGGACATGCACGCGCTCCCGTGGGAGGACGACGGATTCGACGTCGTCACCAGCTTCCGGGGCATCTGGGGGACGACGCCGGACGCCGTCGCGGAGGTGCGCCGCGTGCTCCGGCCGGGCGGCCGGCTGGGGCTCACCGTCTGGGGCCACATCAAGGCCTCGCCCGGGGCGTGGGCGCTGTCGCCGTTCCGGCTGGCCGCCGAGCCGAAGGTGGCCAACCAGGCGGCCATGGTGGCGCTGGGCCGTCCCGGCGCCGGCGAGGCGCTGCTGGCCGGGTGGGGATTCGACGACGTCGAGCGGGTGGAGATCCCGTTCGTGTGGGAGTTCGCCGACCCGGAGACGTACGCGCGCACCCTCGCCTCGAGCGGCCCCGCGTACGAAGCGATCCAAGCGGTCGGTGAGGAGGCGTTCCTCGCCCACGCCGTCGGGGTGGCGGCCGAGCGCGTGCGCGAGGGACTGCCGCTGCGGGCGGAGATCGCGGTGGTCGGGTACCTGGCCCGCAAGCCCGCGTCCGCGGTCAGGGCACCCGCCGCCTCGCCGGGCCCGGAGCGCGGCTTCCTGGCCGCGCCACCCACCACGCCGGAGGTGCAGCGGCTCTACGACGAGGACGCCGAGGACCTCGGCTACGTCATGAACTTGACGGGCCAGTGGGCGCACGGGCCGGCGCTGGTGACGGGGCTGTTCGACCTGATGGGCGGGGCGACGCGGATCGCCGGCCTGTCGGTGCGGGAGCGCGGGATCATCGTGACGGCATGCGCCTCGACGATCGGCGACGCGTACTGCGCGCTCGCCTGGGGGCAGAAGCTGGCGGACGCCTCCTCCCCCGACCTGGCGGCCGGCGTCCTGCGCGGGGACGACGCCCTGCTGTCGCCCGCGGAGGCCGCACTCGCGGCCTGGGTCCGGCGCGTCGCCCGGGACCCGAGCGGGACCGCCGCTGCCGACGTCCAGGCTCTGCGCGAGGCCGGCTACGACGACCCGCAGATCTTCGGGATCACCGTGTACGCGGCGCTGCGCCTCGCGTTCTCGACGGTCAACGACGCTCTCGGTGCGCCACCCGACCGGGAACTGGGCGCGTCGGTCCCGGCGCCGGTGCGCGACGCCGTCACGGTCGGTCGGCCGGTCGCGGGCGGCTCCGATCGACCCGGGGTCGACGTCGCGGGCGATCGCCGAAGTCGTTGACGGCTCTCGCGGTTCGTGGTGGCTTGGAGGCGCGGGGGGACGATGAAGGGAGCGTCCATGAACGCGACCATCTCGAAGCTGCGCGAGGCGATGAACGCGCACGACGCGGAGCGCATGGCAGCGTGGTTCGCGCCGGACTACCGCAGCGAGCAACCGGTCCATCCCAACCGCGGGTACAGCGGCCGGGACACCATGACCACCATCTGGGCCGAGCTGCACCAGGCCGTGCCCGACATGGTGTGCGACGTGGTCGCCAGCGTCTCCGACGGCGCGACCGCCTGGGCGGAGTGGCACTGGCACGGCCACTACTCCGACGGGTCGCCGTTCGAGATGCGCGGCGTCACGATCGCGGACCTGACCGACGACGGCCTGGTCGCCGCGCAGCGGCTGTACGTCGAGCAGGTCGAGCACGACGGCCCCGGGATCGAGGAGTCCGAACGGCAGCTCAGGCAGCCGGCCCGATGAACGCGACCATCGCGAAGCTGCGCACGGTCATGAACGCGCACGACGCGGAGGGCATGGCCGCGCTGTTCGCACCGGAGTACCACAGCGAGCAGCCCGCGCATCCCAATCGCGCGTTCGACGGGCACATCCAGGTCGAGGCCCGGTGGCGGGAGATGTTCCGCGAGGTGCCGGATCTGGTGGTCGAGGTCGTCTCCGAGGTCACGGTCGGCTCCACCAGCTGGGTCGAGTGGATCTGGCGCGGTCACCGCACCGACGGGTCGGTGTTCGACATGCGCGGCACGACGGTGCTCGGGCTGACCCGGGACGGGCTGATCGCCGAGGCGCGGCAGTACATGGAGCCGGTCGACCACGCGGGGGCGGTGGAGGACCCGGTGCAGCAACTGTCGACGCCGTCGTCCTGACCGCTACGGCTCGAGCGTGCGGATCGGTGTGCCGCTCATCCAGGCCGCGACGTCGTCGACCGCGTCTGCGTAGAAGACCTCGTAGGTGCCGCGGGTGACGTAGCCGAGGTGCGGGGTGAGCACGGTGCGCGGGAGCGTGCGCATCGGGTGGTCGGCCGGCAGCGGCTCCTGGTCGTAGACGTCGATGCCCGCGCCGGCGATGGTGCCGTTCCACAGCGCGTCGACGAGGGCCTGCTCCTCGACGATCGGGCCGCGGCTGGTGTTGATGAACACCGCCGTGGGCTTCATGCGGTTCAGGTCGGCCGCCCCGATGAGGCCGCGGGTCCGCCTCGACCACAGCAGGTGGACGGTGACGACGTCGGAGGTCGCGAAGAGCTCCTCGCGCTCGACCCGGCGGACGCCGTGCTCGGCGGCCCGCTCGTCGGTGAGGTTCTGGCTCCAGGCGACGACGTCCATGCCGAACGCCTGACCGATCCGCGCGACCTGGCTGCCGAGGCGGCCGAGGCCGACGACGCCGAGTCGGGCGCCGGCAAGGTCACCGCCGAGGGTGTGCTGCCAGCCGCCGGCACGAACGGTGGCGTCCTCCTGCGGGATGTGGCGGAGGACGGCGAGGATCAGCCCCCAGGTGAGCTCCGCGGTGGCGGTCGCCTGGGAGCCGGTGCCGCAGACGGCGACGCCGAGCTCGCCGGCCGCCGCGACGTCGATCGACTTGTTGCGCATGCCGGTGGTGACCAGCAGCTTCAGGTTCGGCAGCCGGTCGAGCACGGTGCGCGGGAACGGGGTGCGCTCGCGCATGGCGACGACGACGTCGAAGGGCGCGAGCCGGGCGACCAGCGCGTCCTCACCCGCGACGTGGTCGTGGAAGGCGACGACCTCGACCGCTTCGGGCAGCCGCGACCAGTCGGCGTAGGTCGAGGCGACGGACTGGTAGTCGTCGAGGACGGCGATGCGCTGCACTCCCCCGGTCTACTACAGACCGCCGACATCGACCGTCCCGCCGGAGCGCGCAGCGAACTCCGAGCGGGTCCACAGGTTGCTGGCAGCAACCACCGCGAAGCTTCCGACGAATCCGGGGACGCCGCCCTGGAACCTGCTCGAGAGGCTCTCCGTGCCCGTGCCGCCCACCCGCCGGAGATGGCTGATCGCCGGTGGCCTCGTCGTCCTCCTCGCGGTGGGAGGCACCGTCTGGGCCGTCACCCGGCCGGCCACCTCGACGGCGGCCACGACCACGACCTCGCTGGTCGCCGCCGCGACGACCACGCTGCGCCAGACCATCGCCACCACCGGCACGGTCGCCTACGCCACGACGTCCGACCAGTCGTTCACGGTCGGGGGCACGGTCGCGAGCGTGCCGGTCGCGGTCGGGCAGAAGGTGCACGCCGGGCAGGTGCTGGCCACGGCCGACTCGGCCGCGCTGGCCGGCGCGCTGGCCCAGGCCAACTCCACGCTGGCCGCCGCGCAGGCGAAGGTCGCCTCCGACACCGCGGCGAGCAGCACGCAGCTGGCCGCGGACGAGGCGTCGGTGTCCGCGGCGCAGGCAGCGGTGGCCGCGGCGCAGGCCGACCTGTCGAAGGCCACGCTGACCTCCCCGATCGACGGCACCGTGTCGGCCCTGACCCTGACCCCGGGTCAGCAGCTCGGCAGCAGCGGCGCGGCGGCCGGCGGCGCGGGAACAGCCAGCGGGTCGGGCTCGGGGGGCGCGTCGCCCGGAGCATCGGGCGGCTCGTCCGGTGGCGGGACATCGTCCAGCAGCTCGTCGTCGGCCCAGGTCGAGGTGGTCAGCACCGGGCACTACGTGCTCGACGCGACCGTCGACGACACCGAGGTGGGCCAGCTCAAGGCAGGCGAGACCGCCGGGATCACGCTCGCCGACGGCAGCGTCACCTCGGGCACGGTGACCAGCGTCGGCATGGTGGCCAGCAGCACGTCCGGCGTCGCCAGCTTCCCCGTCGTCGTCACCGTCGCCGGCACGCCCTCGGGCCTCTACCCCGGCTCGGTGCTCCCGGTCGTCATGGTCACGAAGACGGTGCCCGACGCGCTGACCGTGCCGGTCGCCGCCCTGCACCGGACGGCCTCGGGCACCACCGTGACGGTGGACAGGAACGGCACCCGCGCCGCCCGGACGGTCAGCACGGGGCTCGTCTCGGGCGGCCAGGTGCAGATCACCGACGGGCTGACGGCTGGGGAGAAGGTGGTCGTGACCAGCGTGCGGGTGACCGCGCCCGCGGGCACCTCGGGCACGACCCGGACCGGTGGCCGGACAGGCTTCGGCGGCGGCTTCGGTGGTGGCGGGTTCGGCGGTGGCGGCGGCGGTGGCGGCGGCGGTGGCTTCCGTGGCGGCGCCGGCGGCGGCGGGAACTGACCCGATGACGCACGCACGCACCGCGACCCGGCTGCTGCCGCTGACCGCCGACGACGAGCCGGTCATCGAACTGACCGGCGTGGACAAGATCTACGCCAGCGGCTCGCTGGAGGTCGCCGCGCTGTGCGGCATCGACCTACGCGTCGAGCGCGGCGCGTACCTCGCCATCATGGGCCCGTCGGGCTCCGGCAAGTCGACCCTGATGAACATCCTGGGCTGCCTCGACGTGCCGACCAGCGGCACCTACCGGCTCGCGGGTGAGGACGCCGGCACGCTCGACGAGGAGGAGCTCGCGCACATCCGCAACCGCCGGATCGGGTTCGTCTTCCAGCAGTTCCACCTGCTGGCGGCGCTCTCCGCGTGGCGGAACGTCGAGCTGCCGCTGATCTACGCCGGGTTCGGGCGGGCCGAGCGGCGCGCCCGGGCGCTGGCGGCGCTGGACCACGTCGGCCTCGCCGACCGCGCCGACCACCGCCCCTCGGAGCTCTCCGGGGGCCAGCAGCAGCGGGTGGCCGTCGCGCGGGCGCTGGTCACCGAGCCGGCACTCCTGCTGGCCGACGAGCCGACCGGCAACCTCGACAGCGCCTCCACCGCCGACGTACTGGGCCTGCTCGACGAGCTCTCCGCCGCCGGCAGCACGATCGTGCTGATCACCCACGAGGCCGACGTGGCCCGGGCCGCGGGCCGGGTCGTGCACATCCGTGACGGCCGGCTCGAGCACGAGGGCCCGCTGTGAGGTTCAGCGAGACCCTGCGCTTCGCCGTGCAGGCGGTGCTCGCGCACCGGATGCGCTCGCTGCTCACGACGCTCGGCATCCTGATCGGGATCGCGGCGGTGATCCTCACCGTGGGCCTCGGCCAGGGCGCCCAGCAGCAGGTGACCAGCCAGATCGACGCGCTGGGCACGAACCTGCTGGTGGTCACGCCGGGCAGCAGCACCGGTGCCGGCGGCGTGCGCGGCGGCCTCGGCTCGGCCTCCACCCTGACGACGGCCGACGCCCGCGCCCTGAGCTCGCGCGTCGTCGCCCCCGACGTCGCCGCGGTGGCACCGGTCAGCCAGGCGTCGGAGACACTGACGGCCGGCACCAGCAACTGGACGACGACGGTTGTCGGCACGACCCCGCAGTGGCGGACGGTCCGCGGCCGCACGCTGCTCGAGGGCCGGTTCCTCACCCAGGCCGACCTCGACTCGGTCGCCCCGGTCGTCGTCCTGGGTCCGACGACCGCCTCGGAGCTGTTCGGGCTGCGCGATCCGCTGGGGCAGACGGTGAGCGTCGGGTCGGTGCAGCTGACGGTGGTCGGCGTCCTGGCGAGCGCGGGCTCGTCGGGGTCGGCCTCGCTCGACGACCAGGCGATCACGCCCCAGTCCACGGCGGCCCAGCGCATCCTCGGCGGCAGCGCGCGCACCACGGTGCAGAGCATCTACGTGTCGGCCACGTCGTCCTCGACGCTGCCGGCGGCCTACCAGGAGACCCGCGCCGAACTGCTGAACCTGCACGGGGTCACGACGCCCGACTTCTCGGTGACCAGTCAGGAGTCGCTGGTCACCACCGCCACCTCGGTCAGCAAGACCCTCACCGTGCTGCTGGCCGGCGTCGCCGCTCTCTCGCTGCTCGTGGGCGGCATCGGGGTCATGAACATCATGCTGGTCTCGGTCACCGAGCGGATCCGCGAGATCGGCCTGCGCAAGGCGCTGGGCGCCGCACCCCGGGTGATCCGGCGGCAGTTCCTCATCGAGGCCAGCGTGCTCGGGCTGGTCGGCGGCATCGGCGGCGCGGCCCTGGGCGTCGGCGGCGCGGCGCTGCTGCCGGGCGTGATCGGGTCGCCGGTCACGGTCTCGCCGCTCGTCGTCGTCGGCTCCGTGGCGATCGCCCTGGCCATCGGACTGCTGTTCGGCGTCTATCCCGCCGGCCGCGCCGCCCGCCTCACCCCCATCGAAGCGCTGCGCCGCGAGTGAGCGCCCACCCGTCGACCCCCGTTCCAGGAGTCCCCGTGACCCGCACCGCCCCGGCCCGATCCCTCGCCCTGCGCACCGTTCCGGCCCTGGCCGTGGCCGCCGTGCTGCTGACCGCCTGCGGCCCCGCCGCGAGCTCGGCATCGGCGGCCGGCAGCGTGGCACCGAGCTCGGCCGCCCGCAGCCGCCCGGGCGGCTTCCGCGGTGTCGCGGGGCCGATCGCCTCCGTGGGCGCCGGCTCCTTCACGGTGACCGCGAGCAGCGGCCCCGCGACGGTCGACTACACCGGCACCACCACCTTCGACCTGACCGCGACCGGCACCTTGACCGATGTGCGCCCGGGCTCGTGCGTGGTGGTGGGCGAGGCCGCGGGGTCCGACGCCTCCACCGGCAGCGTCGACGCGAGCTCGGTGCGCGTGAGCCGGCCGGTGAACGGCTCGTGCACGGCCGGGGCCGCGTTCGGCCGTGGCGGGTTCGGCGGGTTCCCCGGTGGCGTCTCCGGCCGCCCGGGCGGCGGCCAGCGCCCGTCGGGCGCATCCGGCCGGTTCGGGGGCGGGACGGGGACCCGAGGTGGCGGCGTCCTCATCGGCACGGTCGCGTCGGCCACCGGGTCCGGCTTCGTCGTCACGGTGACCTCCTCCGGCGGCAGCGCCACGGCCGCCGCCGGCACCACGACCGCGGTCACCGTCTCCGGCGCCACCACGTACACGGTCACAACGAAGGCGGCAGCGCGCGATCTGGCGGTCGGGCAGTGCGCGCGGGTCTCCACCGGCGACCGCGCCGCCGCGCCGGGATCGGCCTCGGCTGCCCCGTCGACGAGCGCGCCGAGCGGGCCGGTGCACGCGGCCGCGGTCACGCTCTCCGCGCCGGTGAACGGGTCCTGCGCCGGCGCCGGCCCGCGGTTCGGGGCCGGCCGCACGTCGGGGAGTACCGGTGGCGCGTAGGCGGCGGTGGCGCGGCCGGCTGATCGTGGGTGCGACCGTCGTCGCCGCCGTGGTCGCCGCCGGCACGGTCGCCTACGCGCGCACCGGCAGCACCCCCGGCTACCGCACCGCGGCAGTGACCCGCGGCCCGGTCACGGCCACCCTCGACCTGGTCGGCACGCTGAACCCGCTGCACTCGGCGACGGTCGGGTTCGCCCAGTCGGGCACGGTCGCCTCGGTCGCCGTGTCGCCCGGGCGGTCGGTGGTCGCCGGCCAGACGCTCGCCCA
Organism: Blastococcus sp.; assembly: GCA_035999465.1. Lineage (GTDB taxonomy): Bacteria > Actinomycetota > Actinomycetes > Mycobacteriales > Geodermatophilaceae > Blastococcus_B. Next base: position 10,297 of record DASYGS010000065.1, on the reverse strand, counting down.
GCTGGATCTCACCGCCCTGCAGGCCCGGCTCACCCAGGCGCAGGCCGCCGAGGCGACGGCGCGGCAGACGCTGGTCGCGGCGGAGAACGGGCAGCTGCCGACGTCCGGCGGGGGCTCCTCGGCCACCCGCTCCGGCGCGTCCGGCGGCGGCACGGCCGCGGTCACCGCGGCCCAGCGGAAGGTGGTGTCGGCGCAGAAGGACGTCGACACCGCCCGCGCCGCGGCCGACGCCGACCTGACCGCGGCTACCCGCGCCTGCCCGAGCGCTGCCGCCCCGCCCCGTTCGCCGTCCCCGGCCACCCCGTCGGCGTCCTCGCCCTCGTCGGCCTCCTCGTCGGGGAACCCGGACTGCTTGCGGGCCGAGCGCACCCTGCTGACGGCGCAGGAGGGCCTGGCCGGCAAGGAATCGGCGGTGTCGGGCGCGCAGACGGCGCTGTCGAAGGCGCTGGGCACGTCGGCTGCCGCTGAGGCTCCGGCCGCCGGCACGGGGGTGAGCTCGGCGCAGCTGGCCGCCTACCAGGCAGCGCTGGACGCCGACATCGCCGCGGTGTCGGTCGCCCAGCAGAACCTCGACCAGGGGACGGCGGTCAGCCCGCTCAGCGGCACCGTCGTCTCCGTCGGGATCGCCCGCGGCCAGAGGGTCGCCGCGGCGTCGTCCTCCGCCGTCATCACGATCTCCTCGCGTGACGGCTACGACGTGACCACCACCGTGCCCACGACCGCCATCGCGCGGGCGCACGTCGGCCAGCAGGCGTCGGTGGTCCCCGACGGCACGTCGACCACGCTGGCGGCGACGGTGACGGCGATCGCGGCGGCGCCGGTCGGCACCGGGTATCCGGTCACGCTCGGCCTCACCGGCCCGACCACCGGGCTGCGGCAGGGCGCGTCGGCCTCGGTGCGGCTGACCACCGGCACGCAGCACGACGGGATCGTGGTGCCGACCTCGGCCGTGCGCTCCTTCGGCAACCGGCACGTGGTCGAGGTGCTGAGCGGCACGACCGTGCAGCCCGCCGTCGTCACCGTCGGCATCGTCGATCCGCTGCGCACCGAGATCGTGACCGGTCTGAAGGTCGGCCAGCGCGTCGTGCTCGCCGACCTCTCCTCGACCGTGACCAGTGACAGCTCCACCACGACCGGCGGAGGCGGCGGCTTCGGCGGACGCGGCTTCGGCGGACGCGGCTTCGGGGGCGGCGCGGTCCGGCGCGCGGGCGGCTGAGCACACGCGCGCGTGGGATTGATGTCTCCCTTCGGGTGCGACTTCTGGTTCGGTGAGGTGCGACCTCGATTGGAATTCGGATGTGCACCGACCACGACGTCCCGATGCTGCTGCTGGACGTCGACGGCGTGCTCAACGCTCCCCGGCTGCGCCTTCCGCCCGGCTGGCGGCGGGGGCTGTTCAACGGGTTCGTGCTGTCGTGGGACCCGACCATCACCGCGCGGCTGCGGGGTCTGCACGAGTCGGGCCGGGTGGAGATCCAGTGGCTCACCACCTGGACCACCAACGCGGACCTGCTGCTCGCCGAGCCGATGGGGCTGCCGCGCGGGTTGACGACCCACGCCCGGGTGGATGCCGCGCCGACCGGTTTCAGCGGACGGTTCGGTGGCCGGTCGGGCTGGTGGAAGCTCACCGTCGCCCGCGAGGTCGCCGCCGCCCAGCCTCACCGGCGGATCGTCTGGATCGACGACGACCTGGCCGAGCAGGCCGCCGAGACCGGAGCGTGGCTGGCCGCCCATCCGCACGTGCTGGTGGTCGCTCCGGATCTGTTCGTCGGGCTCACCCACGTCCAGCTGGACGAGATCGAGCAGTGGCTGTCCTAGCCGCCAGGCATGCACCGGGTTCAGCGGAACATGGCCGAGTCGCACGACTGGCAGATGCCGGCGCCGCCGGCGAACGTCTCGGGCGCGTGCACGCGCCGACAGCAGCGGCACCACCGGAACGACCGGCGCCGGCGCGAGGCGATGGCCTCGGCCGCCTCCGCGACGAGCTCCGGGGAGTGCAGGACGTCGTCCGGCCCGAACAGGGGCTGGCCGTCGGCACGCGCGTTGCGGTCCTCGCCCCAGCCGGTCGCGGGACGGGCCAGCACGAACCAGGGACCGGTGACGGCGATGGCGACCTGCTCCGGCTCGCCGCTGACGAACCACTGCGTGAGGGCGTCCTCGTCGTGGGGCCCCTCGCGCCGCCAGCCGGTACCGAGCGCGCGGACGACGTCGGGATACGCGACCCCGAGCAGCGCGGCCAGCGCCTGCTCGTCGGTGGTCGGGTCGGAGTGGCTCCCCCACTCGAGCCCGCACGCGCGGCAGAGGAACGCCGCCGGGTGCTCAGGCATCATGCAGCCGCCCAGCCCGATCAGCCCCTCCTCGGCCAGGTCCTGATCCTGCGGCGCAGGCAGCCCGAAGATCATGGGCACGGAGTCCTCCCGCCCGCACCGCGGACAGACGCGTCCGATCTGCACGCCAACCGCCTCGCTCATGCCACTCCTCCGTTCGCGCCGTCACCCGACGGCGGGCGCGAACGATGACAGGAGGTTCTGACAGAACGGCCATGCGAACTTCTCCGGGGATGACCTAAGAGCTGATCCACGTCGCCGACCGGCTGGCCTGTTCGAATATCGCGTCGATCACGGATACGTCGAGAATCTCGGATCGACGCCGTAACCAGTGCCGAAGTCGCCGTCGGTTCACCACCTCGACGTCGCGCGGAGGTTTCCGGATCGTCAGGTCACGAGCGTTGACCGGGACGACGACGCCCGTCGCCGTGACGGGAAACCCGCACGCCACCGACAGGAGTCGACCGGCGCGCCCGGCCTCGTGGCGGCTGTTACGCACGTAGGGCACCCGCACCCCATCGACCATCACCGTGTCGCCGCCCACCCAGATCCGGGCATCCGGATGGTTCTTCGCATTGAGAGTGAAGACACCGCCGGGGCCGATCACGACATGGTCGATGTCCGCGCCGTTGCTGCGGACCGGAACCGAGTGCACGCAGCGCCACCGGGGATCACGCTTCATCAGCTTGGCCAGCTGTGCGCCGACGCTCACCTCACCGCTGGCCCCGAGCCGCCAGGCTCGCTCCTGGGTGTGCACCCCCATCAGCTGCGCGAGGAAGGTCCGCACCGGCGCCTCGGCGCGGGCCCGAAGTGCGTGGCCAGGACGTCGAAGGGCAAGGTCCTCCCCTCCTGGCGTCGCGGTCACCGTCCGGGGATCGGCAGCGTTGCCGCCAGACCTGAGAACATCCGAGGCGGCCCACCCTCAGCCGAGGGAGTCGTTCCCCCACATGAAGGAGTCGGAGTGAGCCGGCGGATGCACCGCTCGCACCGCGTCGCCGGCGCGCTCGTCGGCTCGGCGGTCGGTGACGCGCTCGGTGCACCGTTCGAGTTCGGGCCGCCGGGCCGGTTCTCCGCGCGCTTCCCCACCCCGGCCCGCGGCGTGCGCACCGAGATGTGCGGCGGCGGCTCGCTGGGCTGGGAGCCGGGCGAGTTCACCGACGACACCCAGATGGCACTGCTCGTGGCGGGGTCGCTGGCCGAGCGGGGCACCCTCGACGAGGCCGATCTGTTCGGCCGGTTCCGATCGTGGTTGTCCGCCGACCCGCCGGACGTCGGCAACCAGACGCGCGCCGTCCTCGGTTCGGACCGCCCCTGGCACTCCGCCGCGGCCGAGCACTTCGCGCGGTCGGGGCACGCGGCCGGCAACGGCTCGCTGATGCGCACCACGCCGGCCGCGATCTTCTTCGCCCGCTTCGGCCAGGACGCCACCACGGACGCCGCCCGGCGCATCTCCGCGCTCACCCACGGCGACCCGGCCGCCGGCGAGGGCTGCGCGATCTTCCACGAGCTGATTCGGGTGGCCCTCGACGGCGACGACCCGCTCGCCGCCGTCCCCTCTGCTCTGGCGCTGGTCGCCCCCGAGCACCGCGACCGCTGGGCGACCGTGCTCGCGCCCGACTGGACACCGGACCAGGCGACCGAGAGCAACGGCGCGGTCTGGCCGACGCTCGGCCAGGCGGTCTGGGCGCTGCGCGAGGGACGCACCTTCGCCGAGGTGCTGCGGCTGGTCATCGACCTCGGCGGCGACACCGACACCGTGGCCGCGGTCGCCGGCGGGCTGGCCGGCGCGGTGTTCGGCATGGGCGGCATCCCGATGCGGTGGTCGTCGGCGGTGCACGGCCGGGTGCCCGGCTTCACGGACCGGCGGTGGGGTCTGGCCGACCTGCAGGAGCTGGCCGCGGCGCTGGACGGGAAGCCGCTGCAGCACTACTCCCCCGGCGTGATCCCGCGGATCGGTCCGCACGAGGTGCTCCCGGGCATCTGGGCGGGCAACCTCGACGGGGCCCGGTACAGCGATCCCGAGTTCGCGGTCATCTCGCTGTGCCGGCTCGACGAGCCGTTCCCGCACGGCGTGCAGCGGATGGCCTACATCGCCGACAACGACCACAACAGCGATCTGGACGACGTGCTGGCCGACGTCCTCGACGACATGGTGGCCCTGCGCGACGACGGGCAGAAGCTGCTGATCCACTGCCACGGCGGCGCCTCGCGCACCGGGCTCGTGCTGCGCGCCTGGCTGCGGCGGACCGAGGGCATGACCGCCGACGAGGCGACGGCGCACGTCGCCGAGCGGTGGCCCCACCTCGGACTCTGGAACGCCAGCTTCACCGCCGCGCTGGAGCGCATGGGCTGACGGGACGTACCGCAACCACTGACTCGGGTGGTCGTCGCCGGGCTCGGGTCGCGGGGTGCTGATATCCGGAGCCTCGGCCGCCCATGACAGACGGCCGAGACACCGCAACGGACTCAGGTCAGCCGAGGTTGACCTTCACGCCACCGGAGAACGCCGAGTCGTGGAGTTCGATCTGGGTGAGCTTCGTACCCGCGGGCACGTCGTAGACGAGCTGGCCGTCAACCGCGCTTCCCGGGTTCAGCTGCTCGAGGAAGCTCTTCCCTGAATCGCCCAGGTACATCGCGGCGGAGGAGTCGGCCGAGAACTCGCGCTTCTGGGCGTCGAAAGCCTTCTGGCTCGAGGCGTCGAACATCTGGGCCTCGTTGCCGATGTTGGACACATGGACCGAGACGATGCAGTAGACCCCCTGGGCCTTCTGCGTGAACCCCTCGGTGCCGATCTCACTCTTCGAGCAGTCGACGTTCTTGACGGTGAACTCGAACTTCCCGTCCCGAACTGCCGTGCCGATCCCGGCCGCCGCCTTGGGCGCGGCCGCGGGCGCCTTCGCGGCGCTCGGGGTGCTCGGGGTGCTCGCCGCAGCCGGGGAGGAGGACGCTGCCGTGGAGCCGCCGCCCCCGCTCGCCGACTTCGCGATGGCGATCACCACGATGACCGCGAGCACGATGAACCAGACGCGCTTGTAGATCGGCTTCTTCTTCTTGGTGAGCTCGTAGCCGTCAGGGACGACGGGCTGCTGGGAGGGGGCCTGAGTCATGGCTGTGGACTTTCTGTGCGAATTGGAACGTCATCGGACGTTAACCATCCGCTCGTCGTCCCGGCGGCGGTTTGGGAGCGAGTCGGGACCGTTTCGCGCCCCATCCGCCCCTCTGACCTGCCTGGACTCCAGGGGCCCAAATTTTCGCAGCGGCGGGACCCGGCGGTCCGCTCAGCGACGAGCGCGTAGCGGCAGAGCCTGAAGGGCGGCGTCGGCGGCGTCGCGGTCGAACGCCTCGGGGTCGACGGGGCGTCCGAGCCAGTCGGCGAGGTCCGCGTGCTCGGGATGCGTCGGGTCGGCGAGTACTTCGAGCAGTCGGGCGTAGCCGCCGGGGCCGCCGCAGTCCTCCGGTGGGCACGCCCGGGCGCCGTCCAGGCAGTGCGCGCCGTCCGACGTCGTCCGCCGGACGACGCGCACGTCGTGCTCCCAGCCGTCACCGAAGTCGTAGTCGTAGCGGAAGACGGCGCCGGGCTCGACGGTGGCCGCGAGGGTCGTCGCGAGAGAGCCGAGATCCTCGTAGTCCTCGATGTCGCCGTACTCCCGGTCGCCGATGGCGAACAGGGACAGGTGGCTGTTCTGCCAGCCCATGGCCACCTGCAGCAGGTCGTGCAGCCGCCGCAGCGTCACCGACTCGGGGACGACGATCCGCCGCCACACGCGCGGCTCGACGTCGCGGAGCGTGATCTCCAGTTCCAGGGCCGGACCGGGCGTGGCCGGGCGCCGCCGCACTGCCGGTGCGGGTGCGTCGGCACGCAGCGCGGCGCGAGCGAGGTCGACGGCGGCCGCCGTCGGGGGGGCCTCCCTCGTGCGCCGGCTGCCGAGCAGACCGAGCCGGTCGAAGACCGCCGACGTCTCGCGGCGGGCGCCCAGTGCCTCATACCGGTCGAGGGGCCTCGCCGTTCCGCCCGCCGCCCAGCCGAGCTGCCACATCCCGTCGGCGACCAGCTGGTCGGGATGGGCTGCCGATGCGGCGACGGTGAGCAGCCAGAGCAACCCGGCGTGCCTTTCTGCCTCGCTGCGACCCAGGGGCAGGTGCGCCGCGATGTGCCACCAGAGACCGATCGGGTCGTCGCGGAGCCGCCGTCCGGCGTCCGTGCACCTCAGCCGGCCGCGGTGGACGCGGACGAGACCGAGCGCCCGGGCGGTCGCGCGCAGGTCGGCGACCGGCCGCGTCAGGTCCTCCCGGTTGCCCTTGCCGATCCACTCGTCGTCCCAGCCGAAGCGCTGCATCGTTTCCAGGACGACGGCCGGTGGTAGCCAGCCGGCCGCCGTCAGGTCCAGCCCGTCGCCGAGACGCTCCAGGAGCCACCGGTACGGCTCGACGGCGTCCGGATGCGGGACCGGCGGAGTCGGGTCGTCGAGGTGGGCCTCCGTCAGCAGTTGCCGGAACTCGGGACGGCGCGAGGCCCGGAGACCGTCCAGCACCCGTGCGACGTCGTTCCGCATGCGGCGATCCTGTCGCACCCGACAGCCTCCCGTGGGTCACCCCGCCCTCGTTCGGCGGCGGCGCCGACCTCCTCCGGCACGTCGGACGACGGCCGCGCAGTCGCATCACTCGCAGGCAGGACGAGCGAACAGGGATCTGACCTGCGGTTATGTGTTGCCCTTCACCGCGCGACGGCGTACTATTCGAACAAGCGATCGAACGTGTCGGAGGTGTCATGGGCGAGCTGGCGTCGATGCTGGACGGCCTCGCCGCGCTCGCCGCCGATGACCTGTTCGGCTTGTCCGACGCCGATCTGCTCGACCGCACCCGGGCTCTGGTGCGCGCCGGCAACATGATCGATGCCGAGCTGGGCCGGGTCGTGCGCCGGGCGGAGCTGGCCCAGGCGTCCGAGCACGACGGGCTGAAGACGATGCCGTCGTGGCTGCGTACGCACTGCCGCCAGTCCGGCTCGGCGATCACCGCCCTGATCAGGGCCGGCCGGGTGCAGGAGCACCTGCCCGCAGTGGCCGCGGCCTGCGCGGCCGGAGAGATCACCGCCGACCAGGTCGAGGTGCTCGCCCAGGTGACCACCCCGCAGGCGCTGGACAAGGCGGCGGCCGCCGGCGTCGACCTGCCCGCGATCGAGGCGGCGCTGGTCGCCGTCGCGGTCGGCGCCCCGCACCGGGATCTGCAGAAGGCCGTCGGCGCCTACGTGGCCGCCCTCGACCCCGACGGTCCCGAACCCGACCCCACCGAGGACCGGTCGCTGTCGCTCGTCCAGCACCCCGACGGCTCCTACACCGGCGGCTTCACCCTCGACGCGGTCGGCGGGGAGAAGGTCGCCACCGCACTGGAGGCGATCGCCGCGAAGAGCCGCTGCGCCGGCGACACCCGCACCCGCGACCAGCGCCTCGGCGATGCGCTCGTCCAACTGGCCGACCTGCACCTCGCCTCCGGTGACCTGCCGGTGCTGCGCACCGTCAAACCGCACGTCGGCGTACTGATCGGCATCGACGACCTGGTCGACCCCGCCACCGGCCCCGGCGCCGCCACCACGAGCATGGGAGCCTCCATCTCCGCCGCCCGGGCCCGCATGCTGGCCTGCGACGGCACCGTCACCCGCATCGTCATCGGCCCCGACTCGGTGCCGATCGACTTCGGCCGCACCCAGCGGGTCGCCCCGCCCCACCTCCGCCGAGCCGTCGAACTTCGCGACACGACCTGCGTGTTCACCGGCTGCCAGGCGCCCGCCTGGTGGTGCGAGGTCCATCACCTTCTGCACTGGGCCGACGACGGAGAGACATCGCTGGAGAACTCCGCCCTGCTGTGCGAACGACACCACACCAAGGTCCATCACGGATTCCGGATCGAGCGAGATACCGGCGGCCGATGGCACACCTACCGCCCCGACGGCACCGAGATCTTCCTCGGTGATGCGCTGCCGTTCCAGCGATCGGCCGTGTTCCTGCCGCTGCGCGTCTGAGCCTGCGGTGAGTCGACCTCCGGGTTTCAGGCGGAGGTTGCCTTGACCGGTTCCCACGGGATCGGCTCGTACCGCTCAGCGCACCTCGACGACGACCTTGCCCAGTGCCCGGCCCTCCCCGACGCAGCGCAGGGCCTCGGCGACGTCGTCGAGCCCGAACGTGCGGCCGATCCGGATCTCGACGTCCCCGGCCAGGCAGCGGTCGGCCAGGGGCGTGAACGCAGCCGGTCCCTCCCGTACGGCGAGCACGCCGAGCCGGCGACCGCTGAGCCGGCCGGCCAGCGTGCCGACCGTCAGCACGCGCAGCAGCGTGCCCACGGACCCGCCGACGCAGCGGTACCGGCCGCCGCGGACGAGCGCCCGCCGATAGGCGAACACCGACCGATGGGCCACCAGATCCAGGATGAGGTCGTAGGGCTCACCGCGGGTGAAGTCCTCGGCGCGGTAGTCGATGACGTCGTCCGCACCGAGCGACCGCATGAACTCGAGCTTGCCGGCGTTGTCGACGCCGGTCACGTGCGCGCCCAGCCGCTTGGCCAGCTGGATCGCGAACGACCCGGAGCCACCGCCGCCGCCGTTGACGAGCACGCGACGGCCGACGGCCGCACCGGCGGTTCCCTGCAGGGCGATCGCGGCGGCCTGCGGGATGCACGAGGCCTCGGCGAAGGTCAGCCCGGGCGGCTTGGGCGCGAGCGCTGACTCGGGTGCCACCGCGTACTCCGCGAAGCCGCCCTTCAGCGCCAGGTTGTCGCCGTACACCTCGTCGCCGGGCCGGAAGCGGGTGACGCCGTCCCCGACCGCCTCCACCCGGCCCGCGATGTCCGAACCGAGCGTCGTGCGGGCCGGCGAGCGGAGGCCTCCCATGCGCGCGGAGAACGGCGATCCGCGCAGGCACTCCCAGTCGCTGAGGTTGACCGACGTCGCGGCCACCTTGACCAGCACCTGTCCCGGGGCCGGGGCCGGCACGGGCACCTCCGCGATGCGCAGCACGTCCGGCGGCCCGTACCGGTCGTAGACAGCGGCTCTCACGACGGACCCCGGTCCGTAGCCCGCATGAGGTGCTCCTTCCTCGACTGGTTCGGTCGTAGTCTGTCGCCCCCAGGGTCGGCGCCCCCAGTCCGCCGTCCGCCCGTGGCGTCGTCCTCGACGCGGCACGGTCTGCCGCCCGCCCACCGCAGTGGGAGGAGACGCGGATGACCACGACGGCTCCGGAGCGGCTGGAGGAGTTCCGGCTCTTCATCGGCGGCCGGTCGGTCGATGCGCTGTCGGGCCGCACTTTCGAGTCGCAGAACCCCTACCTGGGCCGGCCGTGGGCGCGGGTCGCCGACGGCGGACCGGAGGACGTCGATGTCGCGGTCGGCGCCGCTCGGGCAGCCTTCGACGGCGAGTGGGGACAGCTGACCGGGTTCCAGCGCGCCGCGGTGATGCGCGCCTGCGCCGAGGGCATCGCGGCCAACGCCGAGCGCCTCGCGCGCCTGGAGGTGCAGGACTCGGGGAAGCTGCTGCGGGAGATGCTCGGCCAGATGACGGCGCTGCCGCAGTGGTTCTTCTACTTCTCCGGGCTGGCCGACAAGCTCGAGGGCCGCACGATCCCGCCGGTCAACCCCAACTACTTCGGCTACACGCGCCGAGAGCCGGTCGGGGTGGTCGCGGCGATCACTCCGTGGAACTCTCCGTTGCTGCTGCTGACCTGGAAGCTTGCCCCGCTGCTCGCCGCCGGCAACACCTGCGTGGTCAAGCCGTCGGAGCACTCCCCCGCGTCGACCGTCGCGTTCGCCGAGGTGCTGAGCGAGGCCGGGCTGCCGGACGGCGTGCTCAACGTCGTCACCGGCTGGGACCGGGCGACCGGCGAGGCGCTGGCCGGGCACCCGGGCGTGGACAAGGTGGCGTTCACCGGCTCGACGGCGACCGGGGTGCGGGTGGCGCAGGCGGCCGCGGCCAACGTCAACCGGGT
>DASYGS010000129.1:0-44004 GCA_035999465.1 Blastococcus sp. | reverse complement strand
CCACAGCTGCTTGAGGTCGGCGTCGTCGTGCACCTCGCCGTGCCAGTAGCGGTTGAACCGCTCCCAGTCGATCTCCACGCGGTCCTGGTTGCGGGCGTTCTCGAACGCGAGCTCCAGGTTGCTGCCGTCGGCCGAGGTGTCACGCAGGATGATCGCCGACACGTGCTCGGGGTACCGGACGGCGTACTCGAGGGCGATGAAGCCGCCGTACGAACCGCCGGCGACGACGATCCTCTCCGCGCCGATCCACTGCCGCAGGCCGTCGACGTCGGCCGCCCACTGCTCGTGCGAGTACGGCGGGATGCCCTCGGACAGGCCGCACCCGCGGGCGTCGAAGACGACGACCCGGAACCGGTCGGCCAGCGTGCCGAAGGTGGCCTTGGGCTCGCCGAGCGAGCCGATACCGCCGCCGCCGTGGTGCGCGATGAGCACCGGGCCGTCCTCCGGGCCCAGCACCTCCACGTTGAGCCGGCAGCCGTTGATGGTCACGTCCACGCGGACGCCTCCTTCTCGAGGGGACCCGTGGTCCCGGCGACACCCGCGGTCCAGCGGGCGATGTTCTGGTCCAGGACGCCGAGGGGCAGCGCACCGCTGCCGAGCACGGCGCCGTGGAAGGCGACCAGGTCGAACCGGTCGCCCAGGGCCGCGCGGGAACGCTCGCGCAGCCGGACGATCTCCCGCTGGCCGATCGTGTAGGCCAGCGCCTGACCGGGCCAGCAGATGTAGCGGTCGACCTCGCTGCCGATGTGCTCCCGCGTGGTCGCGGTGTGCTGCCAGCCGAACTCCACGGCCTGCTCCCGCGACCAGCCGAAGTGGTGGACGCCGGTGTCGATGACCAGCCGGCAGGCCCGCAGCGCCGCGAACGACAGCATCCCGAGCAGGGCGACGTCCCCGCTGTAGAGGCCCATCTCCTCCGCCAGCCGCTCGGCGTAGAGCCCCCAGCCCTCGTTGAAGCTGCACGCCTCCACGTCGAGATGCCGGCGGTAGCGCGGCAGGTCGAGGGTCTGCGCGGTGGCCAGCTGCAGGTGGTGACCGGGCACCGACTCGTGGAAGGCCAGCGCCTCGTACTCGAACCGGAACCGCTCCTCGGGGGAGCTCGCCTGCAGGCAGTGCGCGCCCGGCCGGCTGCCGTCGACCGCCGGTGGCCGGTAGTAGGCCATCGCCGCGCCCTCGGCGTCGACCGGGTCGATCTGCTCGATCACGCACGGCGGGATGTCGTAGTGCGGGAACCACTCGTCCTGCGCCTGCTGGGCCCGCTGCAGCGCCCGCTCGGCGACGTCGACGATCTCCGCGCTGGTGCGGAACCGCAGCGCGGGGTCCGACCGCAGCCGGGCGGCGATCGCCGGCAACTCGGTCTCCCCGAGCGCCCGCCGGCCGATCTCGATCCAGCGCGCCTGCAGCTCCTCGAGCACGTCGAGGCCGATCTGGTGGATCTCGGCGGGCGAGAGGTCGGTGGTCGTGTGCCGGGCGACGGCGTCGGCGTACCCCTCGGCACCCCCCGGGACCGACCCGATGCCGACCCTGTCGTCGGGGCGGGCCACCGGCAGCAGCTCGTCGCGCAGCCGTGCGGCCAGTGCCGCCATCGCCGGGCGGATCGATGACTCGACCGTCTCACGGGCCCGCTCGCGGACCGCCGGATCGGCGCCGTCCGCCGTCGGGCGGAGCAGGACGTCGTCGTCCAGGTCGGCGGCGAGATGCCCCTCCAGCTGGCCGATCGCGTGGCGCACGCCGCGGGCGGTCGGCGTCCGTCTGCGCGCGGCCTCCTCGGCGTAGCGGTCGCCGAGCGCGGTGAGGAACGCCCCGGTGCCGGCCAAACGGTGCAGATACCGGTCGGCGCCGTCGGCGTCGGCGATCGTCATGGCCGGGACGGCCTGGAACACCAGCCCCTGCCGGCTGACGTATCCCTTCGCCGAAGCGTTGGCCGCCCACAGGGAGTGGTGGGCGTCGCGGCCGGCGCCCCGGGTCAGCGCGGTGAGGACGCCGTGGTCGACCTGCTGGTCCGCGTCGAGGGTGCCGGGGTCGATGGCGGCGAGCTCGCGCTCGATGCCCGCGAAGGCGTCGGCGGCCGCGGCACTGGCGGCGGTGCTCGGGTCACCGGCGTGGTGGTCGAACTCCGTGATGCCGAGCAGGGTCGCGTTGTGCGGGTCGTAGCCGTGCTGCGTGCGGAAGTACCGCTCGCCGAGCTCGGTCAGGGCAGCGGCGGAGGAGGGTGCGTCGGGCATGGGGTCCTTTGTCCGGCTCGGGGAACGGGATGCGGCTCGGGAGAGGGAGTGGCTCAGAAGAGCGAGTGGCCGCCGTCGATCGAGAGGGTCTGGCCGCTCACCCAGCCGGCGGCCGGGGAGACGAAGAACAGGACGCCGCGGGCGATGTCCTCGGGGGCGCCGATCCGCCGGGTCGCGATCTTCTCGACCAGCGCCCGCTGGCCCTCGGCGCCGTAGGACTCCCACTGCCGCTGCGTCGACGGGTTGGACAGCACGAAGCCGGGCGCGATGCAATTGACGGTGATCCCGGCCGGGCCGAGCTCGTGGGCCATCTGCCGCGTGAAGCCGATCTGCGCCGCCTTCGACGAGGCGTAGGCCTGGATGCCGGTCAGGCTCACGCTGCGCCCGGCACCCGAGGAGATGTTCACGATCCGGCCGTAGCCACGCCGCTTCATCGACCGGGCGGCCGCGCGGGTGCAGTTCATCGTCGTGCGCAGGTTGGCGTCGACGACGGCGTCCCACGCCTCGTCGGTGACCTCGTCGATCGGCACGTGCGTCTGGCCGACCACCCCGCCGGCGACGTTGACCAGGATGTCGACGTCGCCGACGCCGGCGAAGAACTCCTCGACCTCGGCGCTGACGGTGAGGTCGACGTCGTCCTTGTCGACCCCGTGCACCGTCCCGCCCGCCGCGGTGATGCCCTCGGCGATCGCCCGCCCGATGCCCTGCGCGGTGCCGGTGACGACGGCGACCATCCCGTCCAGCTCGCTCATTCCTGCTCCTCCCCGTCGTCCGGGACCTCGGTGTCGTCGGGAAGGTCGGGGCCGGCCCGGAAGGCGCGCAGGATGTGCACCGACTCCTCCCACTGCCTCATCCGGTCGAGACCGGCGTTGCCCAGCCGCTGGAAGACCGCCTCGACCAGGCTCTCGACCAGCACGAGCAGGGCCGCGAACGAGTCGAACGGCGTGCCCTCCACCGCGACCGGCAGCACGACGTCGGCGTCGTCGGCCGCCGGGGAGAGGCCGTCGTCGGTGATCACGATGACCGAGGCGCCGCGCCGGCGCGCCAGTGCCGCGACGCGCTTGGCGGGCAGCTCGTAGCGGCGCAGGTCGAACACGATCGCGGCGCAGTCCTTGCCCAGCGAGAGGTAGCTGCCGATGTCGGGCCCCAGCGGCTCGGCGGCGAAGATCACGCCCGGGATCAGCTGGTCCAGCTGCATCGCGAGGACGTGGGCGACGTGGCGGGAGAAGTAGCCCCCCGAGAGCACGACCTGCCGGCACGGCGCGGCCAGCAGCGCGACGGCGGCGTCGAACTCGCTGGGGGGCACGGTGGTGCCGAGCTGCTCGATCAGCGCCATCCGCTGCGCGACCGACCGTTGGAACAGCGTGGCGCCGTCGCCGGCCTGCAGCCGGTGCGCGGCGCGGCTGACCGGGCTGCTCAGCTGCTCGGTCACCTCCTGGCGCAGCTGCGCCTGGAACTCCGGGTAGCCGCCGATGCCGAGCCGCGACACCAGCCGCAGCACCGTCGGCGTGCTCGTGCCGGCCGCCTTCGCCAGCGCGGCCGCACTGGCCAGCCCGGCGGCCGGGTAGTTGGCCAGCAGCGAGCGGGCCACCTTCTTCTCGGCCGGGCTCAGCTCGTCCATCCGGTCGAAGATCTCGTCCCTGAGCGAGCTCATGGGGGGCGCTCCCACCGTCATGTGTGCGTCACGAGGCGGGTGCCGTCGTGGTAGGCGGAGAACATCGCCGGCGAGTTGTGCGCGACCGTGACCGTCCCGTCGGCGCCGACGGCGATCAGGCCGCCCATCGCGCCGTGCACGGTCAGCTCCTCCTCGACCGTGGCCGTGACCGCGGTCGCCTGGGGCTGCTTCAGGTAGCGCATCCGGGCGGAGATGTCGTGGGCGACGACGCCCTTGATGAACGCCTCCCCCTCGCCGGTGCAGGAGATGGCCACCACGCCGTCGCGGGCGTAGGTGCCGGCGCCGACGATCGGGGTGTCCCCCACCCGGCCCTCGTTCTGGTTGACCATGCCCCCGGTCGAGGTCGCCGCGGCCAGCCGGCCCCGCGCGTCGAGCGCCACCGCGCCCACGGTGCCGTGCCGGGAGGCCTCGAGCGTGCGGGCCTGCACGTTGCGCAGCTGCTGCTGGCGGGCCGGCGTGAGGAAGTACTCCGGCGGCACGGTCGCGAGCTCCCACCCGAGCAGGCGCGCCTCACTCGGGTCGACCAGCAGGACGGCGGGGGTCTCCTCCATGACCTTGCGGGCGGCGTACACCGGGTTGCGGGCGTACCGGCACGCGGTGATCGCCCCGGCTTGCCCGTCGCCGGTCATGACGCAGGCGTCGAGCTCGGCGGTGCCGGCCGCGGTCAGTGCGGCGCCCCGGCCAGCGTTGAACAGCGGGTCGTCCTCGAGCTGCTCGACCGCGGCGCAGACCGCGTCGAGGGCGCTCCCGCCGCCGGCCAGCACGTCCGCGCCGGCGGTGTACGCCCGGGTGAGGCCCTCGGTGTAGGAGCCGCGGACGTCGAGCGTCAGCTCCTCCACCCGGCCACCGGCGCCGCCGTGGAGGACGAGGGCCCAGCCGCGGCCGTTCGGGGCGACGTCGTAGATCTGCATGGAGACGGGTTCCGTTCGTCCTGGGAGTGCGGGAGGGGGACGCCGACGCTCAGCGGCCGCCCGCCTGACGGGTGATGTAGGTGACGGCGACGAACGAGGTGAACATCGCGAGCAGGTCGTCGTCCGCGATGCGGACCGACCGCTCTCCGGTGCGCTCGGCACCGCGGGCCCAGGTGGCGACCTCGGCCATGTCGCCGGTCTGGAACTCCAGGTCGAGCGTGGTCGGGCGGGCCAGCTCCGGGGTGCGCATGCCCTCGCCGCCGACCCGTCGCACGGCCCGCTCGGCGCCGTCCCGGATCAGCCGGCAGGACTCGGCCGGGTGCAGGTTGCTGGCGCTGAACCGGGTGATCGACTCCTTGGTGATCACCGGGACGGCGTCCGGCGCGAAGGGCCGGGTCTCCTCCCACGTGACCGCGTCACCGGAGACGAAGGCGATCGGGACGCCGTAGTGCGCGGCGACCAGCGCGTTGATGCCGCTCTCCCCCACCAGCTCCCCGTTGATGCGGGCGGCGGAGAACACCTCGGGGTTGTAGGTGTGCGAGAGCGTGGAGGGCCGGCCGGAGATCGACCCGTGGTAGCCGACGAGGAATGCCGCGTCGAAGGTGTCGTCGAGCCCCTGCATCATGTAGCGCGGCTTGTGCCGGCCCGAGATGTAGCTCGCGCCGCCCGCGATCCGCCGCGGGTCGAGGTTGGCCATCGTGCCGTGCGAGTCGTTGAGCACGATCTCGGTGGCCCCGCCGGCGACGGCGCCCTCGATCGCGGCGTTGATCTCGTCGAGCATCAGCTGGCAGCCGATCTCGTAGCGGGCGCCACCGCTGGGGCGGCACTGGTCCCAGTCGACGATCCCGGCGACGCCCTCCATGTCGAACGACATCCAGATCTTCACGGCAGCTCCTGTGCGGGGTCGGGGAGGGGAATGGTGGCCAGCTCGTCGGCCTTGAGGCAGGCGCTCTCGTGGGGAGCGCCGGTCTGCCGGCCGATCTGCAGCAGCGGTGGGTCGGTCGCGAAGCAGATCTCGCTCGCCAGCGCGCACCGCGGGTGGAACCGGCAGCCGGCCGGCACGTCGTAGGGGCTCGGCGGCTCGCCGTCGAGCTCGAAGGCGTCGTTGACGCTCGTCTCGCGCATGCGCGGGATCGAGTCGATCAGCGCCCGGGTGTACGGGTGCCGGGGCCGGGCGAAGATCTCGGCGGTGTCGGCCAGCTCGACGATCCGGCCGAGATACATGACCGCCACCCGGTCGGACAGGTGCTGGACCACCGCGAGGTTGTGCGCGACGAACAGGATCGACAGGCCCAGCTCGGCGCGCAGCGAGGTGAACAGGTCGAGGATCGTGGCCTGCACCGAGACGTCGAGGGCGGAGACCGGCTCGTCGGCGATGAGGACGTCGGGGCGGACCGCGATCGCCCGGGCGATGGCCAGCCGCTGCCGCTGCCCTCCGGAGAACTGGCTCGGGTAGGCGCCGAGGACGTCCTCCTCGAGCCCCACCAGGTTGAGCAGCCGGATGCTCTCCGCCCGCACCTCGCGACGGGGCACGATCTTGTGCAGCAGCAGCAGCTCGGCGAGCATCCGGCCGACGGGAAGCCGCGGGTTGAGCGAGGAGTACGGGTCCTGGAAGACCATCTGCACCCGCCGCGAGGACTCCCGGTCGCGGCGGGTCGTCGGCTCCGCCCCGCGGTAGGACACCTCCCCGCTGGTCGCCGTCGTGCTGCCGACAAGGATCTTGGCGAGCGTCGACTTGCCCGAGCCGGACTCGCCCACCAGGGCGAGGATCTCGCCCTGACGCAGCTCGAGGTCGACCCCGTCGAGGGCCTTGAGGGTGCTCGGCCCCCCGGACCCGAACCGGGACAGCAGGGACGTGCCCCGGCTGTAGCTCTTGGTCAGGGCGCTCACCCGCAGCATCGGCGTCGCCGTCGTCGGCGCGGCCACGCGTGCCCCGGTCATGCCAGCACCTCCACCAGTCGGTCGCTCTCGTAACAGGCGGCCAGGCGGCCGGGGAGGACCTGCTCCAGCGGCGGCACCGCCTCCGTGCAGTGGTCCTGCACGTAGCCGCAGCGGGGCGCGAACGGGCAGCCCGCCGGCCGGTCCGCGACGTTCGGCGGGAAGCCGGGGATCGGGATCAGCTCCCGCTCCGGCCGGTCGAAGTCCGGCGCCGACTCCAGCAGCCCCCGCGTGTAGGGGTGCCGGGGCTGGCGGAAGGTGTCCTTGACCCGGCCGGCCTCCACGATGTGGCCGGCGTACATGACGGCCAGCTCGCTGCAGGTCTGGTTGACCACGGCGAGGTCGTGGGTCACGAACACCAGCGAGGCGCCGGTGTCGTCGCACAGCTTCTCGAGCAGCTTGAGCACCTGGAGCTGGACCGTCACGTCGAGGGCGGTGGTCGGCTCGTCGCACAGCAGCAGCCGCGGGCCGCAGGACACGGCCATGGCGATCATGATCCGCTGGCGCAGGCCGCCGGAGAGCTCGTGCGGATAGGCCTTCGCCCGCCGCGCGGGGTCGGGGATGCCGGTCCGGGCCATCATCGAGACGGCGAGCTCGCCGGCCTCCTTCGCCGACATGCCCAGGTGCCGGCGCGGCCCCTCGGCGATCTGGTCGCCCACCCGCATCACCGGGTTCAGCGCCGTCATGGGCTCCTGGAAGATCATCGCGATCTGCGGGCCCATGAGCGCCCGGCGGCCCTTGGCCGGCATCGTCAGAAGGTCGCGGCCGCCGAACTCGACGCGGCCGGAGAGCACCTCCACGCCCCGGGGCAGCAGGCCCGCGACCGCCCGCAGCGTGAGCGACTTGCCCGAGCCGGACTCCCCGACGATGCCCAGCCGCTGCCCGGGATCGACGTCGAACGAGACGTCCTCGACGATGGCCACCGATCGGCCGCCGGGCCGGCGCAGGCCGATGGTGAGGCCCTGCACGCTCAGCAGCGGCGTGCCGCTCTCCGGGGTCATCGCCGACGCTCCGGGGTGAGCAGGTCCGACAGCCCGTCGCCGAGGAAGGACAGCCCCAGACTGGTGACGACGACGGCGAGGCCGGGGATGGTCGCCTGCTGCCACTGGGTGGTGATGAACTCCTGGCCGTCGAGGATCATGCTGCCCCATTCCGCTGTGGGCGGGGCGATGCCCAGGCCCAGGTAGCCGAGCGTGACGATCGCCATGATGTCCATGACGATGTCGCTCATCGCGTAGATCAGCGCCTGCGACAGGACGTTCGGGGCGATGTGCCGCAGCAGGATCCGCCCGTGCGACATCCCGCCGAGCCGGGCCGCGACCACCCAGTCCTGCTTCTTGGCGACCAGCAGCTCCCCGCGCAGGATCTTGGCGTAGGAGACCCACGAGACGGTGGCGATCGCCAGGTAGATGCTGCTCTCCCCCGCCCCGAGCACGAACACCAGGACGATGACCAGGACGTAGAACGGGAAGGCGAAGAAGACGTCGACGACCCGCATGACGACCGTGTCGAACCAGCCCCCGAAGTAGCCGGCGAGCGCGCCGAGCACGGAGCCGACGACGAACGGGATCAGCACGGCGAGGAAGCCGACCCGCAGGTCGATCCGGGCGCCGTACATCAGCCGGGTGAGCACGTCGCGGCCATACTTGTCGGTGCCCAGCCAGTGCGCGCCGCTGGGCGAGGCGAGGGCGTGCTCGAGGTCCTGCGCGATCGGGTCGTAGGGCGTGAGCAGCGGCGCCAGCAGGGCGACGAGCACCAGCAGCCCCACGATCACGAGGCCGGCGACCAGCGTCCCGTTGCGGTACCAGGGCTTCAGCGCCCGGGAGCGCACCGGCCGGCGCATCGCCCGGGAGGCGCGGACCACAGCCGTCGTCATCGCGGGGTCCCCGCGGCGTCGCGGAGCGGAGCGGAGCGACGTCGGGGGGTGCTCATGCCAGCTCCTTGCTGCTGAGGTCGACCCGCGGGTCGATGGCGGTGTAGACGACGTCGGTGAGGATGCCGATGACGATCACGAAGAGCGCCACGAAGAGTGCGACGGCCTGGATGGTCGGGAAGTCGCGGGCGAGGATCGCGTTGATCATCAGCGAGCCCAGGCCGGGGACGGCGAACACCTTCTCGATGACGAGGGTGCCGCCGATGAGGTAGCCGAGGTTCACGCCGATGATCGACACGGTGGGGATCGCCGCGTTGCGCAGCACGTGCTTGCGGAACAGCCCGGCCCCGGCGGCGCCCTTCGAGCGGGCGGTGCCGACGTAGTCCGACCCCAGCACGTTGATCGTCGAGGCGCGCAGACTGCGGATGACCGTCGGGCACATGGCGATCGCGAGCGTGAGCGCCGGCAGGAACAGGTAGTACCAGTGCTCGCCCCAGGTCTCGCCGTAGCCGCCGACCGGGAACAGCCCGGCCTTCACCGCGAGCAGCAGGATGAGCATGATGCCGACCCAGAACTGCGGCATCCCCTGGCCGAGCAGGGTGAAGGCCCGGACGCCGAGGTCACGCCCCCGCCCGGGGGCGGTCGCCGCGAGCGCCGCCAGCGGCACGCTGATGGCCAGCGAGAGAACCAGCGCGAACAGCAGCAGGGACAGCGTGATCGGGAAGTCCTGGAACACCAGCTCCGACACCGGCCGCTGGTAGGTGATGCTCGTGCCGAGGTTGCCCTGGAACAGGTGCTTCATGAAGAGCAGGTACTGGTCCCACAGCGGCTGATCCAGGCCGAGCTGCTTGCTCAGCGCCGCGACCCGCTCGGGAGTGGCGGTCTGGCCCAGGATCGCGACCGCGGGGTTGCCGGGCAGCAGATGGACCATGAAGAACACGATCAGCGTGACGCCGAAGAGCACCGGGATCGCCTGGACCAGCCGGCCCGGCACGAAGCGCAACCGGTCGAGCACCTCGCCACCTCCTCTCTCGTACGGATATTCCGAGGAAGGCCGGGAGGTGGCGCCGCGCTGGGCGCCACCTCCCGGGGAGGTCACTTCGTCTTGTAGACGTCCTCGAGGTGGTAGTTGCCGAGCGGCGTCGAGTAGAAGCCCTTGACGCTGTCCTTCATCGCGAAGACGTACGGCGCGTAGTACAGGTAGGCGAACGGCGAGTCAGCGCTGACCTGCTTCTGGAGCTGGGAGTACAGCTCCTGCCGCTTGCTGTTGTCGGTCTCCTTCTCCGCCTGCTTGTTCAGGGCGATGACCTGCGGGTTGTCGTAGTAGGAGAACGACGAGTGCGAGCCCCCGTCCGGGTCCACGGCGAACGACGTCCACTCGTCCGGGTCGGGGATGTCCATCGTCCAGGCCTGCGCGACCATGTCGAACTGCGACTTCAGCCGCGCCTGCTTCTGGGCCGTCGGGTCGAGCTGGGTGATCTTCAGGTCGATGCCGATGGCCTTGAGCTCGGACTGCATGATCTGCGCGATGGACGCCTGGTCCGGGTTGCCCGAGCTGATCAGGATCGACGTCGAGAAGCCGTTCGGCACCGACGACTGGGCCATCTCCTGCTTGGCCTTCGCCACGTCGAAGGTCGGAGCACCGTTGTTCTTGTCGTAGAACGGGGTCCCCGGCGAGAGCAGCGAGTCCGCCACGGTGCCGTTGCCGAACAGGACGGTCTTGATGATGGCGTTGCGGTCGATGGCCGACGCGATCGCCCGGCGCACGTGCACGTCCTGGAACGGCTTGCGCTGCTCGTTGAAGGTGACGTACTCCTCGTACGTCGACGGGAAGGTCTGGGCGTTGATGCCCGCGGTGCCCTTCAGCGACGAGAAGCTCGACCAGTCCGGCGTGTCGTCGATGTCGATCTGGCCGCCCTGCAGCTGCAGCTTGCGGGTGTTGGCGTCGGCGACGACGGTCCAGGTGACAGCGTCGAGGTGCGGCTTGTGGCCCCAGTACTTCTTGTTGGCCGTGACCTTGACCGACTGCCCCTTCGTCCAGCTGCCCCAGACGAAGGGACCGGTGCCGACGGGGGCGGCGTAGAACTCGTCCTTCGTCTTGCCGCCGTAGTTGTTCGGGATGATCGCGTTGCTGAACAGCGACAGGTCGGCCAGCAGGGGCGCCCAGGCGTACTTGAGCTTGATCGTGACCGTGTTGTCGTCGGTCGCGGTCACCGTGTCGATGGCGGCGTTGATGTAGCCCCAGCCGTCGCTTCCGGTCTTGGTGTCCTCGTCGATGGAGAACTTGACGTCGGCGGCCGTGAGCGGCTTGCCGTCGGAGAACGTCACGCCCTTGCGCAGGTGGATCGTGTACGTGAGCTTGTCCGCGGAGATGTCGTAGCCGGTGGCCAGCCACGGCTCGACCTTGCTGCCGTCCTTCGAGACCGTGAAGAGCGGCTCCATGATCTGCTCCATCACGTAGATGGAGTTGTTGTCGAACGTCGTGGTCTTGTCCATCGAGATGATGTCCTGCGACCGCGCGATCGTGAGGGTGCCGCCGTCGACCGGCGCGCCACCCGAGCCGCTCGAGCTCGACGCCCCACCGCCACAGGCGGCGAGCGCGACCGTGGCGACCGCCGCGATACCGGTGAACCTCAATCGGGTTGATCGTGTCATCGATGCCTCATCGTTGGCGTCCCGACGGCGCGGGACGGAGGGGGCGCGAGCCGACCGTGGGTGGCTCGCCAAGGGCTGGTGGGACGGCCGGTCACCCGGATGCAGCGACCGTAGCGTTCATTACAGTAACCGCCAAGTATTTCTTTGTTGTTACGTTCGGAACGCCTGGCGGACAGTCGTCGGCGCTGCTCCGCGGACGGCCCGGTCAGCGGGTCGCGAGCCCCAGCAGCAGCCCGTCGGCGACGACGGCGGGGCTGGTCGTGAGGAACAGCGGGCACCCCGCTGCCGGGGCGAGAACCCTCTCCAGCACCCGCCCGAGCGGGTCGAGGAGCACGCCGAGAACCTCCCCCGCGGCGACGTCCTGACCGGTCGCCACCGCCGGCTGCCAGAAGCCGCGCACCGGGCTGCGCATCCAGATCCAGCCGTCGTACTCGACGGGCGGCGGGGCTGCCGACGCGCCGTCGCCGGACAGCATGTCGAGCTCCGCGCACACGGCCAGCACTCCGGCCAGGTGCCGCTCCACCGAGGCCTCGTCGCAGATCCCGTTCGCCCCGACCTCCGCGATGATCGCGGGGATCCCCGCATCGGCGGCCGCGCTGCTGGTGCTGCCGCCCACGGTGCGCGTCGCGCGGCTCTGCCGCACGACGTGCCCGAGGCCGAAGGCCAGCGCCAGCCGGCGCGAGCGGTCCTCGACGTCGGACTCCTCGTAGAGGCAGAACGGCTCGAGCGCCTCCGGCAGGTCACCGGCGTGCAGGTCGAGCAGGTAGTCGCTGGGCGCGATGAGCCGGGTGAAGATCTCGGAGGCCAGCACCTCGGTGTACGAGCCCGCCGGGTCGCCCGGGAAGCAGCGGTTGAGGTTCTTCCCGTCCACCGGCACGACGAAGGCGCTGCGGGCCCAGAACGCCGGCTGGTTCAGGACGGGCACCGCGGTGACCGTGCCCCGGAGGGTGCCGGGGTCGAGCCGGTGGATCAGGCGCATCACCGCGGCCATGCCGGTGTACTCGGCGCCGTGCACGCCGGCGACGACGGTGAGGTGCGGCCCGTCCCCGGCCCGCCCCTCGATCCGGGCGTACGGGATCTCGAGGGGCTCCCCCGGCAGCGTGTCCAGCGCGAGCGTCAGTTCCTCCATGCGGGCGGCTCCTCCCCCGTCGTCCGCGGTCCGACTGCCGGCGCGGCGGCCGCAACGTAGCAACGCACGCGGAGCACCCCGGCGGCCGGCGCGCCGCCCACCCCCCGGAGCGCACCGACCGCCAGGAGTTAGTTTTCAGCGTGCTGATCACCGACGTCCTCGCCGTTCCCGTGCGCTCCGGCTTCTTCGCCGACGACCAGGCGGCGATCGGGCTCGGCGCGGCGCACGACGGGGCCACCTACGTCGGTGCGCCCGTGACGCCGGGGTTCCGCAGCATCCGGCAGCCCGGCGAGGCGGTGTCGGTCCTGCTCGTGCTGGAGGACGGGCGCGTGGCGCACGGCGACTGCGCCGCCGTGCAGTACTCGGGGGTCGGCGGCCGCGACGCGGTCCTCGACGCCGCGGCCGCGGTCGCCACGATCCAGGACGCCGTCGCACCACTGCTGATCGGGCGCACGGTGACCGGCTTCCGCGCGGTCGCCGCGGAGATCGAGGCCCTGCGCACCGACGGCGTCCCCCTGCACACCGCCGTCCGCTACGGGGTGTCCCAGGCGCTGCTGGACGCCGCGGCCCAGGCACGCGGGGTCACCATGGCCGAGGTCGTGCGCGACGAGTACCGCACGGGGCTGCCGATCGAGGCCGTGCCGCTCTTCGTGCAGAGTGGCGACGACCGGTACGACAACGTCGACAAGATGATCCTCAAGCGGGCCGACGTCCTGCCGCACGGGCTGATCAACAACGTCGAGACCAAGCTGGGGCGCGACGGCGAGATCTTCGCCGAGTACGTGGCATGGGTGCGGGAGCGCGTCCTCGCCCTCCGCGACGACCCGTCGTACCGCCCGGTGCTCCACTTCGACGTCTACGGCACCATCGGCGCGGCGTTCGGCGCCGACGTGGCGCGGATGGCCGGCTACCTGGCGCGGCTCGAGGCCGCCGCGGCACCGTTCCGCCTGCGCCTGGAGCACGTGGTCGACGCAGGCGGCCGCGACGCGCAGATCGAGGTCTTCGCCGCCTTGCGGGCGGCCCTGCGTGCGGCCGGGACGCGGGTCGAGCTCGCCGTCGACGAGTGGTGCAACACGCTCGAGGACATCCGGGCGTTCCTCGCCGCCGGGGCGGCCGACGTCATCCACGTCAAGACGCCCGACCTCGGCGGCGTCGGCAACACGGTCGAGGCGCTGCTCGAGGTGCGCCGGGCCGGCGTGGCCGCGTACTGCGGCGGCACGTGCAACGAGACCGACCGCTCCGCGCAGGTGTCGGCGCACCTGGCCATGGCGTGCGGTGCCGTGCAGGTGCTCGCCAAGCCCGGCATGGGGGTCGACGAGGGCCTGATGATCGTGGGCAACGAGATGGCCCGCGTGGCGGCGCTGGTGGGGGCGCGCGACCGGCGCGCGGCGGCCGTCGGCTGACCCTCACGCCGCGTCGGCGACCGGCGGCTTCCGTCCGGGCTGCTCGTGCGGCTCCCCCGTGCGGGCCAGCACGACGACGCCGATGGCAGCGACGGCCGCGGCGGGCAGCCACACCGCGGCGTGGCCCGGCTGCAGCCGCTCCCCCAGCAGCAGGCGCGCGGCCGGCACCGCCGAGAGCGGGTCGAGCAGGATCAGGGCCGGCAGGGACCACGCCAGGGCACCGCGCGAGTACGCCTGCTGTCCCCCGAGCACGGCGACGACGGCCACCACGAGTGCACCCCAGATCGCGATGCCCGCGAGCGCGTGCACCCAGCCGCCCTCCTGCAGGCTGTGGATCCCCACCGAGATGAGGACGGCGGCGATGCCGGCCGCGATCCCGGCGGCGGCGCCGCAGGCCAGCGCGCCGTGCGCGCCGTGCCCGAACAGGGTGGCCCCGGCGACGAGCAGGACCGACAGGATCACGGCGACGACGACCGCGAGGGACGACGGCGGCGGCAGGTGCGGTGCCCCGGCCGGCTTGGCCGCGACCAGGAACACCGCGAGCCCCAGCGTCGTCAGCCCGGCGCCGAACAGTTCGAGTCGCAGCGGGGCCTGGCGGGTGCGGACAGCGCGCAGACCGAGCGCGACGACCAGGGCGACCGCGAGCATCGGCTGCACGACCGCGACCGGCGCGAGCGCGAGCGCCAGCACCTGGGAGCCGGTGCCGAGCATCGTCGCGCCCTGCCCGAGGACCCACCGCGGACGCCGCACCAGCGTGCGCAGGCTCAGCCCGCTGGCCGACGTGCTGTGCGCGGCCGCCTCGTGCTGCAGGACGGCGCCGACCGCGAACAGCACCGCCGCCAGCGCCGCGAGCAGCAGACCGGCCAGCGGGCTGCCGGACGGGTCCTGGGCGAGCGCATCCATGCCACCACGATCCATGCCACCAGGATCCATGCCACCACGGTCCATGCCCCCACGGTCCATGCCCCCAGGTATGCCCTCCTCAGGACTTCCCCGCACAGGGGCGGAAGACCGGAGCCGCCGCCGCGCTAGCCTCGGGCATGACGACGTCGGTGGTCACCGGTGGCGGCCGCGGGCTGGGCCGCGCGGTGGCCGAGGTCCTGGCCGGCGCGGGGCATCGGGTCGTGCTCGTCGCACGCACCCGGGAGGCAGCCGGGACCGCGGTGCGGCAGATCCGGACGGCGAACCCGGCGGCCTCCGTCGAACCGGCCGCCGTCGACCTGTCGTCGATGGCGGCGATCAGGGCCTTCGCGCCCACCCTCTCGGGCGTCGGGGCGATCGACGTCCTGTTCCACATCGCCGGCGTCCTCCAGACCAGCAGGTCACGACGCGTGACGGGAGACGGTTACGAGGAGACCCTCGCCGTCAACGCGCTGGCCCCCTTCCTGCTCACGGCCCTCCTGCTGCCCGCGCTGGAGCGCTCGGCCGCCGCGCGGGTGGTCACGGTCTCCAGCCGCCTGCACCTGCCGGGCTCGCGCGGCGCCCCGGTGGACTTCGACTTCGGCGATCCCCACCTCGTGCACGGCT
Source organism: Blastococcus sp. (assembly GCA_035999465.1). Taxonomy (GTDB): domain Bacteria; phylum Actinomycetota; class Actinomycetes; order Mycobacteriales; family Geodermatophilaceae; genus Blastococcus_B. Next base: position 28,671 of record DASYGS010000129.1, on the reverse strand, counting down.
ACCACCCCGACCGCGCCTACAAGAACTCGAAGCTGGCGGTGCTCTGGTTCACCTACGAGCTCCAGCGCCGGCTGCCCCCGCGCCCGGTGACCGCGAACGCGGTGTGCCCGGGGTTCGTGCCGGCCACCGCCGCGGCCAGCACGACCGGTGCCATGCACTGGCTGATGAGACACGTCCTTCCGCACATGCCCTTCGCCACCAGCGTCGCCGCCGCCACCGATGCGCTCGCCTTCATGGCGCTCGACCCCTCGCTCGAGGGCGTCGGCGGGAAGTTCTACGCCGAGAAGCACCCGATGCCGTCCAGTGCCGAGTCCTACGACCGGCACGAGGCCGAGCGGTTCTGGGCGCTGGCCGCCCGGCTCACCGGCGTCGACGCCCCGTGACCCGCCACGGTCACAGCCCCGGGGCGCCGTACACGGGGAACCAGCGGCCGAGGTCGGTCTCCAGCCGCAGGTCCTCCTCGACGGCCGACCTGACCTGGAGCTCCACGGCGGAGTCCCGGCGGTCCGGACCGGAGGGCGCGAAGGGGTACCAGCTCCCCCGCTTGTACAGGTACACGAGACCGAGTGGCCGCGTGCCGTCGGTGAACGCGATCACGGTGCACAGCAGCGCCGAGCCGTAGCCGGCGTCGGCCAGGCTGCTGTTGACCGCGTGCAGATCGGTGACCAGGCCCCCGAGATCGTCCGGCGTCGTGGTCCGGATCAGCCAGGTGAAGCCGTAGCCGTCCACCTGCTCGGCGTAGCGGCCGCGATCGAGCGCCAGCAGCGCCCCGAGCTGCTCGCGCAGCCCGGCGAAGCCCTCGCCCTCGGCGGCCTTGAAGCAGACCGAGCCGACACCGGTCGGGCGGAATCCGGTACCGGCCTGCAGGCTGATCGCGGCGGCGGGCAGCGCGAACAGCTGGTCGAGGTCCGGTGGCGCCGGCTTCGAGCGGCCGAGCAGGGCGTCGAGGAAGCCCATCGGCGTCACACCGCCTGGCCGAGCTCGCGGGACAGGGCGGCCAGCCGGCGGAGGCGCTGCTCGAGCGGCGGGTGCGTGGAGAACAGCGACGACAGGCTGAAGCCGGGGGCGACCGCCGGGGCGAAGAAGAAGGCGTTGAACGGCTCGGCCGAGCGCAGGTCCCTCGTCGGGATCCGGGCCATGCTGCCGCTCACCTTCGTCAGTGCCGAGGCCAGTGCCGACGGGCGGCCGGTGAGCAGGGCACCGGACCGGTCCGCCGACATCTCGCGGTAGCGGGACAGCGCACGGGTGAGCAGGAACGAGAGCAGGTAGACGGCCGCGGACACGAGGACGACGGCCATGAACACCAGTGCCGTGCTGTCGCCGTTCCGGCCGCGCCGGAGATCGCCGAACCCGCCGTACATGCCGGAGTAGAGGCCGATGCGGGTGATCAGTCCGGCCAGCACCCCGAGGAAGGAGGCGACGGTCATCACGACCACGTCGCGGTGCGCGACGTGGGACAGCTCGTGGGAGAGCACGCCCTCCAGTTCCTCGGTGTCCAGCCGGCGCAGCAGGCCGGTGGTCGCACACAGCACGGCCCGTTTCGCGCTGCGGCCGGTCGCGAACGCGTTGGGCACGTCGACGTCGGCAATGGCCACGGCGGGCTTGGGCATGTCCGCCAGCGCGCACAACCGGTCGACGACGGCGTGCAGTTCGGGCGCCTGCTCCCGGGTGACCACCCGGCCACCCATGGCGTACAGCGCGATCCGGTCGGAGAACCAGAACTGGACGAACAGGAGGGCGCCCGCGAGGACGACGGCCAGGACGGCGCTCTTCAGCAGGACGAGAAGTGCGGCGGCGAACACCACGTACAGCAGGCCCAGCAGGAACGTCGTCAGGAGCATCCTGCGGGTCAGCGACCGGTCGGGCGCGAAACGGCTCGTCACGTCGTCAGCCGGGGATCAGGCCCTCCTCGCCGAGGAGCGCGCGGACCTCGGCGAGGCTGCTGGTCGGCCCGGGCACGATCACGTCGGACTCGGCGAGCACGTCGTCGGCCACGGGCCTGCCGAGGGCCCGTACCCGGTCGACCAGCGCGGTCAGGCACTGCGCGAACCGCGGCTCGTCCCCCGCGTCCACCGCGGCCGCGAGCTCGTCGTCCACCCGGTTCAGCTCGGCCAGGTGCTCCTCCCCCACCCGGAGCTGCCCCTCACCGAGCACGCGCACGATCATCGCGAGCCCTCCTGCCGCGGCGTCGATCCGCTGGTCAGCGCCGCCGGGGGCGGGCTGCCGGCCGGGATCGCGGTCTTGAGCCGGGCCAGTTCGGCGTCCACGCCGGACGCCGAGGACATCCGGTCGAGCTCGGCCTGGATGTCGTCCTTGGTCGAACCGGTCGCGTCCTCCAGGGCGCCGGACGCCAGCAGTTCGTCGATCGCCCCCGCCCGGGCCTGCAGCTGCGCGGTCTTGTCCTCGGCCCGCTGCATCGCGAGGCCGACGTCGCTCATCTCCTCGCTGATCCCCGACACGGCCTCGCCGACCCGCGTCTCCGCCTCGGCCGCCGTGTAGCTCGCCTTGATCGTCTCCTTGCGGATGCGGAACGCCTCCACCTTCGCCTGCAACCGCTCGGCGGCGGCGGTCAGCTTGTCCTGCTCGGCCTGGAGGGAGGCCTCCTGCTGCGCAAGATCGGCGAGCTGCTGCTGGGCGGCCGACCGCCGGGTCAGGGCCTCCCGCGCCAAGTCGTCGCGGCCTGCGGCGACCGCGGTGGCCGCCTGCTGCTGCAGGCGGTCGGTGGCGGTGGTCAGCTGCTGGCTCTGCAGCTCGACCCGCTTGCGGCTGGTGGCCACGTCGGCCAGGCCGCGCCGGACCTGCTGCAGCATCTCCAGCTGCCGCTGATAGGAGTAGTCGAGGGTCTCGCGCGGGTCCTCGGCCCTGTCGAGCACCTTGCTGGCCTTCGCCCTGAAGATCAGGCTCAGTCGCTGTCCCAGGCTCATGGTCGGACAACCCCTTCTCCCGCGGAGCACCTGCCCGCCAGGTTCGGCCCGCCGGGGGCCCGGCAGCAGGGGCCGAGGGGTGCCGCGGCCGGGACCTTGGGCCCGCGGGGCTCAGCGGGGCCCGGGGACGACGAGGACCGGGCAGTCGCTGAACTCGAGCACGCGCTGTGCCTCGACGCCGATGAACGGGTCACCCGCCCCGCGCCGCGTCGTCCGGCCCACCACGATCAGGTCGGCACCCCAGCCCCGCGCCTCGTCGAGCACGCACCGCCCAACCTCGCCCTGGTGCTGCACCGTGCTCGCCGCGACGCCGGCCCGCCGGGCCAGCTCGGCGACGTGGGCCAGCACCGGCACCGTCGCGGCCTCGCCGGCGCCGGTCGCCGGCCCGGGCCTCCCGAGCAGGACGGCCAGCCGCCCGTCGGTGTCGACGTGGACCGCCCGCAGCTGCGCCCCCAGCCGGGCCGCGAGCTCCACGGCGGACCGCGCGGCGGCCAGCGAGGCCGGGGAGTCGGCCACCGCGACGAGCAGTCGCTGCAGACCCGTCATCGCTCTCCCGTCCCCCGCGCCCGGGCCGCCGCCCAGCGCAGGCGTCCGCCCTCGGCCAGCTCGAGCTCCTCCAGCGCCGTCTCCACGTCGTGCAGGGCCTCGGCCAGCCGCGGGATCCACCGGTCCTGCACGGCGCGCAGCCGCCGGCGGGTGGCCAGCACCTCGGCGTCGATGCGGCGGACGGCCTCGGTCACCACCGCGTGCCGGGCACCGGCGGCGAGCGCCTGCCGGTAGGCCTCGGCGGCCACCACCAGCGCGGTGCTGGCCGGGGTGGCGGCGGTGGCCGCCGGTACCGCGCTGCGGACGACCGCGTCGCGCGGATGACGCACCCCCATCGCCACGGTCCAGGCGACCTCGGCGTCGGCGAGCCCGTCCGGCACGGCCGCGGCGATCGCCCGCTGGCCGCCCAGCAACGCGGCGCGCACCAGCCAGGTCTGCGCCTCCCGGCAGCTGTCCCGCCACTCGGCGGCGGCGCGCTCGGCCTGCAGGTGGAACCGCTGCTGCTCGCGCTGCAGGACGCGCAGCTTGCTCTCCAGGAGTTCCACGCCCCGCCGGGCGGTGATCAGCCGGGTGAGCAGCCAGGTCCGTCCGGCCCGTCCGGCGGGGACGCCGGAGAACGTGGTCACGACGGGGACCCCGGGGCGCCGCCGGCCGGCACGTACCGGGTCGCGAGCAGGGCCGCCGGGATCATCGTCAGTTCCCGGCGGGGTAGCAGCGAGAGGATCTCCCAGGCCCGGTCGAGCGTCTGGTCCAGGCTGCGCTCCTCGTCGCGCCCCTGGTCGACCAGCCGCCGGTCGAACGCCGCGGCGAAGGCGAGGTACTGCTGGTCGGTCGCGCTGAGCGCGGCGGCACCGACCAGCTCGGCGAGCTCGCGTGCCTGCCGCGCGCGGGCCAGTGCGGCCATGACCTGAGCGGCGACGTCGAGGTGGTCCTCCCGCGTACGCCCCGGCCCCGCGCCGCTGCGCATGAGCCGCGACAGCGACGACAGCGGGTCGACCGGTGGGTACACACCGTGCGCCTGCACCTCCGCGGACAGCACGATCTGGCCCTCGGTGATGTAGCCGGTGAGGTCGGGCACGGGGTGCGTGATGTCGCCGGCCGGCATGGTCAGCACCGGCACGACGGTCACCGAGCCCGGCCGGCCGCGCACCCGCCCGCAGCGCTCGTAGAGCGAGGCCAGGTCGCTGTAGAGGTAGCCCGGGTAGGCGCGGCGGCCCGGGATCTCGCCGCGCGCCGCGGAGACCTCGCGCACCGCCTCGGCATAGCTGGTCATGTCGGCCATCACCACGAGGACGTGCCGCCCGAGGTCGAACGCGAGGTGCTCGGCCACCGTCAGCGCCAGCCGCGGGGTCAGCACACGCTCGATGACGGGGTCGTCGGCGGTGTTCACCAACAGGACGAGCTCGCCGGACGCCGACCGCTCCTCGAGGGTGTCACCCACGGCGGCGGCGTCGGCGTGGGTCAGTCCCATGGCCGCGAAGACGACGGAGAACGGCTCGCCCCCGGCCGAGGACTGCGCGGCGATCTGGGCCGCGAGCTCCAGGTGGGGCAACCCCGCCACCGAGAAGACCGGCAGCTTCTGGCCGCGCACCAGCGTGGTGAGCCCGTCGATGGCCGAGATCCCGGTGAGCACCGGCTCCGCCGGCGGCAGCCGCCACGTCGGGTTGAGCGGATGGCCCGAGACCGGGGCGGTGGTCGTGCCGAAGACGGGTGGCCCGCCGTCCAGCGGCTCGCCGCGGCCGTTGCAGACCCGGCCGAGCCAGCCCTCCCCGACGGGGATCCGCAGGGGAACACCGGCGAAGGTGACGCGGGTGCCGGCCGGCGCGATCCCGTCGGTGCCCTCGAGCACCTGCACGACGGCGAGGTCCCGGTCGACCTCCAGGACCAGCCCGTGCCGGACCTCACCCGAGGGCAGGCGTACCTCCGCGAACTCGTCCCAGCCCACCCCGGCCACCCCGCGGACCACCAGCAGCGGGCCGCGCAGCTCCGCGACGTCGACGTACTCGACCCGGCCGACCGCGCTCACGACAGCGCCTCCAGCCGCGCGACCACGTCGTCCCGGCGCGCCCGGACGGCCGCCGCGTCGTCGGGCCCGACGTCCTCGCGCGCACGCAGCACCGCGGAGAAGTCGACCTCCTCCACCGTCGCGGCCGGCACCCCCCGCGCGACCAGTTCCTCGCAGGTGCTGACGACGTCGAGCACGAGGTCGACCAGCGCGGCCGCCTTCGGTGCGGAGCAGAAGGCGTCGTTGGGCGACAGGGCGCTCTGCTGCAGCAGGCCCTCGCGCAGCAGCCGGCCGCCCAGCAGCACCATCCGCTCGTGCCCGGGCAGGCTGGCCGCCCCGACGAGGTCGGCGATGGAGGCGAGCCGGTCCGCCTCGGCCAGCAGGGCGGTGACCTGGGCCCGGCGGCCGCTCCACGCGGGATCGCCCTCGCGGGTGTGCCAGGCCGCCAGCGGCGCGGCGTCGCGGGAGAAGGAGTCCGCCCAGCTGACCGCCGGATAGTGCCGGGCGTAGGCCAGCTCCCGGTCGAGGGTCCACAGCGATCGCACGAACCGCTGGGTGTGCGAGGTGACCGGCTCGGACATGTCCCCGCCGGCCGGGGAGACCGCCCCGATGATGGTCACCGAGCCGCGGGCGCCCCCGAGGGTGGTCACCACTCCGGCCCGCTCGTAGAAGGCGGCCAGCGCCGAGGCGAGGTCGGCGGGATAGCCCTCCTCGGCGGGCAGCGCACCGGACCGGGAGGCGAACTCGCGCAGCGCCTCCGCCCAGCGGGACGTCGAGTCGGCGATGACCACGGCGTCGTGTCCCATGTCGCGGTAGTACTCGGCGACGGTGACGCCGGTGTAGATCGACGCCTCGCGCGCCATCATCGGCATGTTCGAGGTGTTCGCGATGATCACCGTGCGGTCGGCCAGGCGGCCGCCGCGGCGCGGGTCGTCGAGCTCGGACAGTTCCTGGAGGACCTCGGCCATCTCGTTGCCGCGCTCGCCGCAGCCGACGTAGACGATCACGTCGGCGTCGCACCACTTGGCGACCTGCTGCAGCAGCATGGTCTTGCCGGTGCCGAAGCCGCCCGGCACCGCGGCGGTGCTGCCCCGGGCGATCGGGAAGAGCACGTCGAGCACCCGCTGTCCGGTGACCAGTGGCGCGGCGCCGTCGAGCCGTGCGGCGTAGGGGCGGGGCCGGCGCACCGGCCAGGCGGAGACGAGCGCGATCTCGGTCTGCCCGACCCGCGCGACCACCTCGGTGTCGGCGTAGGTGCCCTCCGGCGCCAGGTGGTCGAGGCGGCCCCCTCCGCCGGGCGGCACGAGGACGCGGTGGTCGACGGTGCCGGCGTCGGCCACCCGCCCCAGCACCTCGCCGGCCCGCACCGTCGCGCCGGCCCGCGCCACGGGGACGAACCGCCACTTCGACGCCGGCTGCTCGCCGTGGGCGCCGGGGCGCAGCCACGTCGGGGCCCCGGACAGCGGGCGCAGCAGCCCGTCGAACACGCCGCCGAGCAGGCCGGGGCCCAGTCGCGCCGACAGCGGCCGGCCGCGGGTGCCCACCGGGTCACCGGGCTTCAGCCCACCGGTGTACTCGTAGGCCTGGGTCGTGAACCGGTCCCCGCGGATCGCGACCACCTCGGCGGCCAGCCGGTCGGCACCGAGCTCGACGACCTCCGACATGGCGGCCACCGGCACCCCCTCGACGTCGACGAGCGGCCCGTCCACCCGCGTCACCCGCCCCGCGCCTGGCACCGCCTCCCCCGACGTCACGGCGCCCACAGCCCCTGCACGTCGGGGCCGAGGCCGTCGAGGGCGCGGTCGGCCAGCGCGGCGAGGGTGGCGTCGAGCCGGCGTCCGGGGATCTCGGCGACCACGCCGCCGTCGGGGTGCTCCCGGATCACCGCGGCCGGCCCCAGCTCCGCCCGGGCGCGCGCGGACAGGGAGGCGACGAGGGCCGGATAGCCCGGCCCGGTGCGCAGCGCCCGCGCGGCCGCCTCCCCCCGCCGGCGCAGCTCCTCGTAGGCGGCACGCTGGGCGCCCAGCACCGTCGACCGCGCCTCGCGCCGGGCCCGGGCCCGCTCCCGCGCCTCGGCGACCGCCGCGTCCCGCTCGCCCCGCGCCCGGGCGTCCGCGAGGATCGCCGCGGCCTGCTGCCGGGCCTCGGCCAGGGCGGAGTCGGCGTCGGCGTCGGCCTCGGCCAGCGCCGCGTCGGCGTCCGCGTGCGCCCGCGCCAGCAGGCCTGCCCGTACGGGCGCCAGCGCGGCCGCCGGCGCCCTGGGGGTCGTGGCGGTCACGGCGGCAGGACGGCGGTCAGCCGGGTGGACGACGGTTCGCCGATCCGGGCGCCGAGCGCCTCGGCGGCCGGGGGTGTGAGGAACACCAGCACGACGTCGGGCGCCAGTGACCCCCAGGCGTGGCGCACCTCCTCCGCGGTCTCCGCGGCCATCGCGACCACCCCCGCCAGGGCGAACCCCTGGACAAGGGATGCGGTGCCGATCGCGGCGACCCGGCCCATCGCCGGCGCCTAGGCCCGGCCGATGAGGATCACGGCCACGATGAGGCCGTAGATGGCGATGCCCTCGGCCAGGCCCACGATCACCATGGCCCGCCCGAACAGCTCGGGGCGCTCGCTCATGGCGGCCAGCGCGGCCGATCCGGTGTAGGCGACGGCGATCGCGGCGCCGATCGAGGACCCGGCGACGGCGATCGACGCACCGATGAGCGCGCTCCCGTTGGCGGCGGCGGCCTGCGTGGCGGACGCCGCGACGGCCGTGGCGCCCGGGGCCGCCGACGCGGGATGGACCGCGAGCACGAGCACGAGGACGACCAGCGCGGCGAGCATGAGCACCCCGTCGACGGCCAGCACCAGGCGCAGCGCCCGTCGTCCCCAGCGTCGGGTGAGCCAGTGGGTGCCGGCGATCACGAGGACGAGGACGGGCACGGCGGCGAGCCAGGTCATGGGGAGACCCCTTCCGGGACGGGAACGTGCCAGGGCTGGAAGGGCCGGCCGTCGCCCTGGAACACCCGGGAGAACAGCTCGTAGTACTCGAGCCGCAGGGCCTGCACGGCGGCGACCAGCCCCTCCAGTGCGAAGGTCACCGCGTTGCCGATCAGGAAGACCAGGACGGCGCCCGCCCTCGCCACCGGCCCGCCCCCCCACAGGGCCGTGGTCGCGTCCCACACCACCAGGCCCAGTGCCGCGTGCGTGAGCCCGAAGGCGGCCAGCCGGGCGAAGGACACCAGGTTCGAGCCCAGCCGGACGACGATGTCGAACAGCTCGACGGCGGCCTGAAGGAATCCGGCTGCGCCACCGCCCGAGTCGGCCAGCAGCCCGGCGAGGGCGAGACCGAGCGCGACCGCCGCGACGCCCCCTCCCGTGGCCAGGAGCCAGCCGGTGTCCCAGTACCAGCCGGCGGTGACGAGGCCGAGGGCGAGGAAGAGCCCGGCACCCGCGAGACCCGACGGCGCGTACAGGGCCAGTCGCCAGCCGCCCTCCCGCCACCGGTTCACCGTGCCGAGGGCGTAGGCGCCGGCGAGGAGCAGGGCACCCAGCCCGACACCGGCGACGAGCAGCTGTACCGGCTCGTCCAGCGGCGCCACCCAGCGCACGGGCAGGACGCCGGTGGGCCCGAAGAACTCGCCGTAGAGGAACCCGAACACGCAGCTGGCCAGGCCGGCGCCGGCGATGAACGGCCAGATCGGCCGCAGCCCGGCCAGCCGCCTCGGCCGCCCCGCGGCGAGCGCGAGCGCCACCGCCACGAGCACCGCGCCCTGCCCCGCGTCGGCGAACATCGCCCCGAACATCACGACGTAGGCGAGGCCGGCGACGACGGTCGGGTCGACGTCGGCGTAGGGCACCGTCGCGTAGGTGTCGACCAGCGGGGCGAAGGGGCGGCGCGCGCCGGCGGGGCGCAGCAGCGTGGGGGGCTCCCTGCCCGGCGGCCTGGGCAGCGGGACGACCGCGCCGCCCAGCGCGGCCAGGCGGTCGTGCAGCGGCGCGACGGCGGTGACCGGCGTCCACCCGGCCAGGGCCGCCACGCCGTCCCGGACGACCGCGGCCGCGGCGTGCTGCTCCAGCTGCGCCTCGCCGGCCAGCAGGTCGGTGCGCCCGTCCCTGACCAGCGCGTCGAGATCCGGCGGCCGCGCACTGAGCGCGGGTGCGGCCGCGGCGGCGTGCAACCGGGTCAGCCGCTGACCGGCGTTCCCGGGCGACGCCACGGCATCGGCGGCTTCGTCCAGCTCGACGGTCCCGGCGTCGGCCACGCGGACGAGTGCGGGCCGCAGCGCCTCCCGGGGCGCGACCACGGCGACCCGCTGCATGCGTACCGGCGTCGCACCGTCATGCCACGGCATCGAACACCTCGAGCTCTTGACCGCCGCGTGCCGCACACTCCAGCGCGGCGCACACCCGCCAGGCGTCGGCCGCCGCGGCGCCGACCGCCCCCACCACCGGATCGGCGGTGAACCGCGGCCGGCGCAGGAGCGCGGCCGCGTCCGAGTCCAGCCGCGTCCACCAGCGGGCCTCGGCGCGCCACAGCGACGGCGGGTCCGTGACGCCGGCGAGCGCCTCCCGCGCCGGCCGGGGCAGGACGGCGGCGAATCCGGCCGGCGTCGTCGCCGTCGTCGCGGCGCGCCCGAGCAGCCTCCGGGCCGTGGCCTCCGCGACGGCCGGCAGGGGGCGGCCGGCCACGAACAGCTCCCGGGCGACGAGCAGCGCCCCGCCGGCAAGTGCCCACGGACGTGCCGGAGGAACGCCCCCGGCGACCCGCTCGGCCCACGCCAGGCGCAGCGCCGGGACGACGTCGGCCGGCGCCTCGCCGCCGGGATCGCCCCAGGGGGAAGCGGCGAGCACGCGGCGCAGCTCGGCGGGCGAGCCGGCCGCGGCGAGCCGGGGCGCGACCGTGGCGAGCGCGCCCAGCCGGAACGGCGCGGCCGCCGGCCCGCCGGCCGCCCCGCGCAGCAACTCCTCGACGTTCGCGATCTCGAACCATCCGGCCAGCAGGCGCAGTTGCCGGCCGCCGTCGGGAGGCAGCCACCCGGCGAAGACACGCAGGTTCCACAGCAGGGTGTCGCCCACCGCACGCTGGGCCTCGGCCAGGGTCTGACCGGTCCGGACGTCGTGCCCGTACGGCGACGCGCTCAGGGTCGCCAGCGCGTCCTCCAGCGACGGGCTCGCCGCCAGCGCACGGGCGCCACCGGCACCGATCCGGCGGTGCGCCATCGCCCGGGCGCGCACGGTGCCGGCGACCCAGCGGGCGCTCACGGAGCCGGTACCGGCTCGGGCGTCTCCGGCCGGGCGACGGCGTCGAGGATCCGCGCCACGTAGTCCGCGGAGCGTTCCTGCGCCCGCCGGGCGATGCCGGCGGCCTCCTGCCGGGCGGCCGCGACCGCCGTCGCCGACTCCGCCTCGGCGTGGCGCAGGCGCCGGGCCGCCGTGTCGGCGCGCTCCCCCTCGGCCTGCCGCCGGGCGGCCTCGACGATCCGCCGCGCCTCGGCGGCTGCCCGGTCCCGGCGGGCGCGGGCCTCCTCCGCGGAGGCCGCCCGGATCCGCGCGACCTCCTCGACGGTGGCGGCGAGGTCGTCGAAGACCGGCTGGAGTTCCCGGCCCAGCTCGGCCGTGCGGTCGGCCGGCACCCCGGCCGGCGCGGCGGCGCCGGGCGCGCCGACCGGCCGGAAGCGTTGCAGCAGGTCCCGTGCCGAGGGCATGCCCCCACCTCCCGTCGCCCGCCGGCCCGATGCTGCCGGGAGCGCCGCGGTAGGGAGTGGAGGCGGAGGTCCCCGGCCGGCGGGCCGTTGGTCGCACCCGGGACGGAGGGGCGGCGGCGGGCAGGGCCCTTGACGGTCACGGTGCGTGTGGGCCTAGTCTCTGTTCGGTAACGATTTCGACACTCGGGAGAACCTCTTCATGCAGCACCGCGCCGGGCCCCACTGACCCGGGCGGCTGCCCGGGCGACACGCCCGGGCGGAATTCGTACGCCTGCCCGACGTCAGAACGGGTAGACGGCACCAGCGGAACGTGACCGCGCCAGCGGGGGGAAGCAAGATCGACTGGCAAGGAGACCACGTGCTATCCGACCGATCCCGGCCCGTGATCGAGGCGACCCTCCCGGTCGTCGCGGAGAACATCGAGGAGATCGCGACACGCTTCTACACGCACCTGTTCGGTGAGCACCCCGAGCTGCAGGACGGCGTCTTCAACCGCGGCAACCAGGCCGAGAAGACCCAGCAGCTCGCCCTCGCCGGTTCGGTCGCCGTGTTCGCCAGCTCGCTGGTCAAGGTGCCCGAGCAGCTGCCGGAACACCTGCTCTCGCGCATCGCGCACAAGCACGCGTCGCTCGGCATCACGCCGGCGCAGTACGAGGTCGTCCACGACAACCTGTTCTGGGCGATCGTCGACGTGCTCGGTGCCGCGGTCACCCCCGAGGTGGCCGCCGCCTGGGACGAGGTCTACTGGCTGATGGCCTACGCCCTGATCAACCAGGAGCGTGGCCTCTACAGCGCGCGGGGCGTGCGCCCGGAGACGGTCTGGCGGGAGTGGGTGGTCGCCGAGCGGATCGACGAGACGCCGGACGTCGTCACGTTCCGGATGCGCCGCGGCGACGACCGGCTGGTGCGCACGTCGCTGCCCGGTCAGTACGTCACGGTGCAGGTGCCGATGCCCGACGGTGTGCGCCAGCCGCGGCAGTACAGCCTGACCAAGGCCGACGACGGCGTGCACCGCCAGTTCTCCGTCAAGCGCGTCCGCGGCGCCGGCAGGCCCGACGGCGAGGTGTCCAACCTGCTCTGCGACACGGTGCGCGTCGGCGACCGGCTGACGATGTCGCTGCCGTTCGGCGACGTCGTCCTCGACGACTCCGGCCGGCCCGTGGTGTTCGCCAGCGCCGGCATCGGCATCACCCCGATGGCCGGGATGCTCTCGCACCTGACCGCCGCCGGGTCGCACCTGCCGATCACGCTGTTGCACGCCGACGCCGACGAGCAGTCCTTCGCACTGCGCCACCAGGTGCTCGCCGATCTCCGCGAGCTGCCGGGTGCGTCCGCGCACGTCTGGTACGAGCGCGGCGCGCACAGCACGCTGCCCGTGGACGTGCACGCCGGCCAGATGGACCTGACCGACATCAAGCTCCCGGACGACGCGACGTACTACCTCTGCGGTCCCCTGCCGTTCATGCAGGCCGTCCGCAGCGCGCTGATCGAGCGGGACGTGCCGGCCCGCGACATCCAGTACGAGGTGTTCGGCCCCGACCTGTGGCTGGCCGATCTGGTCACCGAGGAGACGCCGGGCTCGACCGGCCGGCACGCCGCCGCCTGACGCCCGCCCGATCCCCGAGACCCCAGTCGTCCGGGCGCGCGCCGACCTCCGGGTCGGCCGCGCCGGACGCAGACCACAGGAGGCACGCGTGGACATCCCCGCGATGCGGGCCAACTTCGCCAAGGCCGCGGCGACCGGTGACGAGGCCCCGCTGTACTTCTACTCCCACCTGTTCCTGAGCCATCCCGAGACACGGCAGATGTTCCCCGTGTCGATGGCCCATCAGCGCGACCGGCTCTTCCAGGCACTGGGCGACGTGGTCGCCCGCGTCGACGACCTGGACGCGCTGGTGCCGTTGCTACAGCAGCTCGGCCGCGACCACCGGAAGTTCGGCGCGCTCGCGGCCCACTACCCCGCGGTGGGCTCGAGCCTGCTCGCCACGCTCGAGCACTTCGACGAGGACTGGACGCCGGAGCTGGCCAAGGAGTGGTCGGAGGCCTACACCCTCGTGGCCGAGGTGATGATCGCGGCCGCCGAGGAGGCCGCGGACCAGCCGGCCTGGTGGGACGCCGACGTCGTCGCGCACGAGCGGCGGACGATCGACGTCGCCGTCCTCCAGCTCCGGCCGCGGGCTCCCTACGAGTACCGGCCCGGGCAGTCGCTCTCGCTCGAGACCGACGTCCGCCCGCGCCTGTGGCGCTACTACTCGCCCGCCAACGCCCCCCGGCCCGACGGGCTGATCGAGCTGCACGTGAAGGCACGCGACGGCGGCCCGGTCAGCACCGCGCTGGTCCGGCGGATCGGGATCGGCGACGTGCTGCGGCTCGGACCGCCGCTCGGGCACCTGACCCTGGACGGCGAGTCCGACCGGGATCTGCTGATCGTCGCCGGGGGCGTCGGCCTGGCACCGGCGAAGGCGCTGATCGACCAGATCGCCCGCGAGGGTCCCCCGCGGCGGGTGGACCTGTTCGCCGGCTTCCGGACGGAGGACCAGATCTACGACCGGATCGACCTGCAGCGACTCGAGCAGCAGCATCCCTGGCTGACCGTGACGCTCGCCGTCTCCGAGGACAAGACCTCGTCGCTGGAGCAGGGCGACGTGGGCGATGTGGTGATGCGCCATGGCCCCTGGAACAGCCGCGAGGTCTGCGTCGTCGGACCGGCCCCTGTCGTGGACGACACGGTGGCCCGGCTGCTCCAGCACGGGCTGCCCCGGCAACGGATCCACAGCGAGGTGTTCGCCCCCAGCAGGCCGGGGCCCGATGTTGACGGAGAGGTGACCGAATGACCACCAACGCACACGAGTCCGGACCTGAAGACCGGCGGATCACGCCGGCCGACCTGCACGGCGTGCGGTTCACCCGCGCGACGATGCTGCGCCCGGGTTATGTCGAGACCGAGGTGGACCGGCTGGTGAGCCGGCTGGCCGAGGAGATCGGGCGGCTCATCGGCGAGAAGGGGCAGCTGCGCGACCAGGTGCGCGCGCTGCAGGCACAGCTGGACGGCGTGGTGACGCCGGTGGCGCCCAGCGAGCAGGCCGTCCGCATCCTGGCGAGCGCCCAGCAGACCGCGGACAACTACGTCGCGGAGGCCGAGGAGTTCAGCCGCCAGATGACCGGCGAGGCGCGCGCCGAGTACGAGGAGCAGGTGCGCCTCGCCCGGGAGACCGCGGGCGCGATCATCCAGGCGGCCCAGGAGGCCGCGGCCAGGGTCACCGGCGGCGCTGCCGACGGAGGCGACGGCGCCCGCACGGCGGAGCTGGAGGAGCAGGTCGCCTACCTCAAGGCGTTCGCCCAGGCCTGCCGCGTGCAGCTGCGCTCCTACCTGGAGGCACTCCTGACCGACGTCGAGACCGAATGGGGCCGCGCCGATCCGACCCTTCTGCCGCAGGACGTCATCCGGACGCCCGCGCAGCGGTCGGGACACAACGGCGGTGGCGCGCCGGCGACGTTCGTCGCGAACACGGCAGCGGAGAAGCCGCGGACCGTCGACGCCGACGTCGTTCCGGCCGAGGCGGGGCCGAAGCGCTCCTCCTAGCGTGAGGGATCCGGCCCGAAGTGCGCCGGAATTCCCCGTGTCCTGCCAAGGGGATGCGGGTACGAGTCGGCCGGCCCGGTGACCAGCCCGGGCCGGCTCGGAGAGGGCAGGATGGCGCAGCACAGGATGACCCAGCAGCCGGGGCGGCACCGCGTCCCGGAGCCCACGCAGACCCCGGCCACGCCGGCCCGGGTCCCCGTCACCGTCACCGCCGGCGGCACGCTCGCGGTCGGCATCGCGGCCGTGCTGGCCATCGCGATGTCGGGCCCCGGCACGCCGGGTGGCCGGCCGGTGGAGCCGCCGTCTAGTCAGCTCCGGCCGCCCGCCGCCGGGCCGGGGGGCACGGGACCGCTGAGCGCGGCGCAGGGCGGCCAGCTCCAGGTGGCGGCCCTCACCAGCCCGCACGCGATCCGGCACCCCGGGCCGCTGGCGTCGGTGGACGCCGTGCCCACCTCGCCGTTCGTGGCACCGTCGACGGTGCTGTCCGGCGGCGGCGCGCCCCGCCTGCAGGGTGCGCCCTCGGTGGCAGCCCCGACCGGGTCGGTCGCCGCGGGGGCGTCGTCGTCCGCCCCTGCCCCCTCCCCCACGTCCGCGGGTGGCTCGCCGGCCGGCGGTCCCCCGCCGGCGCAGTCCGCGCCGGCGCAGTCCGCGCCGGGCGGCGGCACGTCGTCCCCGGCTCCGGGGGCGCCGCCGTCGTCGGGCCCCACGGCCCCGGTCCCGGTCCCGGCGGTGCCGACCGCGCCGGTCCCGGTCCCGTCGGTCCCGTCGGTGCCGTCGGTGCCGGTGCCCTCGGCGCCGGTCCCGACCTCACCGGTGCCGCCGCCGTCGCTCCCCACCGCACCGGTCCCGACCCTCTCGGTTCCTGTCGTGCCCAGCGCCCCCGTCCCGAGCGTGCCGGTGCCGAGCGTGTCCGTCCCGAGCGTGTCCGTCCCGAGCGTGGCGGCCCCGAGTGTGTCGGCCCCCAGCGTGCCGGTCCCGAGCGTGGCGGCCCCGAGTGTGTCCGCCCCGCGAGTGTCGGCCCCGAGGGCGCCGGCCACCGACGCGGTGCCCGCCCCGGTCTCCAGCGCCGTCTCCTCGGCCACGCAGCAGCTGGGCCGGGTACAGCTGCCCTGACGCCGGCGCCGGGGCACCGGGGACACTCGTCCGGTGCCCCAGCGACGCTGCCCGTGCGGAACCGGCCTGCCCTACGAGGAGTGCTGCGGCCCGCTGCACGCCGGCACCTCGGTCGCCGGGACGGCTGAGCAGCTCATGCGGTCGCGGTACTCCGCGTTCGCCGTCGGGAACGCGGGCTACCTGCGCGAGACCTGGCACCCCACGACCCGCCCCGGCACGCTCGACCTCGACGGTGACGTGCGCTGGACCCGGCTCGAGGTGCTCGACACCAGCGGCGGCTCGCTGCTCGCCGCCGACGGGACCGTGGAGTTCCGCGCCCACTACGTCGTCGCGGGCCGGGACGGCGCCCAGCACGAGAGGAGTCGGTTCGTGCGCGAGGGCGGCCGGTGGCGCTACCTCGACGGCGTCTCGCTCTAGCCCGGCAGGAGACCGCGCGTCAGGGCCGCCACTCCGGCCGGTAGTCGTGGTGACCGCCGTAGGGCATCGCGAGCAGTGCCAGCGTCAGGGCCGCCAGCTGGTGCTGGTCGTGCGGCGCGACCGGGAAGTCCGCCATGCCGTGCGGCCGGGCACCCAGGATGCTCAGATCCGGGCGCGCGGCGCGGCAGGCCAGCACGATTCCGCGCTTGGCGGCGCACTCGGCGAGCACGCGCGCCGGGTCGTACCGGGCCATGTGCTCCGCGGCACCGGGCTCGGGCAGCCCCGCGGCGAGGGCGTCGGCGCTCCACTCCTCACCGCCCTGAGCCGTCGCCCCGTCGACCGCGATCCGCTTGTCCTCGGCGATGCGGGCCAACAGGAACTCGTCGAGATTCGGTTCGAGGTCCGGCTCCATGCCCCCATCCTGCCGTCCCGGCTACTGCCCGGGGCGGTCCACGGCGAGTTCGCCCAGCTCCGACCAGTCGTCCTGCGGAATCGTGAAGTTCACGATCCGCGGCGTCTCCAGCAGGTGCGGCGGCAGGGTCCGGCGGGCCGCGGCGAAATGGTCCGAGGAGACGTGCGCGCCCGCGGCGTCGTCGTCCCGGAAAGCCTCGACCAGCACGTACTCGGCCGGGTCCTCCAGGCTGCGGGACCAGTCGAACCAGAGGCAGCCGGGTTCCGCGCGGGTGGCGGCGGTGAACTCGCGGCTGATCTCGGGCCACGCGTCGGCGTCCTCCGGCCGGACGCGGAACTTGGCGGTGATGAAGATCATCGGGGGGTGTCCTCTCGGTCTCGGCGCGGGATGCGGCCCATGAGGAAGAACTCCTCGTTGGGCATGATGGCAGCGAAGTGCGCCAGCCGGTTGGACAGCGCGAAGAACGCGGTGATCATGCCGACGTCCCACACGTCGTCCTCGCTGAGCCCGTGCGCGGTGAGCAGCTCGAGGTCGGCCGGGGTGACGGCGGCCGGCTCGGCCCCCAGCCGCGTCGCCACCGAGAGGACGGCGTGCATCCGCGCGTCGAGCGGCGCCTTGCGCCAGTCGACGGCGACCTGATCGGCCAGGTAGGGGTCGCGAGCGCGGATCCGGGCGACCGCGCCGTGCGCGACCACGCAGTACAGGCAGTTGTTGGCGGCGCTCGTCGCGACGACGATGAGCTCCCGGTCGGCCTTCGACAGGCCGTCGGTCTCCTTGTCCATGAGCGTGTCGTGCATCGCGAAGAAGGCCCGGGCCTCCTCCGGCCGCCACGCGAGCGCGGCGAACACGTTCGGCAGGAAACCCGACCGCTCCTCGACGGCGGCGAAACGCTCGGCGAGGTCGGGCGGCAGCTGGTCGCGGGGTGCGACGGGAAAGCGGCTGATCGGTGTCTGGGTCACCGCGTCACTGTGCCAGCGTCGGCGTCCCGGCGTCGCCGACCGGGCGCAGGTCACCGATGTCGGGACGTATGGCCCGCTGCTCTCCGCCCGCGCGTCCTCCACTGTGGAACCCGTCCCCCGCGGACGCCGCACGTATCCACCCGACCGCCGGAGGACCGAGATGAACGCAACCACCCCGGGCCGGGGCTCGCCGTCGATCCCCGCGCCGCCCTCCCCCGGGACGACGACCGGGCGCCGGGTCGCCGGCTCCTCCGCCGACGGTCGCCGGTGGGAACTGCTCGCCGACTCCACCCGGGTCGCCGCGGTGACGTCGGCAGGCACGGTCGCCGACGCCCACGTGTCCGAGCGCGACGACCTGGTCGTCGTCGAGTTCTGGGCCAACGGGACCGACCTGCCGCACGAGCTCTGCACGGAACTGGTCCGGCAGGCCTTCACGCTCCCGGCCGTGCGAGGCGACCGTGCGGTCCTCGTCTGCGTCCCGCGCCGCAACGGCGAGGTGATCGCGGACGCCCGGCGGCACGTGCGGGACGCCCGGACCAGAGCCGCCGGAGTCACCTGCCTCATGGAGGGACTCGTGCAGGCGGGTGCCCCCGGCTCCGGCGGGGACCCGGAGCCCCCGCCGGAGCACGTCCGAGAGGGATAACAATGCCACTGCTGGCACACCACGCGCCGGTGCGGGCCGACACGATCCGCACGCTGTTCGAGGCCCCCGGCCCGTGGGCCTCCGTGTACCTGGGGCTCTCCGGCCGCGACGCGCGAGGGGTCCCGGTCGACCGGGCCGTGCGCAGGCACGCGCTGTCGGACGCCCTCACGCACCAGGGCGCCCCGGCGGATGTGACGGCGGCTCTCGACGACGCCGCGGAACGCGAGCCGCCCGGACCGGCGGTGCTCGCCGCCTTCGCGCCCGAGGCCGGACCGGTCCGGCTGTTCCGGGTCGCGGGGCTGGAGACCCCGGACGTCGCGGAGGTCGGACCGCTGCCGCGCGTCCTGCCGCTGCTCGGCTGGCTCCAGGAGCATCCGCCGCACGTCGTGGTGGTCACCGACCGGACGGGGGCCGACGTCGAGGCGGCGGCCAACGGCACCGAGCTCGGCTGCTGGACCGTCGTCGGACCGGACGACGAGATCGAGCGCAACGCCCCCGGCGGCTGGGCCCAGGGCCGCTACCAGCACCGGGCCGAGGACTCGTGGCGGCACAACGCGGCCTCCGTCGCCGAGGCCGTCGTCTCCGCGGTGCGCGAGTCGGGTGCGCGGCTGGTGGTCGTCGCCGGAGACGTGCGCGCCGTCCAGTTGCTCGAGGAGCGGCTGCCGGCGGGGGTGCGCCGGCAGGTCGCGCTGCTGCACCTCGGCGGAGGGCGCAGCCCCGACGGGTCACAGCGGGACCGGGCCGAGCGCGTCGATGCGCTGACCCGGGCGTTCGTGGCCGGGGAGTCCGATGCGCTGCTCCGCCGGTTCGACGAGGAGCGCGCACCCGGCGGGGTCGGCGTGGACGGCGTGCCGGCGACGCTCGAGGCGATCTCCCGGGGCGACGTCGAGGACCTGCTCCTCGTGCCCCCGGCCCTGGAGGGACGCACGGCGTGGTTCGGGCCGCGGGCCTCCGACGTCCTGCTCGAGGAGAACGGGCAGCCCCCCGGCTGGGACGGCCCGGCGGTGCGGGCGCCCCTGGCCGACGTGGTCGTCCGCGCTGTGCTCGGCACCGGGGGCGAGGTGCGGCTGGTGCCGCACGGTCTGCCCACCGGCCCCGCGGAGGGAATGGGCGCCTTCTGCCGCTACCGCTGACCGCCCTCCCCCGAGTTGATCATCGCCTGCATGCACGGCGCGGCGGCGTGTCCCGCCGTGTCGCGAACACGCAGACGATGATCAACTCCGGTGGGGGGCCTGTCAGGCCTTCTGCTGCGCGTCGGCGCGGGCCGGGTTGCCCTGCTCCGCCGCCTTCGGGTCGGTTTCCGACTGCTTGGCGCGCACGCCCTGCTCGACCCGGTCACCGAGGTCCTTGTCGACGGTGCGCCAGTACTCGAAGGCGCGCGCCAGGATCGGCTCGCTCACGCCGTTGAGCAGGTGCCCGACGACGTTGTCGACCAGCCGCCCGCGCTGGTCGTCGTCGAGGACCTCGCGCACCATCGTCCCGGCCTGGCCCCAGTCGTCGTCCTCGGCGTGGAGCGTGTAGGCCGCGTGCACCATCGGCCCGCTGGTCTCCCACCCCGTGATCTCGCCGTACCGCGCGCCGTCGGCCCGGGGGCCGCCCTTGGAGTTCGGCGCGTACACCGGGTCGGACACGTTGTCGTACCGCATCGCGCCGTCCTTGCTGTAGCTGTGGACGGGCGACGTCGGGCGGTTCACCGGCAGCTGCTGGTAGTTGGTGCCGACCCGGGCGCGGTGCGCGTCGGCGTAGGCGAACAGCCGCCCGAGCAGCATCTTGTCGGGGCTCGGGCCGATCCCCGGCACGAGGTTGTTCGGCTGGAACGCGGCCTGCTCGATCTCGGTGTGGAAATCGGTCGGGTTCCGGTTCAGCGTCATCTTGCCGACTCGGATGAGCGGGTAGTCGGCGTGCGGCCAGACCTTGGTGAGGTCGAACGGGTTGAACCGGTAGCCCGGTGCGTCGTCGAACGGCATGACCTGGACGTGCATCGTCCACGACGGGAAGTCGCCGTCGGCGATGTGCTCGAAGAGGTCCCGGTGGTGGTAGTCGGTGTCGACCGCGGCCATCTGGTCGGCCTCGTCCTGGGTGAAGAACTCGATGCCCTGGTCGGTCTTGAAGTGGTACTTCACCCAGAACTTCTCGCCCTGGGCGTTCACCCACATGTAGGTGTGGCTGGTGTACCCGTTCATGTGCCGCCAGGTGCGCGGGATGCCGCGGTCGCCCATCAGCCAGGTCACCTGGTGCGCGCTCTCCGGCGAGAGCGTCCAGAAGTCCCACTGCATGTCGTGGTCGCGCAGGTTGTTGTCGGCCCGCCGCTTCTGGCTCCTGATGAAGTGCTGGAACTTCATCGGGTCGCGGATGAAGAAGACCGGCGTGTTGTTGCCGACCATGTCGTAGTTGCCCTCGGACGTGTAGAACTTCAGCGCGAAACCACGGGGGTCGCGCCAGGTGTCGGGGCTGCCCCGCTCGCCGGCCACCGTGGAGAAGCGGGCCACCAGCTGGGTCGTCGTGGCGGGCTGGAAGACGGCGGCCTTGGTGAAGCGGCTGACGTCGTCGGTCACCTCGAACTGACCGAACGCACCGCCGCCCTTGGCGTGCGGCTGGCGCTCCGGGATGCGCTCCCGGTTGAACTGCGCCATCTGCTCGATCAGGTAGTGGTCGTGCAGGAGGATCGGGCCGTCGGGGCCGACGGTGAGCGAGTGCTCGTCGCTCGCTACCGGGATCCCCGCGTCCGTCGTGGTGGGCGGCGTGGGCTGGGGCGTGGTCACGGTCGTGGTCTCCAGGTGCTCGGTCGGCGTGCGGTCGACCTCTCCCACGATTGCCCCTCGCTGTCGTGGCGTCCAACCGGAACTCCCACATCTCGGAGACTCACAGGAAACCCCCGGCACGGTCCTCGGCGCCGGGATCCCGTGGGGTCCCGGCGCCGGGTGGAGGGAGGTCAGGCCGCGTCGGCCCCGCCGGCGCGCGCCGCGGCCCGCCGGGTGTACGAGGAGATCAGCAGCAGGGCCGCGCTGATCAGGATCAGGTTCTTCACGACGAACTCGCCGTCGGCCGTCAGCTCCAGCGGGCTGCCGGCCTGGAACATCAGGTGGGTCGCCGTCACGAAGGTCAGGAACGTGCCGACCAGGTGGCCGACCAGCACGATCAGCACCACCCGCGGAAAGGCGCCGACGGCGACCGCGAGGCCGAGGACGACCTCGATGACGCCGAGACCGGGGACGACGACGCCCGGCGCGAGGAACGGCAGGGTCTGGGCCAGCAGGTCGTGCACCGGGCTGACGCCGATGACCTTCAGTGCGCCGAACCAGACGAAGACCACCGCGAGGGCCAGGCGCAGGGCCGTCGGCGCGAAACGGTGGTTCAGCTCGAGCGCGCGGTCGACGACGACGGCGCCGGGGAATCGCGTGCTGGGCGCCGTGCCCGCGGTCGCGGCCTGCTGCGGGCCGGGCTCCGCCGGGCGGGTCATGACTGCGGTCGACCGGTGCATCTCGGCCATGGGACTGTCCTCTCGCTGCCGGGCCGCACCGGGTGTGCGGCCGTCACCGGGAGGAGACCGGCCGACCCCTTCCGGATACGTGCCGGCCCGGTGGGAAGTTGACCCGGCAGGCATGGACGGCGGATCGAGGGGTAACGGCGCTGCCATGAGCAGCGGAGACAAGATCAGCAACAAGATCGACGAGCTGGCGGGCAAGGGCAAGGAGGCGGCCGGCAAGGCGACCCACGACCGCGACCTCGAGGCCGAGGGCAAGGGCGACCAGGCGGTCAGCAACCTCAAGCAGGCCGGCGAGAAGGTGAAGGACGCGTTCCGGGACTAGCCGCGTCGAGGATCCAGCGCACCGGCCGGCCGGGGTCGGGCTCGTAACGGCAGATCCCGCCGGTGGTCACGGTGTCGCGCAGCAGTCTGGCCAGTGCCGGGTCGACGTCCGCGAGGCGACCGATCGCCGCGGCGATCGCCTTGCGGACGGCGACCCGCGCCCGCTCGCGGGCGTCCCCCTGACGGCGCGGGCGTCCGGCCAGGCCCGTGGCCCGGGCCAGCTCGCCGATCAGCGCCACGCGTTCCTGCTCCAGCCGCTCGGCCCGGACCGGGTCCGCCCATTCCCGCGACTCGTCGAGCTCCGCGTCCAGCTCGGCGAGCCGGTGCCGGTAGGCGGCCAGCGCCTGCGCGTCGAGCGCCTCGTCCTTGCACGTGCGTGGCATGGTCTTCCTCCTGGACCGGAACTGGACGGACATCCAGGAGGCGTGACGTCGCGGGTCACACCGTGCCGCCACGGCCCGCCTCGGGCAGCCACCTGCGGGAGGGAGCAGCGTGCGGGTCGCACTCTTCGCCACCTGCCTCGTGGACACGATGGTGCCGCACGTCGCGCGGGCCACCGCCGTCCTGCTGGAACGGCTCGGGCACGAGGTCGTCGTCCCGCCGCGGCAGGCCTGTTGCGGGCAGATGCACGTCAACACGGGATACCGGCGCGAGGCCGTGCCGATCGTCGCCAACCATGTGCGCGCGTTCGCCGGGGCGGAGGCGATCGTGGCGCCGTCGGGGTCGTGCGTGGCCTCGATCCACCACCAGCAGGCCGCGGTCGCCCGCCGGGCCGGCGAGCACGCCCTCGCCGACGAGGCCGCGGAGCTCGCCGGCCGAACCTACGAGCTGTCCCAGTTCCTGGTCGACGTCCTCGGTGTCACCGACGTGGGGGCCTACTACCCGCACCGGGTCACCTACCACCCGACGTGCCACTCACTGCGGCTGCTGCGGGTCGGCGACCGGCCGGTGCAGCTGCTCCGCGCGGTCCGCGGGCTCGACCTCGTCGAGCTGCCCGGAGCCGACCAGTGCTGCGGGTTCGGGGGCACCTTCGCGATCAAGAACGCCGACACCTCGACGGCGATGCTCACCGACAAGATGGCCAACGTGCTCGCCACGCACGCCGAGGTGTGCACGGCCGGCGACGCGTCCTGCCTGATGCACATCGGCGGCGGCCTCTCGCGGCTGCGCTCGGGCACCCGCACCGTGCACCTGGCCGAGATCCTCGCCTCGACGGAGGACGCGGTCTCCCCCGGCCAGTCGATGAAGCCGGCGGTGAACCGATGAGCCAGGTCTTCCTGGGTCTCCCGACCGCGCAACGGCCCACCCTCCCCACCGCCCCGGCGGGGGTCGGCCACCTGCGCGGCGACCGCTCCTTTCCCGACGCCGCCCGCGAGGCCCTCCGCGACGGCCAGCTGCGGGCCAACCTCGGCCACGCCACCTCGACGATCCGCGCCAAGCGGGCGTCGGTCGTCGGCGAGGTGCCCGACTGGGAGCAGCTGCGGGCGGCCGGCAAGGCGATCAAGGCCGCCACGATGGCCCGGCTCGACGAGCACCTCGAGGAGCTCGAGCGCCAGGTCACCGCCCGCGGCGGCACGGTACATTGGGCGCGCGACGCGAACGAGGCGAACGCGATCGTCACCCGGCTGGTGCGCGACACCGGCGCCGACGAGGTGGTCAAGGTCAAGTCGATGGCCACCCAGGAGATCGGGCTGAACGAGGCGCTCGAGGCGGCGGGGATCACCGCGCACGAGACCGACCTGGCCGAGCTCATCGTGCAGCTCGGCGACGACGCCCCGAGCCACATCCTGGTGCCGGCGATCCACAAGAACCGGGCCGAGATCCGCGAGATCTTCCTGCGCACGATGCCGCAGTTCCAGGGGCCCGGCGTCGACACCTCCCTCACCGACGACCCACGCCGGCTGGCGATGGCCGCCCGGGCGCACCTGCGCGAGCGCTTCCTGCGCGCGAGGGTCGCGATCAGCGGTGCGAACTTCGCCGTCGCCGAGACCGGCACGCTGGCCGTGGTCGAGAGCGAGGGCAACGGCCGGATGTGCCTGACGCTCCCGCAGACGCTGATCACCGTGATGGGCATCGAGAAGCTCGTGCCCACCTGGCGCGACC
This sequence comes from Blastococcus sp., assembly GCA_035999465.1. Lineage (GTDB taxonomy): Bacteria > Actinomycetota > Actinomycetes > Mycobacteriales > Geodermatophilaceae > Blastococcus_B. Next base: position 4,468 of record DASYGS010000129.1, on the reverse strand, counting down.
TCGAGGTCTTCCTCCAGCTCCTCCCCCGCTCCTCCACCGGCGAGCGGATGAACCCGTACACGTCGCTCTGGGCCGGCGTCACGCCCGGCGACGGCCCCCAGGAGTTCCACCTCGTCCTGCTCGACAACGGGCGGACGGCGGTGCTCGCCGACGAGGTCGGCCGCGAAGCCCTGCACTGCATCCGCTGCTCGGCGTGCCTGAACGTCTGCCCGGTCTACGAGCGCACCGGTGGGCACGCCTACGGCTCGGTCTACCCGGGCCCGATCGGCGCCGTCCTGTCGCCGCAACTGACCGGCGTCGAGGACAACGCGTCGCTGCCGTACGCGTCGAGCCTCTGCGGCGCCTGCTACGACGCGTGCCCGGTGGCCATCGACATCCCCTCGATCCTGGTGCACCTGCGGGCCGAGCACGTCGAGGCGCAGACCCGCACCACGCCGGAGGCCGTGGCCTTCCGCGCGCTGTCGACCGTCATGTCGCACCCGAGGCTGTGGCGGCTGGCCCAGCGGGCGGCCGGCCTGGGCCGCTTCCTCGCCCGCGGCCGGCCGACGCTGCCCCCCGCCCTCCCCCCGCCGGCCTCGGCCTGGACCCGCAGCCGCGACCTGCCCGCGCCGCCGGGCGAGACCTTCACGCAGGCCTGGGCGCGGGAGCACCGCTCGTGAGCGCCCGCGAGGAGGTGCTCGGCCGGATCCGGACGGCGCTCGGCCCGGACCGGTCGCCCGTGCCCGCGACCACCCGGACCTACCGCACCGTCGACGACCGCCCGGCCGGCGTGCTGCTCGACGTCCTGGTCGACCGGCTGGAGGACTACCGGGCCACCGTGCTCCGGTGCGCGCCGGACGCCGTCGCCGCGACGGTGTCCGCGGCACTGGACCGCGGGCTCGGCACCGGCTGGGCGCCGGCCGACGTCGTCGTCGCCCCCGGGGTCCCCGCCGGGTGGCGCCCCGACGGCCTGGCCGAGGACGACGGCCGTCCCGCCGTCGAGCTCGCCGCGTTCGCCGCCACGGTCACCGGCGTCGCGGTGGCGGTCGCCGAGACCGGCACTCTCGTGCTCGACGGGTCGCCGCTGAGCGGCCGCCGGGCGCTGTCGTTGCTGCCCGACTGCCTCGTCTGCGTGGTCGAGGCGGCCCAGGTGGTGGGTGGCGTGCCCGAGGGGCTGGCGCGGCTCGACCCGCGGGCACCCCTGACGCTGGTCAGCGGGCCGTCGGCGACCAGCGACATCGAGCTGCAGCGCGTGGAGGGCGTGCACGGCCCCCGTACCCTGGTCGTCGTCCTGGCCGGCTGACCGCGCACGCGCGGGCGACCCGCAGGCGGCCTAGGCTCCGGAGATGATCGGACGCGCACCGTTCGGTGCGACAGGCCATGAGTCAACCAGGGTCGTCTTCGGCGCGGCGGCCCTCGGGCGCGTGCCGCAGGAGGACGCCGATCCGGCCCTCGACCTGCTCCTCGAGCACGGGATCAACCACATCGACGTCGCCGCCTCCTACGGCGACGCCGAACTGCGCCTGGCGCCCTTCCTGCGTCGCCACCCCGGCACGTTCTTCCTCGCGACGAAGACCGGGGAGCGCACCTATCGCGGCGCGCGCGAGGAGATCCGCCGCTCCCTCGACCGGCTGGGGGTCGACTCCCTCGACTCCATCCAGTTGCACAACCTGGTCGACGTCATCGAGTGGGAGACCGCGCTGGGCGCGGGCGGCGCGCTCGAGGCGGCGGTCGAGGCCCGCGACGAGGGCCTGGTGCGCTTCATCGGCGTGACCGGACACGGCCTGTCCGTGCCGGAGATGCACCGGCGGAGCCTGGAGCGGTTCCCGTTCGACTCCGTCCTGGCCCCGTACAACTACGTGCAGATGCAGGACCCCCGCTACGCCGAGACCTTCGAGGCGCTGGCCGCGGTGTGCGCCGAGCGGCGGGTGGCCCTGCAGACGATCAAGAGCCTCGCCCGGCGGCTGTGGAACGGGCGCACCGCGACCGCGGCCACCTGGTACGAACCGCTCCGCGAGCAGCCGGACATCGACCTGGCGGTGCACTGGGTGCTCGGGCGGCCGGACGCGTTCCTGCTGACCACCGGCGACATCGAGATCCTGCCGCGGCTGCTCGACGCCGCCGAGCGCTTCGAGCGGCGCCCGTCCGACGCGGAGATGGCCGCCCTGGCCGCCCGCACCGAGGCCAGCGCTCTGTTCGCTTGAGCCGGCGCCGGCCGACCGGGGAGCTCACGCCGGCACCCGTCGTCCCGGAGACCATGGGCTACGACCTGCACGACCCCGGTTACCGGCGGGTCATCGCCGCGCTGTTCGCCGCGGGCGTCGCGACGTTCGCGCTCATCTACAGCACGCAGGCCCTGCTGCCCGAGTTCCCGCGGGCCTTCTCGGTCTCGGCGGCGCAGAGCACGCTCTCGGTGTCGCTGACCACGATCGGCCTCGGCGCCGCGCTCCTCGTCGCCGGACCGCTGTCCGAGGTGGTCGGCCGGACGCGGCTGATCCACCTCTCCCTGGCCGCATCCGTCGCGGTGGCGGTGGCCTGCGCGGTCGCCCCCACGTGGGGCGTGCTGCTGGGCCTGCGCCTCCTGCAGGGCGTCACGCTCGCCGGACTGCCTGCGGTCGCCACCGCGTACCTCCGCGAGGAGCTGCGCCCGGGCACCCACGCCCGGGCGGCAGGCGTCTACATCGGGGGCACGGCCATCGGCGGGATGACCGGCCGGCTGGTCACCGGGCCGATCGCCGACGTCGCGGGCTGGCGGTGGGCGCTGGCCGCGATCGCCGCGGTCGGACTCGTCTGCGCCGTCGTCGTCGCCCTGCTGCTGCCGGCCTCGCGCAACTTCGTCCCGGCCCCGGCCGACGTCGGGACGCTGCTCGCCATGGGGCGCCGAGCGCTCGGCGACCGGGCGCTGCTCGCCCTGTACGCCGTCGGCGCGTGTTCGGTCGGCGCGTTCGTGGCCGTCTTCAACGCGCTCGGGTTCCGGCTCACCTCGGCGCCCTTCCATCTGGGCCTGGGTGCCGCCGGGCTGGTCTTCCTGGTGTACCCGATCGGCACCGTCGGCTCGATGGTCGCCGGGCGCCTGGCCGACCGCTTCTCCCGCCGCGCCGTCGTCCCGGTCGGCGCGCTGATCGCCCTCGCCGGCCTGCTGCTCACCCTGGCCGGCTCCCTGCCCGTTGTCGTGGCCGGGGTGGCGGTGCTGACCGCGGGGTTCTTCGCCGTGCACGGGGTCGCCAGCGGCTGGGTGCCCACCCGCGCACACGCCGGCGGGGTCGCTGCCGGTCAGGCCGCCTCGCTGTACCTGTTCGCGTACTACCTCGGGTCGTCGGTCTTCGGCAGCCTCACCGGGCAGACCTGGTCCCTGGCCGCGTGGCCCGGGGTCGTCCTGCTCGCCGGAGGCCTGATCGTCGTCACCGGACTGCTGGCCCTCTGGCTGCGCCGGACGCCGTCCCTGGACCCACAGCTGCGCTGAGCGGGGGCATCGCACGGCCCGGCGCGGGGCTCCGCAATCACACGGGGCTCCGCAACCCACCGGGGCTCCGCGTGCACGGCGCTGCGCCCGGCCGGCGGTCGACAACCGGCGACGTTGGCGGGCGGAGCCCACCCAGGTCGCCCTGGGGCTCCGCCCGCCACAGCATGCGCGAGCCGCTGCAGTTCCGCAACAGATGACCAGGACGTGCGGTCGCCGACGCGGCCATGTCGACGCCTTTCGTCCATCGGGAAGCCGTGCGAGACCGAGATCGTGCGACCCACTCCCGAACCGGCGCTCAGCGACCGGTGACCCCGTCGAGGTGCTCGCGGAGCAGGTCGGCGTGACCGTTGTGGCGGGCGTACTCGCCGATCAGGTGCACGTAGACCATCCGCAGCGACCAGGTCTCGTCGCGGAAGGAGACAGGGTCGTCGAGGCTGCGCTCCGCGACCGCGGCGTCGGCGAGGCGCCATTCCTGCTGCAGAGCTCCGAGGGCACCCTCGGCGTCGTCGGCGACGACGTCCCTGAAGTCATCGAGGGCTCCGGGGCCGCCGTAGAGCGACTCCACCGCTTCGCCCGCGGCACGCTGGCGCAGCCAGATCCGCTCGACCTTCGCGAGGTGACGCACGAGCCCGAGCAGGGACAGGCCGGACGGCGCCAGCGGCCGCTGCGCCAGCTGGTCGGCATCGAGGCCGGCGCAGATGTTGAGCAGCGTCTGCCGCTGCCAGCGCAGGTAGCCCTCGAGAATGGCGCGGTCATCCCCGGTGACCGGTCCGTCGACCGGGGCAGGGGTGGGAGCAGTCCATGGCATGACGCCATCCTGCTCGATCGCCGGCGGCGCGGATGCGGCAGCGCAACGCACGGGTTTCCGGCCTACAGCCGGAGCGGGATGAGGATCTCGGTGCCGTCGGGGCGGTAGGTGTGCCATCGGCCGTCGGGATCTCGTTGGATCCGGAACCCGTGATGCACCTTGGTGTGGTGGCGTTCGCACAACAGGCCGGAGTTCTCCTCCGAGGTCTCCCCGCCGAA
>DASYGS010000078.1:0-50689 GCA_035999465.1 Blastococcus sp. | reverse complement strand
CGGTGCGTAGTCGCAGGCGGCCAGGCACTCGGCGTGCTCGAGGGTGATGGAGCCGTCGGCGGCGGTCTCGTCGTGGTGGACGCCGAGGTCGCTGCTCAGCGCGTCCATGATCCGCTGGCCGCCGAGCACCGAGCAGAGGGTGTTCGTGCAGACGCTGACGATGTGCCGGCCGGTGGGACGGCGCTTGTACATGGTGTAGAAGGTCGCGACGGCGCCCACCTCGGCCTTCGTGAGCCCGAGTTCCTCGGAGCACAGCGCGACGCCCTGCGGGGTCACGTAGCCCTGCACCGACTGCACAAGGTGCAGCATCGGCAGCAGCGCCGAGCGGGCCACCGGATAGCGCGCCATGATCTCGCGCGCCTCGAGCCGGGTCTGCTCGGTCAGCGGCGGAAGCTCGGCCAGCGTCTCCGGGGACGAGTCCACCGGCGAGGAGTCCAGGCCGGTGACGGCGGTTCCTTCAGCGGATCCAGGAAGGGCACTCATCAGCGATCCACTCCCCCCATGACGGGGTCGATCGAGGCAACCGCTGCGATGACGTCGGCGATCATGCCGCCCTCACTCATCGCGGCCGTGGCCTGCAGGTTCACGAAACTTGGGTCGCGCACGTGGACCCGCCACGGGCGCGTGCTGCCGTCGCTGACCACGTGGTAGCCGAGCTCGCCGCGGGGCGACTCGATCGGCAGGTAAACCTGCCCGGCCGGGACGCGGAAGCCCTCGGTGACCAGCTTGAAGTGGTGGATCAGGGCCTCCATGGACTGGCCCATGATGTGCCGCACGTGGTCGAGGGAGTTGCCCATGCCGTCGGCGCCGAGGGAGAGCTGCGCGGGCCAGGCGATCTTGCGGTCCTCGACCATCACCGGGCCGGGCTCGAGCCGGTCGACGGCCTGCGCGATGAGCTTCAGCGACTCGTTGATCTCGGCCATGCGGACCAGGTACCGGCCCCACGCGTCGGCGGTGTCGGCGGTCGGCACCTCGAAGTCGTAGGTGTCGTAGCCGAGGTACGGGTCGACCTTGCGCAGGTCCCACGGCAGGCCGGCGGAGCGCAGGATCGGGCCGGTGACGCCGAGGGCGAGGCAGCCGGTGACGTCGAGGTAGCCGACGTCCTTGAGCCGCCGCTGCCAGATCGGCTGACCGGTGAGCATCCGGTGGTAGTCGGCCACCCGCTTGGGCATGATCTTCAGGAACTCGCGGATCGAGTCGACTGCCCCCTCGGGGAGGTCCTGCGCCAGGCCGCCGGGGCGGATGTAGGCGTGGTTCATCCGCAGGCCGGTGATCTCCTCGAGCAGGTCGAGGCACATCTCGCGCTCGCGGAAGCCGTTGGTCATCGCGGTGAGCGCGCCGAGTTCCATGCCGCCCGTGGCCAGACCGACCAGGTGCGAGGCGATCCGGTTGATCTCCATGACCAGCAGCCGGATGGTGGCCGCACGCTGCGGGATCTCGATGCCGAGCAGCTTCTCGACGGCCATGCAGTACGCGGCCTCGTTGTACAGCGGAGCGAGGTAGTCCATCCGTGTGACAAAGGTCGTGCCCTGGGTCCAGGTGCGGTACTCGGTGTTCTTCTCGATGCCGGTGTGCAGGTACCCGATGGTGACCCGCGCCTTGGTGACGGTCTCGCCCTCGAGGTCGAGGATGAGCCGCAGCACGCCGTGGGTCGACGGGTGCTGCGGGCCCATGTTGACGACGAGCCGCTCCTCGCCCTGCGCGTCTCCCCCGAGGAGCACGTCCCAGTCGCCACCGGTGACGGTGTAGACGCGGCCCTCGGTGGTCTCGCGGGAACCTGCTGCGTACGGATCGCTGGTGGTGGTCATGAGATCTCCCCGCTCACCGGTAGGCCCGCCGGGTGTCCGGCGGCGGGATCGTGGCGTCGTGGTACTCGACCGGGACCCCGCCGAGCGGGTAGTCCTTGCGCTGCGGGTGCCCGTCCCAGTCGTCGGGCATGAGGATGCGGGTCAGCGCCGGGTGGCCGTCGAAGACGATGCCGAACATGTCGAACGTCTCGCGCTCCTGCCAGTCCGCCGTCGGGTAGGTGGCGGTGACCGACGGGACGTGCGGGTCCTCGGCGGTGACGGCGACCTCGAGGCGGATGCGCCGGCGGTAGGTCATCGACGTCAGGTGGTAGACGACGTGCAGGCGGGGCCGGTCCGGCGTGGCGACCGGGCCGCCGCTGTCGAGGTAGTCGACGCCGGAGACGCTGCTGCAGAGCTCGAAGCGCAGCGCGTCGTCGTCCCGCAGGGCCTGCACGAGGGTCAGCAGGTGCTCGCGGACGACGAAGTAGGTGATCTCGCCGCGGTCGACCAGCACCCGCTGGACGGCGGCCTCGTAGGTGGCCGCGCCGACCGCCTCGATCAGCGCGTCGGTGACCTCGTCGAAGTAGCCGCCGTAGGGCCGCTCGGTGCTGTGCAGCGCCACCGCGCCGCCGGGCTCGACCCGCACGAGACCGCCGAAGCCGGAGGTGTCGCCGCTGCCGGTGACGCCGAACGCGCCCTTCCGGAAGCCGTCGCTCGAGGCGTTCACGCCGACCGAGGGGTCGGCCCCGCTACGGTCCCCTGGCCCCGTCATCGCCAGGCCTTTCCGAGGCCGGCGGGCCGCTCCTCCGGCAGCAGCACGGCGTTGCCGTTCCGCCGCTCGATCAGGAACTGGCCGGTGCGGCCGTCGGCGGCTGCCTGCTCGTAGGCGCGGCGGGCGTCCTTGTCGACGCGCACCGTCGACGGCATCTCGACCAGGGGGTCGGTCGCCGTGCCGTCGGCCTGGGCGCGGGCGAGCTGGCGGGCACGCTTGGCCCCCAGCGGCTCCTGCTGGATCTTGTGGTGCAGCTTCAGGATGGCGTCCATCAGCATCTCCGGGCGCGGCGGGCAGCCGGGCAGGTACATGTCCACGGGGACGATGTGGTCGACGCCCTGCACGATCGCGTAGTTGTTGAACATGCCGCCGGAGCTGGCGCACACGCCCATGGCCAGCACCCAGCGCGGCTCGGGCATCTGGTCGTAGATCTGGCGCAGGACCGGGGCCATCTTCTGGCTCACCCGCCCGGCCACGATCATCAGGTCGGCCTGGCGCGGCGAGGCGCGGAAGACCTCCATGCCGAACCGGGCGAGGTCGTAGCGGCCCGCGCCCGACGCCATCATCTCGATCGCGCAGCACGCCAGGCCGAACGTCGCCGGCCAGAGCGAGGACTTGCGCGTCCAGTTGACCAGCTTCTCCACCGTGGTCAGCAGAACCCCGCTGGGCAGTTTCTCCTCGAGTCCCATGTCAGTCTCCTGTCACTCCCACTCGAGGCCGCCGCGGCGCCACACGTAGGCGTAGGCGATGAACACCGTGCCGATGAACACGACCATCTCGACCAGCCCGAACACGCCGAGCCGGTCGTTCGTGATGGCCCACGGGTAGAGGAAGACGATCTCGATGTCGAAGACGATGAAGAGCATCGCCGTCAGGTAGTACTTCACCGGGAACCGGCCGCCGGTCAGCGGCTGGTGCACCGGCTCGATCCCGCACTCGTAGGCATCGAGCTTCGCGCGGTTGTACCGGCGCGGGCCGACGTACGGCGCGACCGCCACCGAGAACACCGCGAAGCCTGCGGCCAGCGCGAAGAGCCCGATGATCGGGACGTAGTTCGAGAGCATCAGCGGCACCCTACGGTGAGGACGATCACGTTCCGAGGAGCAGGTTGCCATCCACGCAGCGTGTCGACATGTGTTCGTACTGTGATGTAGGCCACCGTCAGACCGCCGGGACCAGACGGGTCAGGAGAGCCACGGCGCGGTCGACGCCGTCGCCGTCGCGACCGTCGGTCAGGTTGCCCATCAGCCGCAGCGCCGCGTTGACCAGCACCGGGCGCTTCAGGCCGTGCGACGTGGCGAACCGGACGACGTCGGGCCGGCTGAGCAGGGCCAGGAAGCCCATGCCGAGCCGGTGGTGGCGGCCGTACTCGGCGCGCAGGCGGGCCGGGTAGCGGCGCAGTGCGTCCTCACGGGCCGGCCCCTCGGGCAGCACGAGCGCCTGTGCGGCGGTCTCGGCAGCCATGCGGCCGGTCTCCATGGCGTAGCTGATGCCCTCGCCGTTGAACGGGTTGACCACCCCGGCCGCGTCGCCGGCGAGCAGCAGTCCGCGGCTGTAGGCGGGCTGCCGGTGCAGCGCCATCGGGAGGCCGGCGCCACGCAGCGGGGTGACGGCGTTCGCCTCGCCGAGCTCCCACTCGGGGGGCAACGTGTCGAGCCACGCGCGGAGGACGGCGCGATGGTCGGCGCCCGTCGAGCGGCGGGTGTCGAGCAGGCCGAAGCCGACGTTCGCCGTCCCGTCACCCATGCCGAACACCCACCCGTAGCCGGGCATCGAGTCGGCGCTGGGCCCGTTCGCGGTGAGGTCGAAGGAGATGTCGAGGTAGTGGTCGTCGGTGCGGGCCGTGCGCACGTACCGGCGGACGGCGACGCCGAGCGGGCGGTCCTCCCGGCGGACGAGGCCCAGCGACTTGGCCAGCCGGCCCGAGAGGCCCTCCGCCGAGACCACCAGCGGCGCGCGCCACGTGACCGGCCGCTTCTCGGGGCCGATCTGGGTGCGCACCCCGGCGACGCGGCCGGCGTCGTCGAGCAGCGGCTCGGTGACCGTGACCTCGGTGTGCAGCCGCGCGCCGGCGCTCTCGGCATGCGCGGCGAGCATCGCGTCGAGCTCGCGGCGGGGGCGCACCAAGCTGTAGCCCGGCCAGTTGTTCAGCGTCGGCCAGTCGACCTCGACCACCTGGCCACCGCCGTGCACCCGCAGGCCCTTGTGCCGCACCCAGCCGGCGGCCGGCGAGGTGTCGATGCCCATGTCGTCGAGGGCTTTGACGCCCCGCGGGGTCAGCCCGTCGCCGCAGACCTTCTCGCGCGGAAAGGCGGCCTTCTCCAGGACGACGACGTCGAGACCGGCCTTCGCCAGCCACCAGGCGGCGCTCGAGCCCGCGGGACCGGCACCGACCACGACCACGTCGGCACGCAGGTCGCCGCCCTGCGGCTCCTCGGTCACCGCTCCCGACACGGGGGCGCCTCCTCCGGACTCGTCTGAACCGATAGCGCGGACTTTGTGAATTGGTTCACAAAGTCGTCCGGTCCGAGTCTAGGCCCGGGTGTGAGCCAGCCGACACACCCCCCTCGAGACCGATGGCTCAACCGCGACCCCTGCGCAGAGCGACGCCTACGACGGCGCAGGCATCCCGCCCGCAAATCAGACGGTATGAACCGGCCTGGTTCCCAAGTCGACCAGTCCGGTGTGAGCGACAAGCGCCCCGGCATCACCAAGGCCGGCGATCACGTCCTGCGCCAGGCACTCTTCCTAGCCGCCGACCACGCCCGCAAGATCGACCCCACCCTGGCCGCCCGATACCAGCGGTTGCGCGAGGCAGGCAAACACCACAACAGCGCGCTCTGCACCGTGGCCGCGGTCCTGGCCACCCGAATCGCCGCATGCTGGCGCAACGACCAGCCCTACGACCTGCGCGACCTCGACGACCGCCCGATAACCGAAACCGAAGGCCGAGCCATCTGCGCCACCCTCAAGCCCACAGCAGGAACGGGCCGGCGAAGCAAGGAGTCGCAAGCGCTCCATCGACCGGCCCGTTCGATCACCAGCCTAGAAACGAGTGCAAGGCGCGCTTGACCTCCGTTAGGAACTCACTTTCGCGCGCTTGCCGTGTTTCCCCGGAGCTCAAGTCAGAATTCCCTGTCCGGCACAGTCTCGGATCTACCGGCAGGGGGAAATCGCCGTACCGTGAACGGGCATGAGCGACGACCTCGCAGAGCGCGTGTCGGTCGACCTGACGCCCGACGAAGTACGCCTGGTCATCGCTGCTCTCCGGCAGTTCGAGCCCTTCTGGCCGGCTGACTTGAACGCGTCGACGCGTTCGGAGTTGCTTGCAGACATCCGCGTCGCGATCGACCACGTCACGGCGTCCTTGTCGTCGTAACTGGACTCCCCCAACGAGTCAGCAGACTGAGGCCCATCTCGTCGCGATCGTCCTGACCGCTGATCGACGTGCCGTGCACGCCCGAGCCGACCGGCGTCCGCAGCACCGTGCCCTGCTCGGCGATCCGCCTGGCCTCGCGGAGGCGTGCGGGTGATCGTAGGGCGGCGGACGCTCCCGGGAACCGGAGATCAGTCCTCGGCGGCCCGCGTTGCCGGTGCGCTCAGACCCGGCGGGCGCGGTGCAGCGCGACGATGCCGCCGGTCAGATTGCGCCAGCTCACGTCGGCCCAGCCGGCACCCTGCACCCGCGCGGCGAGCGCGGCCTGGTCGGGCCAGGCCCGGATCGACTCGGCCAGGTAGACGTAGGCCTCCGGATTGCTGCTCACCGTCCGCGCGATCCGCGGCAGCGCCTTCATCAGGTACTCGGTGTAGACGGTGCGGAACGGCGACCAGGTGGGGCTGGAGAACTCGCAGATCACCAGCGTGCCGCCCGGCCGGGTGACCCGCCGGAACTCGCGGAGCGCCGCGTCCGGATCGGCCACGTTGCGCAGCCCGAAGGAGATGACCACGCCGTCGACGCTTTCGTCGGCCAGCGGCAGCGCCATCGCGTCGCCGGCCACCTTCGGCACCGGCCGGGAAGCCCCGGCCCGCAGCATCCCCTGGGAGAAGTCGCAGGCGATCGCGCGCACACCGCCGGCCGCCAGTTCGACCGTCGAGACCGCCGTGCCGGCGGCGACGTCGAGCACTGTCTGCCCCGGCCGGGCGCCGAGCGCCTCCCGGGCGGCCCGCCGCCAGGAGGCGTCGAGACCACCGGAGAGGACGGTGTTGGTCACGTCGTAGCGGCGCGCGACACGGTCGAACATGGCCGCCACATCGGCCGGCGCCTTGTCGAGCCCGGCTCGCAGACCGTCGGTCGGCACACGCTCGGAACGGTCTCCCACGACAGCGACGCTACAAGGCTGCTTACGCTGGTGCCGTGACTGCGGCCGCCCTGACCTCCCCGGACGCCGTCGCGCGCACCGCGACGACCGTCCGCGCGGACGACGCCGGCGCCCTGATCGACCTGCTCCCGGCCGAGGGCGCCCTGTCGTGGGTCCGCCGTGGCGAGGGTCTGGTGGGCTGGGGCGAGGCGGCCCGGCTCGAGGTCTCCGGCCCGCGGGCACTGGCCGAGGCGGCCGCCTGGTGGGCCGACTACACCGCCGGGCTCGACGTCGACGACGCGATCGACGTCCCCGGCTCCGGTCCCGTCGTGTTCGCCAGCATCGCGTTCGACCCCACGGCCGGGACGTCGGTCTTCGTCGTCCCCGAGGTCACCGTGGGCCTGCGCGACGGCATCGGCTGGGTGACCACGATCGGCGACGCCGACCCGCACGTGACGCGCCCGGCCGACCCCGGCACCTACGAGGGGCCGGCCCCACGCCTCCGCTACGCCGACGGCGCGATGGACCCCGCCTCCTGGTGCAGCGCGGTCGCCACGGCCGTCGCACGGATCCGCGCCGGCGACCTCGCGAAAGTCGTGCTGGCGCGCGATCTGCTGGTCTCCTCCGACGTCCCGCTCGACCCGCGCCGGCTGCTGCGCCGGCTGGCCGCGCGGTTCCCCGGCTGCTGGACCTTCTCCGTCGACGGCCTGCTCGGCGCCACCCCGGAGCTGCTGCTGCGCCGCACCGGCCGGGAGCTGTCCGCGCGCGTGCTGGCGGGTACCGCACCGCGCGGGGCGGGGCCCGACGACGCCCGCCTGGCGGCCGCGCTCATGGGCTCGGCCAAGGACCGCGCCGAGCACGCGCTGGCCGTCGACTCCGTGGTGCGCGCCCTCGAACCGTTCTGCGCGAGCCTGGACGCGCCGGAGGAGCCCGAGCTGCTCACCCTGGCCAACGTGCGGCACCTGGCCACCGACGTCACGGGGGTCCAGCGGAAGGACGGCGTCCGCGGGCGTGCGGGCCTGCTCGACCTGATCGGCGCCGTGCACCCGACCGCGGCCGTCTGCGGCACGCCCACGCCGGACGCCGCCGCGGTGATCGCGGAGCTGGAGGGGATGGACCGCGGGCGCTATGCCGGCCCGGTGGGCTGGCTGGACGCCCGGGGGAACGGGGAGTTCGGGCTGGCGCTGCGCTGTGCGGAGCTCACCGGCGACAGCGGCGCCCGGCTGTTCGCCGGCTGCGGCATCGTCGCGGGCTCGGACCCCACGGCCGAGCTGGCCGAGACCCAGGCGAAGTTCGCGGCCTTCCAGGCCGCCCTCGAGGGGTAGCCGGACCTACTGCCCGACCGGGTGGGCCGACACGACGACGGCCAGGTCGGTGGGGGTCGGGTGCGCGTCGACGGACGAGAAGCCGGCGATCGCGGCCGCGACGGCGACCGTCGCGCCCAGGAGGCGCAGCGAGTTCAGGATCGTGCGGGTCATCTCGTGCTCCTCCTCGGGTAGTGGTGCTCTGCGCGTGACCCCGTGTGCCCGCGGGTGCGGGCACCGCCGGTGGGCGTCTCGCTGTGTGCTGCAGGGGCAGGCTCAGAAGCGCGAACCGGTCGGCGACACCGCGAGGCAGATGTTGTGCTGCTTCATGACCGTGTCGGCCTCGGCCTTGGCGGCCTTGTCGGCGTCCTTCGCGGCGTCCTTGGCGTCCTTGTCGGCCTCCTTGGCGGCCTTCTCCTCGGCCTTGGCGACGTCCTTGGCGTCCACGACGCCGTCCTTGCCCGGCTTGACGTCGTCGCAGAAGAAGATGGGGATCCGGCCCGTCGCGGTCACGACGAAGGAGTCGGGACCGTTGCCGTTGCCGTCCAGGATGTAGGCCGGACCGTCGGTGCTGTCCGCCGCGAAGGCAGCGGGGGCGACGGCCCCCGAGCCGAAGGCGGCAATGCCGGCCACGGCCAGGGTCAGGGCGAAGCGGCGGGCGGTGCGGGCCTGCGGCGGGCGGTGCTGGTCATGTCGGGTCTCCTTGACGTGTCACGACCGGGTCGGTCCCGGTGGCAGATCGAACGATGCAGGGGAAGACGCAGGGCTCCGTCGAGGAAGCCGCAAGAAGGGCGCAAGGAATCAGCGCGGTTCTGGCGGCGCCGGCACCCGGCGAGGGCCGGGGGCCGGCGCGGAACTCAGAAGCGAACGCCGTTGGGCAGGACGAGGCAGTTCAGCTGGCCGGCCGCGTCGATGGCCGCCTGCGCCTTCGCCTTGAGGTTGTCGCCGACCTTGTCCAGACCGTCGGCGACCAGCTCGGTCATCCGGGCCTGGAAGGCCGACATCCGGACTTCCTGCGCACGCAGCAGCGTGGCGGCATCGTGCGACTTCGCGGCCAGCTTCAGCTCCGGGGCCGCCTTCGCGGTGGCGTCGGCGACCTTCTTGGCGACGTCGGCCAGATCCTTCGGGGTGCAGACCTTGGGCTTCTTCACGGGCTTGCCGTTCTTGTCGTACACGATCACCGGCGGAGCGGGGTCGGTCACCGGCGCCGGGGCGGCGGCCACGGGCGCGGGGTCGGCCACCGGTGCGGGGTCGGCCACCGGTGCCGGGGCGGCCGCAGGCGCGGGGTCGGCCACCGGGGCGGGGTCGGTCACCGGGGCGGGGTCGGTCACCGGGGCGGGGTCGGTCACCGGCGCGGGGTCGGCCACAGCGGTGGGGGCGGCCACAGCGGACGGCGCGGCGACCGAGTCGTCGGCGAACGCGGCGGGCGCAATGGCGACGGCGCCGAAGGCTGCCACGCCGGTCATCGCCAGGGTCACCGCGATCCGGCGGAAGGGGCTGATCGAGTTGCTCATGTCGTCGTCTCTCCTTGACGTTCCGGGACCGGGTCGGTCCCGGTGACAGAGACGACGATGCGGGCCCTGCCGCAGGACAGCCGCGAGGGAACCGCAAGAAAAGCGCAAGGATGGGCGACCGGCGCCCCGGATCAGGAGAGGGCGCGGAGCGCGGCTTCGCGCAGCTCGGCCGCCAGCCGCGCCTCCGCCCGCTGATCGGTGCGGACGACGACCACCCGCGGCCCGCCGAGCGCCAGGGCTCCGGAGAGCTCGTCCGGCGCGGTCACCGCGCTCGCCGCCCAGCCCAGCGCCCGCGCAACGGCGACGAGATCGCGGCCGTGCGGCGTCCCGAACACCCGCCGGTAGTCGCGGGCGTGCCGCTCCTCGCCCGGCTCGAGCTGGGCGAAGATCCCGCCTCCGTCGTTGTCCGGCACCACCACGGTCAGATCCGGCAGCCGCTCGCCGTCACCGGGGAGCAGGCCGGTCAGGTCGTGCAGGAACGTCAGGTCGCCCATCAGCGCGAACGCGGGGCCCTCGTGGACCGACGCAGCGCCCACCGCGGTCGAGATCGTGCCGTCGATGCCCGCGACGCCCCGGTTGGCCAGCACCGTCAGGTCACCGCGGGGCACCGCCAGCCGGTCGACGTCCCGCACCGGGGTGGAGGACCCGAGCACCAGCAGCGCGCCCGAGGGCAGCGCGGCGACGAGGTCGCGCGCCAACCGCGCGGCCGTGAGGGTCGGCGACGCGTCGAGCACCGCATCGAGCACCGCATCCAGCCGGTCGGCGGCCGCCCGCCACTCGTCCAGCCAGCCAGGTTCCAGCAGGCCTCCGTCGGGCGAACCGGGCGAGAAGCCGAGCCCCACGCGCGCACTCGACCGGCCGGCGTCCGGCCAGTGCGGCGCCCGGACGACCGTCTCCACCTCGACGGCGGGGTCGCTCAGGAGCGCGGAGACCGGGCGGGCGAGCGTCGGCCGACCGACGACGATCACCCGCTGGGGGCGGTGCTCGGCGAGCCACCCCGGAACCGCCAGCAGCAGTGCGCCGCCGCGGATGGCCCCGTCGGTCCAGGCACCGCTGGTCGGCTCGGCGACGACCGGCAACAGGGCGCCAGCAGCGTTGTCCGCGGCGACCCGACCCCAGAACGGCGCCCCGTCGCCGGCCACGACCAGGGTCCGCTGCCGCCAGTCCGAGGATCGCGACTCGGCGTTGGTCGTGGTCCGGGCGCTCGTCCACGGCGCCCGGCCGGCGCGGCCGGCCCACGGACCGTCGAGCTCGGCCGCCTCCTCGTCGTCGGGCAGCAGCGGCTCCCGCAACGCCAGGTTCATGTGCACCGGGCCCGGATCCCACGAGAGGGCACCGGTGGCGGTCAGCAGCGCCTTGGCCGTCAGCGACCGCCAGTACCGGTTCTGCGCCGCCTCGCGGCCGGCTTCCGGCACACCGACGTCGGCCGCCCAGCGCACCGCGCCGCCGTAGAGGCCGACCTGGTCGATGGTCTGGTTCGCCCCGGTGCCGCGCAGCTCCGGCGGCCGGTCTGCGGTCAGCGCCAGCAGCGGCACACCGCTCGCGTCGGCCTCCAGCACGGCGGCGTGCAGGTGCGCGGCCGCCGTGCCCGAGGTGGTCAGGACGGGCACCGGACGGCCCGAGACCTTGGCCAGCCCCAGCGCCAGGAACGCCGCCGTCCGCTCGTCGATCCGGACGTGCAGCCGCAGCCGGCCGTCCCGCTCGGCGCTGGCGAGGGCGAGGGCGACCGGCGCGGACCGCGAGCCGGGCGCCAGGACGGCGTCGGTGACGCCGCCCCGCACGAGCTCGTCGACCAGCACGCGGGCGAACGCGGTGGAGGGGTTCACGCGGTCCGCACCGCCGCCAGCCGGGCGCGCCAGCGCGCCTCGGTGCCGGGGCTCGCCGCCACCGCGGCGAGCCGGTCGGGCTCGGGCCGGCAGACGGGCAGCGCGCCGTCGACCGGCAGCAGCGGCGTGCTGCTCACGTCGTCGGTGAACAGGGCGACGGTGGCCAGCCCGCAGGCGAACGGCAGCTCGGGTAGCGCGGCGGCCAGGGCCACGCCGGCGGCGATGCCGACCGAGGACTCCAGCGCCGAGGAGACCACGCACGGCAGGCCGTGCGCCTCGGCCACCCGCAGCGCCGCCCGCACGCCCCCCAGCGGCTGCACCTTGAGGACGACGACGTCGCACGCCTCCCGGAGATCGACCCGCAGCGGGTCGGCGGCGCGCCGCACCACCTCGTCGGCGGCGATCCGCACGTCGATCCGCCGGCGCAGCGCGACCAGCTCGGCCAGCGTCGCGCACGGCTGCTCGACGTACTCCAGCCCCACGCGGTCCAGCTCGGCGATGCGGGCGGCCGCCGTGTCGACGTCCCAGGCCGCGTTGGCGTCGACCCGGATCGCACCACCGGGCCCCAGGGCGTCGCGGACCGCCTCGACGCGGGCGAGGTCGTCGGCCGGGGACTGCCCGGGCTCGGCCACCTTCACCTTGGCGGTGCGGCAGCCCGAGGCCGTCACGATCGCGTGGGCCCGCTCGGCGCCGACGGCCGGCACGGTCACGTTGACGGGCACGGAGTCGCGCACCGGCACCGGCCAGCCCTCGACGGCGGCCTCCGCGGCGGCCGCCCACCAGCGGCGGCTCTCCGCGACGTCGTAGTCCCAGAACGGCGAGAACTCGCCCCAGCCGGCCGGACCGCGCACCAGCACGCCGTCGCGGACGTCGATCCGGCGGAACCGGGTGCGCAGGGGGATCTCGTACACGTGCGTCTCCGAGATCACGCTGCACAGCCTAGTTCGGCAGCGCCGTAACCTTGCCCTCGTGGGCGGCAGACGAGCAGACGGGGCCGTCCGGCACCTCACCCCCGTGGCCGCCTCCGCACTCACCGAGGACGACGTCCGTGCCGCGCTCGACGGCGACCGGCCGCTCGCCGTCCTCCCCGCCGGGCCGCCGGCGGTCGTCGACGCCGCCCGCCGGGTGCTGCGCCCGGAGGAGCCGCTGGAGCCGGGCGCCGACCTCGTCGTCGTCACCTCGGGCTCGACCGGCGGCGGCCGGGCCGTGCTGCTGTCCGCGACTGCCCTGCGGGCGTCGGGGACGGCCACGCACGAGCGGATCGGCGGCCCGGGCAGCTGGCTGCTCGCGCTGCCGGTCTCCGCGATCGCGGGCCTTCAGGTGCTCTGCCGCAGCGTGCTGGCCGGCCGCACCGCCGCCGTCCTGGCCCCCGGCGAGACGCTCGCGGCCGCCGTCGCCCGCATGCCGGCCGGCGACCGCCACTACACCTCGATGGTGCCGACCCAGCTGCGCCGGTACCTCGACACCGAACCCGACGCGCTGCGCGGCTTCGACGCCGTCCTCGTCGGCGGCGCCGCGACCGACCCCGCGCTGCTCGAGCGCGCGCGCTCCGCCGGCGTCGCCGTGGTCACCACCTACGGCATGACCGAGACCGCCGGCGGCTGCGTGTACGACGGCCGGCCGCTCGGCGGCGTCCGCGTGCGGGTCGACGACGGCGGCGTGCGGCTGGCCGGCCCGGTGCTCGCCCTGGGCTACCGGCTCGACCCCGAGGCGACCGCGGCCGCCTTCGCCGACGGCTGGTTCGCCACCCGCGACGCCGGGGCCCTCGACCCCGACGGCCGGCTCACCGTGGCAGGGCGGCTCGACGACGTCGTCGTCACCGGCGGGGTCAACGTCGCGCCGGCGGCGGTGGAGGCGGTGCTGCGCACGCACCCCGGCATCGCCGACGCCGTCGTCTTCGGCCGGCCCGACGACGAGTGGGGGCAGCGGGTGGTCGCCGCCGTCGTGGCCGCGCCCGGCGCCCGTCCCGAGCTCGCCGACCTCCGCCGCTGGGTCACCGACCGCCTCGGCGGCCCGGCCGCACCCCGCGAACTGCACCCGATCGACGCCGTCCCGACCCTGCACACCGGCAAGCCGGACCGTCGCGGGGTGGCGGCCGCGCTGCTGAGGGACACCCCGTGACCGCAGGACCGACGACAGGACGAACGACGACCATGGCGACCCCCGCCCAGTGGCTGGCCGGCGCCCGCCCGCGCACGCTGCCCGCCGCCCTGGCCCCCGTGCTGGTGGGCACCGGCGCCGCGGCCGCGCTCGACGGGTTCCGGCTGCTTCCGGCGCTGCTCGCGCTGGCGGTCGCCCTCGCGCTGCAGGTGGCGGTCAACTACGCCAACGACTACTCCGACGGCCGCCGGGGCACCGATGCCGACCGGGTCGGCCCGATGCGGCTGGTCGGCTCGGGGGCCGCCACCCCCCGGCAGGTGCTGATCGCGGCGGTGGCGTCCTTCGCGGTGGCCGCCGTCGCCGGCCTCGCCCTCGCCGCGCTGTCGAGCTGGTGGCTGGTCGCCGTGGGGGCGGTCTGCATCGCCGCCGCCTGGACCTACACCGGTGGCCCGCTCCCCTACGGCTACCGCGCGCTCGGCGAGGTGTTCGTGTTCGTCTTCTTCGGCCTGGTCGCCGTCGTCGGCACCACGTTCGCGCAGACCCGCACGCTGCCCGGGCTGGCCTTCGCGGTCGCCGTGCCGGTCGGCCTGCTGATCGTGGCGATCCTCGTGGTGAACAACCTGCGCGACATCGACGGGGACGCCGCCGTCGGCAAGCGCACCCTCGCGGTCGTGCTGGGCGACCGCGCCACCCGGATCGCCTTCGCGGGCCTGTTCGTCGTGGCGTTCGCCGTGATCGTCGCCGTCGGCGTCGCCCGCCCCTGGGCCCTCGTGGCGCTGCTCGCGGCCCCGCTGGCGCTCCGGCCCGCCCGGACGGCGCTCTCCGGCGGCCGCGGGCCGGCGCTGATCGGCGCGCTCCAGGCCACGGGGCTGGTCACCCTCGCGACCGGGGTCCTGCTCGGGGCGGGTCTGGCCCTCAGCGGCTGAGCTACTCGGCGCCGGTACCGCCGCCGGTACCGCTCAGCCGGGCCCGCAGATCCTCCTTGGCCTGCTTGCGAGCGAGGCTGCGCGCGGCGAGGCCCTCGTTGAGGCGCTCCCGCGACGCGCGCAGCGCGAAGTACGAGACGGGCATCGACAGCAGCAGGCCGAAGAGCAGGCCGGACCAGAAGTCGAGACCCGTCCACCACAGGACGAGGGTCAGCAGCGCGAAGATGCCGAGCCGCCCGGTGGTGTACATCAGCAGCCAGGGCAGGATCCGCGGCGGCGTGGCAGGGCCGCCCGTCGGACCCGACGGAACAGCGCTCTCAGCCATGACGGCCCTCCCCTGTGGTCCGCGAGGACGCGTCGGATCGCGCCAACGCAACGTTGTCAGCCATGACGACCCTCCCACTTGGTGGAAAGGACCACCGTCGTGCGGGTGCGCGCGACACCCCTGATCCGGTTCAACGCCCCGATGGTCGCCTCGAGTGCCGGGATGTCGGTCACACGGACCTTCAGGATGTACCCCTCGCTGCCGGCCACCCGCCAGCAGTCCTCGACCTCGGGCAGCGCCCGCAGGCCCTCCACGACGCCGGTGTCGTCGACGGCGTCGCTCTCGATCACGCTCACCAGCGCGGTGACGTGCAGGCCGATCTCGTCGGGATCGAGGACGGCGCGGTAGCCGGTGATGACGCCGGCGCTCTCGAGCTTGCCCACCCGCTCGTGCACGGCGGGCGAGGAGAGCCCCACCTGGCGTGCGAGCTCGGCGTAGCTGGCCCGGCCGTTGGCGCGTAGCAGATCGATCAGCTGCCGGTCGACGGCGTCGATGGCGGGATCTCCGTCCTGACCCGGTGCGCGGTGGGCCCGTTGCCCCCCGCTCCTCCGATACGTCCCCGAGTATCGCCCGCCGACGTACGCTGAGGTTCGACGAGGGGGTGGGCCCGTGGCGTTCCTGGTGCTGCTGGTGGTCGCGGTCGTGGTGGTCGTGCTGGTGATGCGGGCCGCGAGCGCGTCCGGAGGTGCGGGCGGTCGCCCGCAGCGTCCGGTGCGGCGTCCCCGCCCGACCAGGCCGATGGCACCGGACGACGACCCGGAGTTCCTGCGCGAGCTCGGCCGTCGGGCCAAGCGGGACGACGGCTCCCCGACCTGATCAGGCGGCGCGGCGGAACAGCCGCAGCCAGCGCCGGCCGGCGCCGCGGGCCGGCTCCTCGGCGGCCGGCTCCGGCTCCGGGCCGTCCTCGGTGGACAGGTCGCCGGGCCAGCCCAGGCCGCCACCTCCGGGCGGCGGGGAGTCCCCCGGCCAGCCCACGTCGCTGCCGCGCCCGGGCCGCTGGCGCCCGTCGCGGTGAGCGCCGGCTGTCTCGGCCGGCCGGTGCGCGAGTGCGGCTGCGACGAGCGGGTGCACCGAGCCGCCGTCGGCGGCCGCGTGCCTACCCACGGTGAGCTCCGCACCCCGCGCTGCGAGAGGTCCTCCGTGCGTCCATACAGGCATGGAAGCACGGGGCACCGGTCGCCGTCACCCGGGAGGCGCGCGCCACCCCCTCGATCCGGTGACCCTGCGTGAGCCTGCCGGGACCGTGCCGGGGCCTACTTGGGCAGGCCGGCGTAGCTGTGCAGGCCGGTCGACACCATGTTCACGTAGAGCAGGTTGAACACCATGACGACCAGGCCGGTGGTGTTGACCCACGCCGCCGGGCGCCCCCGCCAGCCCGCGGTCGTGCGGGCGTGCAGGTACGCCGCGTAGACGACCCAGGCGATGAACGCCCACGTCTCCTTGGGGTCCCAGCCCCAGAACCGGCCCCAGGCGCTCTCGGCCCAGATCGCGCCGGCGATGACGGCGAACGTCCAGATCGGGAACCCGAAGACCGCCGTGCGGTGGGCGACCCGGTCGAGCGTGGCCGCCGACGGCACGCGGGCCAGGATGCTGTCGGTGCGCGCCGTGCCCTCGGCCAGCTTCGCCTCGTACCGGGAGCGGGCGAGATAGGTCATGCTCGCGATGCCGCTGACGAAGAAGATGCCGAAGCCCAGGATCGCGCTGGTCACGTGCACGGCCAGCCAGCTCGAGCGCAGCGCCGCGACCAGCGGGCCCGCCTCGGCGTAGAGGAACA
Source organism: Blastococcus sp. (assembly GCA_035999465.1). Taxonomy (GTDB): domain Bacteria; phylum Actinomycetota; class Actinomycetes; order Mycobacteriales; family Geodermatophilaceae; genus Blastococcus_B. Next base: position 34,063 of record DASYGS010000078.1, on the reverse strand, counting down.
GCCCGATGCCCACCATGGCGAGGACGACGGGGCCGAGCACGAACGCACCGAGGTGACGCACCGCCGGCACCCGGATCGCGAAGACCAGGAACGACACCACGGCGACGAGCACCATCGCGGTGCCGAACTCGTACATGTTGCCCCAGGGCAGCCGCCCCGTCGCCAGCCCGCGCGTCACCAGCACGCCCACGTGGGTCAGCGCGCCGAGCACCGCGACCGACACCGCGATCTGGCCCCATCGCCGGCTCCGGGTGGGCTCGACCGGCTCCGGCGGCAGCGGCGCGGCGGGCGCGCCCGCACCGGCCGCCACCAGCTCCGGCGTGCGGGCCGGACGACGGCCGAAGGCGAGCTGGGCGCAGAAGGCCAGGACGGCGACCGAGTACAGCGCGACGCTGATCGAGAACAACCGGTCCGACAGTGCGGCCAGGGACGGGTCAGGAGTCACGCGGGGGGACCTCCGGTTTCGATGCGCGGGCGCCGAGTGCGGCGTCCAGGTCGTCGGTGAGAGCGGCGAACCGCGGCCCGCTCTCGCCGCTGCCCCGGGTGAGCGTGGCGACCGTCAGCACGGTACCGCCGCCGTCCGACGCGGGGGTGACCCGGGCGAACACCCGCTCCCGGCGGAGGAGCAGCATGCCGAGCAGGCCGAGGAGCAGCGAGATCGCCGAGGCGAGCACCCAGTACTCGCCCGGGTCGTGGGAGAACTGCAGCGCCGCGAACTCCTTGAAGCCGGTGAAACCGATCTTCGTGCCGTCGGGCAGCGTCATCGACTGCCCCAGCGTCAGGTTGGCGGCGCCGACCTTGGTCAGCTGGCCGCGGGTGATCGCGGAGGAGTCCAGCGAGTAGACCGACTGCGGGATCCCGGAGTCCAGGCCCAGGTACCCCTGGTAGGCGAAGATCGCGACCTCCGGGGCCAGCGGGCGCGGGTCGACCGACGTCAGGATCTTGTTCTGCACCAGGCCGGTCGGCGCGAACAGCCCCTGCAGCGCCAGCTGCTTGTCCTTGCCGGCCCCCAGGTCGGGCAGCTTCAGCGCGCCCTCGCTGCTCATCGTCTTCTGGTCCGTGGGCAGGAACGGCACCGACACGTCGGTGAACTTCGTGCCGTCGGGCAGCGTGACGGCGAACGTGGGGCTGAAGCCGTGGCCGGTCACGTAGACGCGGTCGCCGTCGACGCGCAGCGGCGAGTTGACGCCGATCGTCGCGTCCGTGTCGGTCTGCCCCGGCGCCCCGTAGCCGATCTTCGCGGTGAAGGACGAGGCCGTGAGGTTCGGCTCGTACTGCGCACGGAAGTCGTGCAGGTCGACGCACAGCGGCGTCAGGTCGGCGCCGTCGACCAGCGGCCCGGACGAGTAGGTGTCGTACTGCTGGAACGAGTTGCAGAAGCCCTGGCCCTCCGTGACCAGGATGCTGCCCTCGTAGCCCCACAGCTTGCCGCCGGCCAGGCCGAGCAGCAGCGCCACCAGCGAGAGGTGGAACAGCAGGTTGCCGGTCTCCTTGAGATAGCCCTTCTCGGCGGAGACCTCCGGGCCGGACGTGCCGGTGCGGCGGACGACGCGGTACCGGCGGACGCGCAGCTCCTCCTCGACCACGTCGAGGGCGGCGATGCCGGTCAGCGGCGTGGTCAGCGTGCCCGAGTCGGGCAGCCGGAGCAGGTGCCGGGGCGCCGGCGGGGGCGCGGCGCGCAGCGCCCGCGCGTGGTCGAGCGCACGGGGCAGCACGCAGCCGATCAGCGAGATGAACAGCAGCAGGTAGACCGCGGCGAACCACGGTGAGCTGAAGACGTCGAACAGGTAGAGCCGGTCCAGCCACGGCGCGAGCGACGGGTGGTCGGTGAAGTACTGGGTGACGTTGTTCTTCGACAGCGACCGCTGCGGCAGCAGCGAGCCCGGGACGGCGCACAGCGCGAGCAGGAACAGCAGCACGATCGCGGTGCGCATCGCGGTCAGCCGGCGCCACCAGTGCAGCAGCGTGGCGACCACGCGCCGGCCGGCGGACGGCCGGGCGGGCGGGGGCGGCGCCGCGGACGGGCGCGGCGGGGCGGTGACGGTCACAGCGAGGACTCCCCCAGTCCGGTGGTGGCGAGCCAGGAACGCAGCCAGCTCATGAGCTCGGTCCAGGCACCGGTGAGCAGCAGCAGGCCGACGAGCACGAGGATCGCCCCGCCGACCCGCGTGACCGTGCGCGCGTGGGTCCGCAGGAAGCTCGTCGCCCCCATGGCCCAGCGGGCACCCAGCGCGACCAGCACGAACGGCACGCCGAGGCCGACGCAGTAGGCGACGCTGAGGATCGCGCCGCGCGCCGCGGTCCCCTGGGAGAAGGCCAGCGAGTAGACCGCGGCCAGGGTCGGACCGAGGCACGGCGTCCAGCCCAGCCCGAAGACGATGCCCAGCAGCGGCGCGCCGGCCAGCCCCGCGGCGGGACGCATCGACAGCCGCTTGGTGCGCTGCAGCAGCGGCAGCCAGCCGAGGAAGCCGAGCCCGACCAGGATGGTCACGACGCCGAAGACGCGGTCGAGGACGTCGGCGTGCTGGAGCAGCAGCCGCCCCAGACCGCCGAAGGCCGTGCCGACGGCGACGAAGACGGCCGTGAAGCCGAGCACGAACAGGACGGCGCCGAGCACCATGCGGGCCCGCGGCGAGCGCTCGTCGGCGCGCACCGCCGTCGTCGTCGTCCCGTCCGCTCCGGAGCGGCTGCCGGCGGCGGGCGCGCCGGTGCCCACGAGCCCGGCGACGTAGGAGAGGTAGCCGGGCACCAGGGGCAGCACGCAGGGCGAGGCGAAGCTGATCAGGCCGACCAGCGCCGCCACGGCCGCGGCGACGAGGAGGGGGCCGTCGGTGACCAGCCCGCTGAAGGTGTCACCCACGCTCATCCCTCCTTCAGGACGCGGTCGATGACCCGGCGCAGGTCCGCCTGCTTGACCTCGCCGGTGTACACCGCGGCGACCCGATCCTGGCGGTCCAGCACGATGGTCGACGGGATGGCGTTCGCCGGGTAGTCGCGGAACGCCAGGGCCACCTCGCCGCGCGGGTCGTAGACCGACGGGAACTGGATGGCGAAGCGCTTCATGAAGGCCAGCGGGAACTGCTCGCTGGTCTCCTTCACGTTCAGGCCGAGGAACTGCACGCCCTGGTCGCGCACGGCGGCGTAGACCTGCTGGAACTGCGGGGTCTCGACCCGGCAGGGCGCGCACCACGAGCCCCAGAAGTTGAGGACGGCGACCTTGCCGTGCAGTTCGCTCGAGGAGAAGTCCCCGCCGCCGACCAGCTTTCCGGAGAAGGCCGGCGCCGAGGCGCGCTTGTCGACCGGGATCACCTCACCGGCGGGGGTGCCGGACACGAAGCGGAACTCACCGCCGTTGTTCACCGCGACGGCGCCGGCGCCGGTCGAGCAGCCGGCGAGGACGAGCATCCCGGTGAGCAGGCCCAGGACGACGGGCAGCAGCCGGGCCCTCATGCTCCGGGCACCGCATCGGGGTCGGTGGCGCCGGCCGGCTCGGCGTAGGAGAGCCCGGTGAACCGGTCGCCCTCGTAGGTGAGCGAGGTGACGCTGGCCAGGCCGCACTGCCGGTGGCGCGGGTCGTGCACGTAGCGGCGTCCTTCCAGGTGCAGCCGCAGCGTCCAGATCGGCAGCTGGTGGCTGACCAGGACGGCCGCGCTGCCGCGGGCGGCGTCGCGGGCGGCCTCGACGGCGGCCAGCATCCGCGCGGCGATCTCGACGTAGGGCTCGCCCCACGACGGGCGGAACGGGTTGCGCAGCTTCCACCAGTGCCGGGGGTCGCGCAGCGCGCCGTCGCCGACGCCGACCCGCAGTCCCTCGAACTGGTTGGCGGCCTCGATCAGCCGCTCGTCGAGGGTGACGGGCAGGTCGAGGGTCGCGGCGATCGGGCGCGCGGTCTGCTGCGCACGCTCCAGCGGGCTGGACACGAGGTGGGTGACCCCGCGGCCGTCGAACCAGGCAGCGGCCTTCTCGGCCATGGCCTCCCCATCGGAGGAGAGCCGGAAGCCCGGCAGCCGGCCGTAGAGGATCTTGTCGGGGTTGAACACCTCACCGTGCCGGAGCAGATGGACGACGGTCGTCCCGCTCACCGCGGCCCCGCCTCGGCGGCGGCCCGCGCCGCGGCCGGCAGGGCCGACAGCACGCGGTCGAGCGCCTCGCCGGACAGCGCCGCGTTGACGAACCACGCCTCGAACGCCGACGGCGGCAGGTAGACCCCGCGGCCCAGCAGGGCGTGGAAGAAGGCGGTGAACTGGGCGGTGTTCTGCGTGCGGGCGTCGTCGTAGGTGCGCACCCGGCGCTCGTCGGGCACGAAGAAGATCGAGAACATCGAGCCGGCCTGCTGCACCCGGTGCGGCACGCCCGCGGAGAACAGCGCGGCGCTGGCCGCGCCCCGGAGGACCGCGGACACCTCGTCGCAGTGCGCGTAGACCGCGTCGGTGCAGTGCCGCAGCGTGGTGAGCCCGGCGGCGACGGCGACCGGGTTCCCCGACAGCGTGCCCGCCTGGTAGACCGGCCCGCCCGGGGCGAGCTGCTCCATCAGGTCGGCGCGACCGCCGAAGGCCGCGGCCGGCAGCCCCCCGCCCATGACCTTGCCGAAGGTGAACAGGTCGGCGTCCACGGGGTCCACGCCGTACCAGCCCGAGCGCGACACCCGGAAACCGGTCATCACCTCGTCCATGATCAGCAGCGCGCCGTGCCGGGCGGTGATCGCCCGCAGCGCCGCGTTGAAGCCGTCGACCGGCGGGACGACGCCCATGTTGCCGGCGGCCGCCTCGGTGATGACCGCCGCGATGTCCGCGCCGCGCTCGGCGAAGGCCGCCTCCACGGCGGCCACGTCGTTGTAGGGCAGCACGATGGTGTCGGCGGCCGCGCCGGTGGTGACGCCGGGGGTGTCGGGCAGGCCGAGCGTGGCGACGCCCGAACCGGCCGAGGCCAGGAGCGCGTCGACGTGGCCGTGGTAGCAGCCGGCGAACTTCACGATCAGGGGCCGGCCGGTCGTGCCGCGGGCCAGCCGGACCGCCGACAGCACCGCCTCGGTGCCGGAGTTGACCAGCCGGACCCGCTCCACCGGCGGCATCCGGTCGCGGATCTCCTCGGCCAGGTCCAGCTCGCGCTCGGTGGGGGCGCCGAAGGAGAGCCCGCGCTTCGCGGCGGACTGGACGGCGTCGACGACGGCGGGGTGCGCGTGCCCGAGGATCAGCGGGCCCCAGGAGCCGACCAGGTCGACGTAGCGGCGGCCGTCGGCGTCGGTGATCCACGGGCCGGAGCCCTCGACCATGAAGCGGGGGGTGCCGCCGACGGCGCCGAATGCGCGGACGGGGCTGTTCACCCCGCCCGGCACGATCGTGCGGCCACGGGCGAACAGTTCCGCAGAGACCGGGGCCTCGTACGCGTAGGGGAGAGCGTCCAACGAGGTCACCTGGCCAGTGTCCCCCGCGAACCTGAGGGGCCGTCGGGGGTCCCCGGAAGGGCGGCGAGCAGCGCGGTCGCCAGCGCCGCCGGTTGCCGGGTGGGCACCAGCAGCGTGCGCCCGTCGGTCAGCCGCAGGGGGAGGCCCGTGCGACCGCGCGGCACGCTCCAGCCGCCGCCGAGCACCGGGGCACCGGCGTCCACCCCGGCGTCCACCTGCCGCAGGTGCGCCTCGTCGACGTCGGCGAGCGCGACCCGCTCCCGGCCCACCGACAGTGCGGCGTCGTCCACCCGCACCGTCCAGACCCGCTGGGCCGACAGCGTGCCGGCCCCGACGATCCCGAGGACGGCGACGATCGCCACCACCCACATCAGCGGCGGGACGTCGGCGCCCGGCAGCGCGAGATCGAGCACGAGGAAGACGCCGAGGGCGGCCGCGACCAGCCAGAAGGGCCGCCACGACCCGCCGGGCTCGACGTACCTCTCCCCCGGCCCGCTCACCGGCCGTCGGCGAGCCAGCGGGCGGCCTCGACGGCCCAGTAGGTGAGCACGGTGCCGGCACCGGCGCGCCGGATGGCGGTCAGCGTCTCGAGGACGGCGCGCTCGCGGTCGATCCAGCCGTTGGCGGCGGCCGCCTCGACCATCGCGTACTCGCCGCTGACCTGGTACGCCGACACCGGCACGTGCACCGCCTCGGCGACGCGGGTGACGATGTCGAGGTAGGGCAGGGCAGGCTTGACCATGACGGCGTCGGCGCCCTCGGCGAGGTCCTGCGCCACCTCGCGCAGCGCCTCGTCGGCGTTGGGCGGGTCCATCTGGTAGCTCGCGCGGTCACCGAACTGCGGTGCGCCCTCGGCCGCCTCGCGGAACGGGCCGTAGAAGCCCGAGGCGTACTTCGCGGCGTAGGCGAGGATCGGCACCTCGGTGAACGCGGCGCTGTCGAGCCCGCGGCGGATGGCGGCAACCTGGCCGTCCATCATCCCGCTGGGGGCCACCAGGTGCGCCCCGGCCTGGGCCTGCGCGATCGCCACGGCGGCGTAGCGGTCCAGCGTCGGGTCGTTGTCCACGACCCCTGCCGGCGTCACCACGCCGCAGTGCCCGTGGTCGGTGTACTCGCACAGGCAGAGGTCGGCCATGAGCACCAGCTCGTCGCCGAGGTCGGCGCGCAGCTGCTGCAGGGCGACGTTGACGATGCCGTCGGCCGCGTCTGCCTGCGAGCCCACCGGGTCCTTCTCGGCGGGGATGCCGAAGAGCATCAGCCCGCCGATGCCGGCCTCGGCCGCCTCGTGCGCGGCCTTGCGCAGCGAGTCCAGCGTGTGCTGGACGACGCCGGGCATCGAGCCGATCGGCACCGGCTCGGCGATGGACTGCTTGACGAACACCGGCAGCACGAAGTCGGCCGGGGCCAGGCGGGTCTGCGCCGTCAGCCGCCGCAGCGCGGGCGTCGACCGGAGCCGTCGCCCGCGCGCGAACCCGGGGTGTGCACCGCCGGTCACTTGTCGGCCCCGTCCTCCGCGGTCTTCAGCGACTCGGCGTACTCCGCCAGCGCGTCGACCAGCGGCCCGACGGCCGCCGTCTCCGGCTGCACGTCGACGCGGAGGCCGAACTCCTTGGCGCTCGCGGCGGTGGCGGGGCCGATCACGGCGACGACGGTCTTCGCGTGCGGCTTGCCGGCGATGCCGACCAGGTTGCGCACGGTGCTCGAGGAGGTGAAGCAGACGGCGTCGAACCCGCCGCCCTTGATCGCCTCGCGGACCGACGCGGCCGGCGGAGCGGCGCGCACCGTCCGGTAGGCGGTGACGTCGTCGACCTCCCAGCCGCGCTCCTTGAGCCCGGCGGTGAGCGTCTCGGTGGCGATGTCGGCGTGCGGCAGGAGCACGCGGTCGATCGGGTCGAAGACGTCGTCGTAGGGCGGGAAGTCGGCCAGCAGGCCCTCGCTGGACTGCTGCCCGCTGGGCAGCAGCTCCGGCACGATGCCGAACGCGCGCACCGCGTCGGCGGTCTGCTCGCCGACGCAGGCGACCTTCACCCCGGCGAACGCGCGGGCGTCGAGGCCGAGCTCGGCGAACTTCTCGCGCACGGCCTTCACCGCGTTCACCGAGGTGAACACGATCCAGCCGTAGCGGCCGGTGACCAGCCCCTTGATCGCGCGGTCCATCTGCGCGGGGCTGCGCGGCGGCTCGACGGCGATCGTCGGCACCTCGACCGGCACGGCCCCGTAGGCCCGCAGCCGCTCGCTCATCTCGCCGGCCTGGTCCTTGGTGCGCGGCACCAGCACCCGCCAGCCGAACAGCGGCCGGCTCTCCCACCAGGAGAGCCGCGCGCGCTTGTCGACGGCGGTGCCGACGGTCGCCACCACCGGTCCGGTCACGGCGTCGAGGCCGGCGGTCTTCTCGGCGACGGCGGCCAGCTTGGTGAGCACGCTCTTCTGCGCCGTCCCGGAGCCGCCGGTGGTCACGACGACCGGGGTGCTGCCGGACAGGCCGCCCTCGACCAGGCGCGCGGCGGCGTCCGGGAGCTCCTCGGCGAGGCCCTGCAGCACCAGCGTGCCGCCGGCCGCGGCGGCCGCACCGGCCAGCGCGGGCAGGTCCACGCCGCTGCGCAGGTCCGCGGTCACCGCGGTGCTGCCGAGCGCCACACCGGCGTAGGCCGGGACGGCGGTGGCCGTGGCCACGCCCGGGACGACGTCGAAGGGCACCGAGGTGCGGCCGACGGCGAGCACCTCCTTCACCACGGCGTCCGCGGTGTAGGGGTCGCCGGCGACCAGCCGGACCACGACCGAGCCGCTCTTCGCCGCGGCGACGGCGGCCTTGGCCACCTCGGCCGGCTCACCGCCGGCGGGCGCGACCTCGGTGTCGGGGTGGGCGGCCTGGACCGCGTCCTGGACGGCCGCCGACACGTCGGGGTCGACGAGGACGAGGGCGGCCTCGGCGAGGGCCGCGGTCGCCCGTGCGGTCAGCATGCCCGGGTCACCCGGTCCTGCACCGACGAAGACGACCCGGCCGGCGCTGCCTGCGGGCTTGCGGAAGCGCGTCATGGCGTGCTCCTGATCCTGGCCCGATTCGTTCGGGCGCGTGTGGGGGTCTGGGAATGCGCGGTCACGGGCTGACCGCCATGAGCTCGGCCGCACCGCGGTCGAGAAGTTCGGTCGCCAGGGCCCGCCCGAGCGCGGCGGCCTCCGGCAGTGGTCCGCTGAGGGAACCGCGGACGGTGTCGCTGCCGTCGATCGCGGTCACCGAGGCGCGGAGGAACAGCTCGGGACCGTTCTCGCCCTCGGCGATCTCGGCGTAGGCAGCCACCGGGGCGCTGCAACCGGCCTCGAGGGCGGCCAGCGTGCTGCGCTCGGCGGTGACGCAGGAACGGGTCGCCGGGTCCTCCAGCCGGCCGAGCAGTTCCCGGGTGCGGGCGTCGCTGCTGCGGCACTCGACCGCCAGGGCGCCCTGCGCGGGGGCCGGGAGCACCTGGAGCGGGTCGAGGGTCTCGGTGATCACGTCGAGCCGGTCGAGGCGGGCCAGCCCGGCACGGGCGAGGACGACGGCGTCCAGGTCACCGGGCGCGACGCGGCCGAGGCGGGTGTCGACGTTGCCGCGGATGGGGACGATCTCCAGCCCGAGGCCGAGGGCCCGCAGCTGGGCGACCCGGCGGGGCGCGCCGGTGCCGACCCTCGAGCCCGGAGGCAGCTCGCCGAGCGTGCGGCCGTCCCGCGCGACGAGGGCGTCGCGGGGGTCCTGCCGGGTGGGCACGGCGGCCAGCGTCAGGCCGGGCGCGGGCGCCGTCGGGAGGTCCTTGTAGCTGTGCACGGCCAGGTCGATGCTGCCCTCGAGGAGGGCGGCCCGGATCGCGGTGACGAACACCCCCGTGCCGCCGAGCTCGGGGATCGCGGCCGCGGAGGTGTCCCCTTCGGTCGTGATCGTGATCAGCTCGACCGACCGGCCTGTGGCCGAGCTGATCGCGTCGGCGACGGTCTGCGACTGGGTGCGGGCGAGCGCGCTGGCCCGCGTGCCCAGGCGGAGGGCCGCGGTCGTGGGGGCCGGGGTGCCGGTGGTGGTCACGAGGGGGCTCCCGGGCGGTCGGGGTCGACGGCCTCGGCGACGGTCTCGGCCAGGGACGACGTCTCGACGTCGACGTCGGCGTCGATGCCCAGGCCGAAGAGGGCGCGCAGGGCGCCGGCGTAGTCGGTGCTCCCCGGGGAGGCCGCCAGTTCCTTCACCCGCACGGTCGGCTCGTGCAGCAGCTTGTCGACCACCCGGTGCACCGTGCGGGCCACCTCGGCGCGGGCGCGGGCGTCCAGATCGGGGAGCCGGGTGGACAGCCGCAGGAGCTCCGCGTCGACCACCCCGGCCGCCTGGCTGCGCAGCGCGGAGACCGTCGGCGCCACCTCGGCGGCCTGCCGCTCGGCGCGCAGCAGGGCGGTCTCGGCCTCGATCAGGGCGCGGGCGGCGGCCACGTCGTCGGCGGCGATGGTCGCGGTGGCGCCGGCGGTGCCCGCGGCCCGCTCGCTCTGCAGGAGCGAGAGGTCGACCACGTGCACGCCCGGCAGCCCCGCGACGCCGGGATCGACGTCGCGCGGCAGCGCCAGGTCGACCACGACCAGCGGCCGGCCGTCGCGGGCCGCCATCGCGGCGACGACGACGTCGGTACCGACGACCAGCCCGCTCGCCCCGGTGCAGGTGACGAGCACGTCGGCGGCGGCCAGCTCCTCGGGCAGCCGGGCCAGCTCGGCCATCCGGCCGCCGACGCTGCCGGCCAGCCGCTCGGCCGTGGCCGCGGTGCGGCTGCTGACGACGACGGCGGCGCCGCGCCGGGACAGCGTCGTGGCGGCGAGGGCGCCCATCGAGCCGGCGCCGACGACGAGCACCGGCCGCTCCTGCAGGCTGCCGATGCGGGCCTCGGCGTGGTCGAGCGCGACCGACACGAGCGAGGCGCCGGCCCGGTCGATGCCGGTCTCGGAGTGCACCCGCTTGCCGACGCGCAGCGCGCGCTGGGCGACGGGGTGCAGCGCACGGCCGACGGTGCCCTCGTCGCGGGCGAGGGCGTAGGCGGCGCGGAGCTGGCCGAGCACCTGTGTCTCGCCCATCACCATCGAGTCCAGGCCGGCGGCGACGGTGAACAGGTGGGTGAGGGCCTGCTCCTCGTAGTGCACGGTGACGTACGGGGAGAGCTCCTCGACGGTCGAGCCGGCCTGGCGGGCGAGCACGCGGCTGACGTCCGTGACGCCGCCGTGGAAGCGCTCGACGTCGGCGAAGACCTCGATCCGGTTGCAGGTGGCGAGGACCAGCGCCTCGGACACGTGATCGGTCTCGACCAGCTCGTGCAGGGCCTTGACGCGGTCGTCGGCGCTCATCGCGAACTGCTCGAGCAGCGCCACGGGGGCCGTCTGGTGGCTCACGCCCACGGCGAGCAGGCTCATGCCATCTCCCCGACCGCCGCCGGGGCCAGCCGCTGCTGGCCGAGGAAGGCGAGCACCTGCAGCTCCACCGAGAGGTCCACCTTCCGCACGTCGACGCCGTCGGGCGCGGCCAGGGTCACGGGCGCGAAGTTCAGGATGCTGCGGACGCCCGCGGCGGCCAGCCGGTCGCAGACGCTCTGGGCGACCGCGGCCGGGGTCGTGATCACGCCGATGGAGGCGCTGGTCGCCGCGACGACGTCCTCGAGTTCGTCGAGCGGTCGCACGGTCTGTCCTCCGATCTGCTGTCCGATCCGGGCGGGGGCGGCGTCGAAGAGCCCGACGAACTCGAACCCGCGGCTGCCGAAGCCCGCGTAGTCGGCCAGCGCGGACCCGAGGTTGCCGATGCCGACCAGGACGCAGGCCCGCGAGCGCTCCACGCCGAGGACCCGCCCGATGCGGTCCCGCAGCGCACCCACCTCGTAGCCCACACCGCGGACACCGCACGGGCCGAGATGGGAGAGGTCCTTGCGCAGGCCGGCGGGGTTGACCCCCGCGGCCGAGGCGAGCTCACCGGAGGAGACGGTGCTGCGGCCGCCGTCGGCCAGAGCGCTGAGCACCCGGAGGTACACGGCTAGTCGTGCGACGGTGGCCTCCGGGATAGTCCGGGGCCGTGGCTGGATCACTGGCTCTCCACAGCGGTCGCGCCCCTGCACCCGGCGGGAGCCGGGAGCGGTGCGGCGACATCGGAATGCGGGCGCCGAACGCCCGCCCCGCCACGGTAACCGCTTGTGAACGCAGGAACAAAGTCGCGGACGCCGCGACCGGGCGCAGACCGGCCTGGAGCGGTCGCGCTGTGGTGAGGACCACCCTAGCGACCCTCGGAAGACCCCCGATCGAGGGGGTCGGGGCCGGTCAGGACAACCCGAGATCCCGGCGGAGGCGCTCGACGTCGACGGTGAAGTAGGAGTGCTCCCGGCCGTCGAGGAGCACGACCGGCACCCGGTCGCCGTACTCGGCCTGCAGGTCGGGGTCGGCGTCGACGTCGACCGCCACCGGCACCAGCCCGGCCTCGCCGGCGATCCGCTCCAGCGTCTCGGCGGCGACCTCGCACAGGTGGCAGCCGACCCGGGTGAGCAGTTGCAGGCGCGGTTCAGACACCGGCTGCCTCGGCCGGGTTCTCGTCCGGCTGCGCCGACCCGGGCAACCCGGGCACCACGTCGCCGGTGAGACCGAGCTCACGCAGGCGCGCACGGCTGACCTTGCCGGTCAGCGAGTGCGGCAGGCTGGCCAGGAAGTTCACCGACGTCGGCACCTTGTAGCGGGCCAGCGACGCGGCGGCGTGCTCCTGCAACTCCTGGAACGTCGTCGTCGCACCCGGCACCAGGACGACGACGGCGCGCACCGCCGAACCCGTGCGCGGGTCGGGCACCCCGATGACCGCGCTCTCCGCGACGGCGGGATGGGCGTCGAGCACCCGCTCCACCTCGGCCGGGTAGACGTTGAAGCCGCTGACCAGGATCAGGTCGCTGCGCCGGTCGACCAGGTGCAGGTCGCCGTCGGCGTCGCGGTAGGCGAGGTCGCCGGTACCCAGCCAGCCGTCGGCGTCGGGCCCGTCGGCGCCGTCGGGCCAGTACCCGGCGAAGAGGTTGGCTCCCCGGACCCAGATCTCGCCCGGGCCCTCCTCCAGGCCCTCGCCCTCGTCGTCCCGGCCCCCTCCGCCGGCCTCCTCGTCGTCGACGGTGCCGCTCGCCGCGGTGTCGCGCAGTTCCAGCTCGACACCGGGCACGGGGCCGCCGATGCAGTCGGGCTTGGCGCGGCCGGTGGCCAGGGTGCTGGCCACGACCGGGGCGGCCTCGGTGAGCCCGTAGCCCTCCCACACCGTCACGGCGGCGCGGTCGCGCATCGCCGTCCACACGTCCTCGGGCAGCGGCGCGGCACCCGAGGAGGCCATGCGCATCGCGGCGAACGCGCGGCGCAGCGCGGCGTCGGGGTGGGTGGGATCGTCCCGGTTGTCGGCGTCGGCCGCGGCCAGCCAGGCCTGGAACATCGGCGGCGCACCGGGGACGGCGGTCACCCCCTCCTCGGCCATGAGGGTCAGCGACCGGCGCGGGTCGAAGGTCTCCTCCAGCACGGCGCAGGCGCCCGTCGCCGCCACCAGCCCGAAGCCGGCGTTGAGGCCGTACACGTGGAACAGCGGCAGCACGAGCAGCACCCGGTCGTCCTCGCGCACGACCGGCGGCGTCATCCGCAGGCACTGCTCCTGGTTCGCGCGCAGGGCGGCGGCGGTCAGCATCGCGCCGCGCGGCCGCCCGGTCGTGCCGCTGGTGTAGGCCAGGAAGGACAGCGCGGACGGGTCGTCGGGCACCTCCGGCGCAGGACCGTCGGCCTCCGGAGGCCCGGCGCACACCGGGACGCCGGCCACGGGTGCCCGCTCGCCGGCCGCGACGAACAGCGCGGCGCCGGAGTCGGTGAGGACGTACTCGAGCTCGGGATCGGTGTAGGCGGTGTTCACCGGCACGACGACCAGGCCGGCGCGGAGGGCGCCGAGGGCGGCGCGGAGCCAGTCGATCCCGTTCGGCAGCTGGACGGCCACCCGGTCACCGGGAGCCAGGCCTCGCGCCGCGTACCCGGCGGCCGCGCGGTCGACCGCCGCGTCCAGCTCGGCCCAGCTCAACCGCCGGCCGGCCGCGACCACCGCGGGTGCGTCGGGTCGCCGCCGGGCGGCGGCGCGCACGAGCGCGGCGAGCGACGTCCCTGCGTCGATCACTTCGATCTCTCCTCCGTTGGAGCCGTGCCGGCAGCCCCGTCCGGGTGTACGGCGCGCCGGATCTGGGCAACCTCGCGTGGACGGGCTGGGGCGATGTTGTCACCATGGGGCCAGCCCCGCACCACGCGCGGCCGTCGACCGGCGGGCGCGTCGCGGCCGAGACGGTCCGGGTACGGCACGCCGACGAGGAGGTCGATCGCCCCGCATGCCGCACCCCCTGGATGCCGAGGCGGCGGCCGCCGGGTCGCCGTCGCGACCGGAGAACCTCGCCCGGCAGACCCTCGCCCGGCCACGGCCGACGCCCCACCCCCGCGCCAGCGGCGAGGTGTTCGCGCCGGTGCCGTCGCACGACGCCGTCCCGGGGGCGGTCGAGGGGCCGACGACGGGGCCGGACCTCGAGGACGCCGCCGACGTCGACGAGGAGCTGGCCGAGCTCACCGACGCCGGTGCGGTCCCCCCGCCGGCGACCGACGGGGTGGACGTCTGGGCGCTGGTCCGTCGCGCCCAGGACGGCGACGCCGGGGCCTTCGGGGAGCTCTACGACCACTACGTGACGCTGGTGCACCGCTACGCGTACCACCGGGTGGGCGACCGGGCCACGGCCGAGGACGTCACCAGCGAGACCTTCGTGCGGGCTCTGCGCCGGATCGACTCGCTGTCGTTCCAGGGCCGCGACGTCGGCGCCTGGCTGGTCACGATCGCGCGCAACATCATCCGCGACCACGTGAAGAGCAGCCGGTACCGGCTCGAGGTCACCACGGCGGACATGCGGGACGCCGACCGGGTCACCGACGGCCCCGAGGACGCGGTGGTCCAGCTGCTCACCAACGAGAAGCTGCTCGCCTGCGTCAAGCAGCTCGGCAGCGAACAGCAGGAGTGCATCGTGTTGCGCTTCCTGCACGGTCTGTCGGTGGCCGAGACTGCGCAGATCATGGGGAAGAAGGACGGCGCGATCAAGGCGCTGCAGCACCGCGCCGTGCGGCGGCTGGCCGGGCTCCTCCCCGACGGGCTGAGGTGACCGCGATCATGCGCGCGGAAGCCGTATCCGATTTCGCCGCCACCTCGTTGAGCCTCGTGCACTGGGGGGTCCGGTCCGGCCTCCCCCGAGGTTCGGTTTCCGGAGGCGCACGGTGATCTCGCACGACGGCACGACGGCGTCCCCGCGCCGGGCTGCCCCGCGGGACCGCGAGGACTCCGTCGTGGCCGCCCTGCACGCGCTCGCCCCCTCCCTCGACGGCGAGCCCGACCCCGCATTCCGCGAGGCGACCCGCGCCCGGCTGGTGGCGATGGCCGCCGTCAGGTCGCCGGCCCCGGCACCCCCGTCGCGGCTGCGGCGACTGCTGTCGCTCCGTGCGGTCGACGCGGCCCCGGTCCGCTGGCGGGCCCGCGTGACCGCCGGTCTGGCCGGCGCCGCCCTCACCGTCACGGCGCTGGCCACGCTGGTCGCCGTCTCGACCGGTGCGCACCCCGGTGATGCGCTCTACGGCCTCAAGCGGGGCACCGAGCAGACGCAGCTGGCGCTGGCCGGCGACTCGGCCCGCGGCACCACCCTGCTCGACTTCGCCTCCACCCGGCTCGACGAGCTGCGCACCCTCGTCGGCGACGGGGGCACGGCGCTCCCCGTCACCGGCGCGGTCCACGGCGCCCCTGGCGGACAGGACCTGCTGGCTGCGGGCGCCTCCCCCGCCCTGGTGCTCCAGACGCTGCACACCATGGACGCCCAGACCTCGCAGGGCGCTGCCTGGTTCACCGGACGGTCGGTCAGCACCCGCAGCGCCGCACCGCTGAACCACCTCGCCGCCTGGGCCGCGGGGCAGGCCGCGGGGCTGGCCGCCCTGCGCGACGCGATGCCTACGGCCGCGACCCGCGCGTTCGGCGACTCGCAGGCCCTGCTGACCGGGATCGGCACGCGGACGGTGGCGCTGCGGACGGCCCTGACCTGCGCCGGCGGTCCGGCCACCTCGGGCACCGACGCCCTCGGCCCGGTGCCCGGCTCCTGCCCCTCCACCCCGCCGGTGCCGCCGTCGGTCGGCGGCAGCGGGCCGGGGAGCACCGCGACGAGCGGCAGCGGCACGGCCACCACCGGTTCGGCGCCCCGAGCCGGCAGCTCCCACGGCAGCACCGGCTCGCGGCAGCCGGGCACCGGCGGCACCGGTGGCGGCGGGCCCGTCACGGTGCCCACCGTGCCGACGGCCCCGACGACGCCGGGCGGGATCGTGCCGACGACGCCGTCCCTCCCGAGGCTGCCGCTCCCGACGGTGACGCTTCCCGGCGCCGGCACGGGTTCCGGCACCGGCGCGGGGGGCGGGCAGCCCACGGCCCCCGGGCTGGGCGTCTGCGTGCCTCCGCTGATCAGCGTCGGCAACTGCTGAGACGCCCCACCGCAGGCTGAGAGCGGCTCGGGCCGTCCGGCTAGGGTCGCATGTGCCACCACGTCCGTCGGATCCAGCGCAGGGAGAGTGCCGTGCCGCGACTGCCCTTCCGCGGCCGTGGAGTGCGCCCCGAGGGCGCGCGCGACGAGGAGTCCCGCGCGCACGTCGCCGGGGCCGCGTCGGCGGCGGCCGCCGAGGTCGCCCCCACACCGGTCGTGCCGCACGACCCGACCGGTGCCGCGTTCTTCGACGTCGACAACACGATGATGATGGGCGCCTCGCTGTTCTGGTTCGCCCGTGGCCTGGCCGCCCGGAAGTACTTCACCACCCGCGACCTGGCCGGGTTCGTGTGGCAGCAGGCCAAGTTCCGGATCGCGGGCGTCGAGAGCAGCGCCGAGGACCTGCACACGATGCGCGAGAACGCGCTGGCCTTCGTCGCCGGCCGCGAGGTCGCCGGCATCGTCGCGGCCAGCGAGGAGATCTACGACGAGCTGATGGCCGACCGCATCTGGTCGGGCACCCGCGCCCTGGCCCAGCAGCACCTCGACGCCGGCCAGCGGGTCTGGCTGGTGACGGCCACACCGGTCGAGCTGGCGAGCATCATCGCCCACCGGCTGGGGCTGACCGGCGCGCTGGGCACCGTCGCGGAGGTCGTCGACGGCAAGTACACCGGCCGCCTGGTCGGGGAGATGATGCACGGCCCCGCGAAGGCGGAGGCCGTGCGCGCCCTGGCCGAGCGGGAAGGTCTGGACCTGGCGCGGTGCACGGCCTACAGCGACTCGGCCAACGACCTGCCGATGCTCTCGGAGGTCGGCACCGCGGTCGCGGTCAATCCCGACACGGAACTGCGCGCCATCGCCCGGTCCCGCGGATGGACGATCCGGGACTTCCGTACCGGTCGCAAGGCCGCGAAGATCGGCGTCCCGACCGTCGCCGCCGCTGCGGTCTCCGGCGGTCTCCTCGGCGGTGCGATCGCGCTCCGCCGCCGCAACAAGCTGCCCTGGTGAGGGCCTACCTGGCGAAGACGCCCTTGCGCTGCAGGAGCAGTTGGTAGAGGGAGTGCTGGATCGTCTCGCGCACCTGGTCGGTGAGATTGAAGACGAGCATCGGGTCCTCGGCCGCGGCCGGACCGTAGGACGCCGTCTCGATCGGCTCGCCGAACGCGATCAGCCACTTCGACGGCAGGGGCACGAGGCCGAGGGGGCCGAGCAGCGGGAACGTCGGCGTGATCGGGAAGTACGGCAGCCCCAGCAGGCGGGCCGCGGTCTTCGCGTTGCCGATCATCGGGAAGATCTCCTCGGCACCGACGATCGCGCAGGGGATGATCGGCACCCCGGTGCGCAGAGCGGCTGTGACGAAACCCCCGCGACCGAACCGCTGCAGGGTGTACCGCTCGCGGAACGGCTTGCCGATGCCCTTGAAGCCCTCGGGGAAGACGCCCACGAGTTCGCCCTCGGTGAGCAGTCGCTCGGCGTCCTCGTTGCACGCCAGCGTCGAGCCCATCTTGCGTGACATCGAGCCGACGAAGGGCATCTCGAACACGAGGTCGGCGCCCAGCAGCCGCAGCCGGCGCTGCGCCGGATGGTCGTCGTGCAACGCGACCGTGGTCATCATCGCGTCGATCGGCAGGGTGCCCGAGTGGTTGGCCACCACGAGGGCGCCGCCGACGTCGGGCACGTTCTCCAGGCCCTGGGTCTCGACCCGGAACCACGAGTTGAACAGCGGCCGGAGGATCGGCAGCAGCACGTGATCGGCGAGGTCGGGGTCGAAGCCGAACTCGTCGGTCTCGTACTCGCCCGTCAGCCGCCGCCGGAGGAACTCCAGGCCGCCGGCGAGCTGCTCCTCCCAGCCGGGGGGAGCCACGGGGGGCACATACGGCTCGTCGTCGTCGGGCCGCAGCGGGATGACACGGGCCTCAGGCATCCTGGACCGCCCTCAGTCCGGGCGCCGGGGGCGCCGGGCGCAGGCGCTCGCCGAGGACGCCGGCGGCATCACCGACCCGCCCGAGGGCGGATCTGACCCGTGCCGCCGTGGGTTCGATCAGGCGGGCGGGCAGCACCGGGGAAACGGTGCGGGCGTAATCGGCCAAGGCGGCCTCCGTGGAGTACCGGGGAAGATAACCGAACTCGGTGCGCAGCACTGTCGTGTCGACGACACGGCCGAAGTTCAGGAAGCGCATCTGCTCCGGGGAGTAGTCCACGAACCCGAACCGCCGGGAGAGCCGGCCGACCGAGCCCAGGGCCGGTGTCGGGATCGGCACCTCCACCCGGCCCAGCCGGCGGATCGCCTGCGACAGCAGCATGGTGCCGTCGCCGCCGACGTTCATCGTGCCGGTGAAATCCCCGGTCGTCGCCCGGGTCAGGACCGCCAGGGCGTCGTCCTCGTGGA
Organism: Blastococcus sp.; assembly: GCA_035999465.1. Lineage (GTDB taxonomy): Bacteria > Actinomycetota > Actinomycetes > Mycobacteriales > Geodermatophilaceae > Blastococcus_B. The sequence continues at coordinate 15,744 of DASYGS010000078.1, read as the reverse complement.
GGAGCTGCACGCGGGCGTCGTAGCCCAGCGCGGTCGGCACGACCGGCATGCGGAAGAACCCGGTGAGCAGCGAGTCGATCCGCGGGCCGATGAAGTTCGTGAACCGCAGGACGGCCACCTCGACCTCGGGACGGCGCCGCCGGAAGGCACGCACGTAGCTCTCGATGTCGAGGCTGTCCTTCGCGAAGCCCCCCGAGGGGACGGCGCGGGCCTGCATCGCCTCGGTGAACACGGCGGGGTCGCGCGAGGAGGCGCCGTAGACGGCGCTCGTCGACTTCAGCACGAACCGGCGCACCGACGGCGCCCGCTGGCAGGCCGCGAGCAGCTGCATCGTGCCGATGACGTTGAGCTCCTTCATCGGCGTGCGGCCGCCCGACCCCGCGGGGGTCGAGCTGATGTTCATGTGCACCACGGTGTCGACCGACGCCGCGGAGATCACCTTGCCGATGAGCGGATTGCGGATGTCCGCCCGGACGAACTCGGTGCGGCCGAGCCGACGGAGCATCGCCGGCGCCGGCGGGACGGTGTCCACGCCGATGACCCGGGCGATCGACGGATCGGCCGCGAGCTCGGCCGCCAGCGCACCTCCCAGCCACCGGCTCACACCGGTGACGAGGACGACCGCGGGCGGCACGAGCGTCAGCTCACTTCTTGTTGCGGCGCTGAACGCGCGTCTTCTTCAGGAGCTTGCGGTGCTTCTTCTTCGCCATCCGCTTGCGCCGCTTCTTGATGACCGAACCCACGTGGTGCTCCCGACGTCGTGACGAAATGATCAGCTCGAGCGTGACCCGCGGGTTCGAGGCCCAGGGTCACTCGGCGCCCGAGCCTACCGGCCTCCCCGCGGCCATGACACGGTCGCCCTCCGGGCGACACCGCGGCCACGCGCCGGCTCCCGTCGGGTGGAGCCGGCCCGTCACGCCTGCGCGGACCCCTCCGGGGCCCACTCGGCGCGACAACCCCTCTCAGGCGATGTCGGTGTACGCGTCGCGCAGGTAGTCCTGCACGGCCCGCTCCGGAACGCGGAAGGACCGGCCGACGCGGACGGCGGAGAGCTCGCCGGCGTGCACGAGGCGGTAGACGGTCATCTTGGAGACCCGCATCATCGCGGCGACCTCGGCGACGGTCAGGAAGGTGACGGCCTGACGGGGGGCCGGAACGCTGGGGCGGCCGACGGGCATGGCGGCCGGGTGGGCGGCAGGCACGGGGCGGCCCATGGTGGCAGCCATCGGACGGCCGATCGGGCGGGGACCGGGCACACCCGGACGGCCGAGGGCGGGGGCTGCTGCGCGCTGGGGCATGGTCATGTCTTCGTCTCCGGACCTAGCTCGCGTCGTGGCGCCGGCTTCCCCACCGGCAACTGAACACGCACGTGCTGCAACAGAGCGTAAGGGGACAGGCGTGACTGGTGCGATGGATGAATCGAACAGGCGGACCGGTCCGTCCTCGGCAGAACTACACCAGTGACACCCACACAAACTGTTGTCCGGCGAGTTTCGCGACACGGTGACCGGCCGATGACGCAGGGTGCTGGCGTCGTGTCGACAAGTGGGCTAACGTGCCCGGCTCGCCGTCTCAGGCGCCCGCCGGGGCCCAGCCACCCCACGACCCCCTCGCGTCAGGTCTGGTCCCGGCGCTCGCTGCGCCCCAGTTCCACCGACCGGTCGTGTGCCGCCTCGATCGCGGCGATCAACGCGGCCCGCACCCCGTGCCGCTCCAGCTCCCGGATCGCGGCGATCGTGGTGCCGCCGGGGCTGGTGACCGCCTCCCGCAGCACGACCGGGTGCTCCCCCGAGTCGCGCATCATCACCGCGGCACCGAGCGCCGTCTGCACGATGAGGTCGGCGGCCAGCGTCCGCGGCAGGCCGAGCAGGATGCCCGCGTCGACCATCGCCTCGACGAGGTAGAAGAAGTACGCCGGCCCGCTGCCCGACAGCGCCGTGACGGCGTCCTGCTGCGACTCCGGCACCCGCCGCACCTGCCCGACCGCCGCCAGGAGGGCCTCGGCCTCGTCCAGGTGCGCCTCGTCCGCGTGCGCGCCGGCCGAGAGCACGCTCATGCCCTCGTCGACGAGCGCCGGCGTGTTGGGCATGACCCGGACGACGGCGACGCCGGCCGGCAACGCCGCCTCGATCCGGGCCGTGGGCACCCCGGCGGCCACGGAGACCACGAGGTGGCCGTCGTCGACGTGGTCGGCCAGCCGGGCGAGCAGCACGTCGATGTCCTGTGGCTTGACGGCCAGCAGCAGCACCCGGGCCCGGGCCGCCGCGTCGGGCAGGTCGACCGCCGGCACCCCGTAGCGCCCGGCGAGCTGGGCGGCGCGGTCGCGGCTGCGCTCGCAGACCAGGATCCCGTCGGCCCCACCCCGCCGGACCAGCCCGGAGAGCAGCGCCTCCCCGATCTTGCCGCCGCCGATGATGGCCAGCCCGCGGCGGCCGGTGGCGGTCATGCCCGCACCCCCGCGTGGCCCGAGCGCACGGCCACGCGGACCGTGTACCCGGCCGCGGCCAGCCGCTGCTGCTCCTCGGTGCGGACGCGAAAGGGCATGACGTGCTCCCAGCTGTCGGGCGTGCGGCCGTTCCAGGCCGCCCGCTCCCCGGTGATGGCGATCAGGCGCGGATCGGTGGCCGCGACCGAGGGATGCCCGCTGCCGGCCATCAGGACGTTGAGGCAGCGCACGAAGGCGAGGTCGGCGGCCGCACCGCGCCCCTGGGTCAGCCGCACCCGGCCGCCGGCGAGGGCCCGGCACTGCGATTCGGCGTCCGCCTCCCCCGCCGGCACGACGACGGCGGCCTCGGGCAGCACGGCCGCGAGGGCGTCGGCCGCCCCGGCCGGCCCGGCGAGGACGACGGCCAGCCCGGCGTTCCGCGCCGTCGCGGCGAGCGCCCGGACCGCGGTGGAGGCCAGGCGGCCGGCCGGCAGGGTCAGCTCGCAGGCCGGGGCGAGCCCCGCGGCGTGCACCCGGCCGATCAGATCGGCGAGCTCCCCGGCCACGTCGGCCGCCGGTCCGGGCACGTGCTCGAGGGCGACCGGGTGACCCGCGGCCGCCAGCTCGGCGGCGGCGCGCACCGCGTCCTCCGTGTCCGGCCCCACCGACCGCGGGCCGACGAGGATGCGGCGCAGGAGCGGCCGGTCCAGGACCCGGTGCAGGTCGGAGCGGGAACGGGCGGCCATGCAGAAACCGTAGTGCGCCCGCGTGTGCCCCGTCCCGGGTCGGGGTAGCGGCCGCCCATGGCAGCAGAACTGAACGGGATGAAGGTGGCCGTGCTGGCCACGGACGGCGTCGAGCAGGTCGAGCTCGACCGGCCGTGGCAGGCGCTGGAGGAGGCCGGTGCGGAGCCGGAGCTGGTATCGCTGGAAGCGGGCACGATCACGACGTACGACCACATCGACCCGGGCGAGAAGCGGACGGTGGACGCCGTCGTCAGCTCCGCCGACCCCGACGCCTACGGCGCGCTCCTGCTTCCCGGAGGCGTCATCAACGGGGACTTCATCCGTGCCGACGCCGACGCCGTGGCCTTCGTGAAGGCCTTCTTCGAGGCCGGCAAGCCGGTCGCGGCCATCTGCCACGCGCCCTGGGTGCTCGCCGAGGCCGGCGTCGTCCGCGGGCGCCGGATGACGAGCTGGCCGTCGCTGCAGACCGATCTGCGCAACGCCGGGGCGAACTGGGTGGACGAGGAGGTCGTCACCGACGGCACCCTGGTCACCAGCCGCAACCCCGACGACCTGGACGCCTTCGACGCGGCGATCGTCGAGCACTTCGCGGCCGACCACGACGAGCAGCCCGCCGAGGACGCCGACTGATCCGCGGCTGCTCGCCGGTTCCGACCTCAGGGGCCGGCGAGCAGCCCCGCGGCCGGCACGATCGTGAGCAGCGTGCCGGCCAGGACGAGGACGGCGAGCAGTCGCAGCCCGACCGGGTCGCGGCCCATCCGGTGGCGCCACGCCCCCACCCCGGCGACCAGGCCGGTGACCGCGAGCGGAGCCAGCAGCACCGCGAGGTAGGGCAGGTTCTCCCACAGCAGGGTCGCGGCGAAGTAGACCCCGACCCCGACGGCGAGCGCGATGACCAGTTCGCCGGCGAAGCGCAGCCAGGCCAGCGCACTCTCCCGCGGGCCGGCGTCCAGATCGGCGTCGAGCTCACCGTCGCCGACGACGGGGATCGGGCCGGTCGACGGGTGCGCCTCCTCGCGCGCCGTCCGCTCGGTCCGGGACCGCTGCGGCAGCAGGTCGGCGGCCCGGCGGTCGCCCACCCGCGCACCGCCGGACCGGCGGTCGGTCTCGGGCGCGGGCACTGCCGCCGCGGGCACGCCGGGCTTCCGGTCGGGCCGCAACCCCGGGATCGCGGCGGTCGACGGGTCGACCTTCGGCCGGCGCATGTCACGCGGCTCGCGGCTCTCACGCGGCTCCCGCAGGGCGCGGGCGGGCTCGCGTGGCGCCCGTCGCTCACCGGGGTCGCGCATCTCCCGCGGACCCGGCCCCCGGACGTCGCGTGCGGGCTCGGGCGCCTCCAGGTCGCTGCGGCGGCGGCTGTAGCCGGCGCGGGTGGCCGACCCCTCGGCGGCGGCCTCCGCACGGCGCTGGCGCAGCCCGGCCTCGTCCGGGTCGTCCCAGCGCTTGCGGCGGCTGGCCCGGGTCGCCGACTCGATGCCCGCCTCGCGGAGGATCTCGGCCAGCGACCGGCCCCCCGTGTCCGGATTCCAGTCCGGTTCGGCCATCACGCCCCTCCCAACGCATCGAGCCTGCGGAGGATGACACCCTCGCGCAACGCCCACGGACAGATCCGGACGAACGGTACGTCCAGCAGGCGCAAAGCCGCGGCAGCCACAACGGCGCCCGCAGGAACCTGATGCGCGCGGTCGGGTGAGACGCCCGGCAGTTCGGCCAGCGCGGAGGACTCGATCCGGGAGATGAACCCGACCAGCTGGTCCAGCCCCGTGAGCGAGAGCTGCCGGGGAACGCGCAGCCCGGCCGAGGACGGGGCGGCGCCGGTGAGCCGGGCGAGGGTGCGGAAGGTCTTGCTGGTCGCGACCACCATGTCGGGCGGACCTGCGGCGCGCAGCTTGTCCGCGGCCGGCTCGATCAGGTCGCGCGCGTACGCGTCGAGCTCGGCCAGCGCCGACAGGTCGGGGGGCCCGCCCTCGCGGGCGCCGGGGAGGAACCGGCGGGTCATGCGTCCGGCGCCCAGCGGCAGCGAGAGCGCGATGTCGGGGTCCTCGTCGATCCCGGCGGCCAGTTCCAGCGACCCGCCGCCGATGTCGAGAACCAGCAGCTGCCCGGCACTCCAGCCGAACCACCGGCGCACGGCGAGGAAGGTCAGCCGCGCCTCCCCCTCGCCACTGAGCACCTGCAGCGCGACGCCGGTCCGTTCCCGCACACGCTCGAGGACCTCCAGGCCGTTGGACGCCTCGCGGATGGCCGAGGTGACCAGGGCGAGGAAGTCCTCGCAGCCCTGCTCCGCCGCCTGGGCGACGGCGTTCTCCACGGCGCGCACCAGCGCCTTCTCGCCCGCCTTCGACAGCAGCCCGTCGTCACCGACGTGCTCGGCGAGGCGCAGGACCGCCCGGTCGTCGTGCATCGGCGTGGGGTGGGCGCCGGGATGGGCGTCCACCACGAGCAGGTGGACGGTGTTCGAGCCGACGTCCAGAACCCCGAGCCGCATGGCCCCAGTCTGCCGGTGCGGCGTCATTCCCGTTGACGTCGCCTAGGTTGAGCGGGTGCCTACCGAGCCTCCCGAGGAGGTCGGCCTCGACTTCCCGCGCGAATGGATCGAGTTCGCCGACCCGGCCGATCCCGAGCACCTCGTCCGCGCGGACCTGACCTGGCTCGCGTCCGCGTGGACGTGCATCTACGGCCGCGGGTGCGCCGGCGTCGTCGAGGGCCGTCCCGACGACGGCTGCTGCAGCCACGGGGCCTTCTTCGCCGACGACGACGACCTGACGCGGGTCACCGCGGCGGTCGCCGCCCTCACCGACGAGGACTGGCAGCTGGCCCCCACCGGCCGGGCGGCGTGGACCGAGCAGGACGGGGACGACGCCGAGGAGGGGGTGCGCGCCAGGCGCACCCGGGTGGTCGACGGCGCATGCGTGTTCCTCAACCGGCCCGGGCATCCCGGCGGCAGCGGCTGCGCGCTGCACGCGATGGCGTTGCGGACCGGCGTGCACCCGCTCACGACCAAGCCCGACGTCTGCTGGCAGCTGCCGGTCCGCCGGGAGCAGGAGAACGTCGAGCGTCCCGACGGCACGACGGTGCTGATGACGACGATCGGAGAGTTCGACCGGCGCGGCTGGGGCTCCGGCGGCCACGACCTGCACTGGTGGTGCACCGGCTCCCCCGCCGCGCACGTGGCCCACGAGCCGCTGGTCGCGACCTACGCCCCCGAGCTCACCGCGCTGCTCGGCGCGGCGGCGTACGCCGAGCTACGCCGGCTGACCGAGCTCCGCCTCGACCAGGGCCTCATCGCGCCCCATCCCGCCAGCCCCCGGCCGGTGCCGATCGAGCTGCACCGGCGCCGCCCCGGCGGCTGAACGCGCCCCCGCACGGAAGGTCTGCCGGTAGGCGCGGGGGGCGACGCCCCGGCGGCGGATGAACTGCTCGCGCAGCCCGGCGGCGGTGCCGAAGCCCACGAGGCGCGCGATCTCCTCCACGGGGGCGTCGCTCTCCTCGAGCAGCGCCTCCGCGGCGGCCAGCCGGCGGCCCAGCAACCAGGCGTGCGGGGTGGTGCCCGTCGTCGCCTTGAAGCGGCGGGCGAAGCTGCGCGGGCTCATCAGCGCGCGGCGGGCGAGGGTGTCGACGCTGATGTCGTCGGCGAGGTGGCCTCCGGCCCACTCGAGGACGGCGCCCAGCAGGTCGTCCTCGCACTCGGCGACCGGGGCGTCGATGAACTGCGCCTGACCGCCGTCGCGGTGCGGCGGCACGACCATCTCGCGGGCCAGCGCGTTGGCGGCCGCGGCGCCCCACTCCCGGCGCACCAGGTAGAGCAAGGTGTCGACGCCGGCCGCCGTCCCGGCGCCGGTGAGCACCCGGCCGTTGTCGACGTAGAGGACCGAGGGGTCGACCTGCACCGCCGGGAACCGGGCGGCCAGCTCGCCCGCCCACTTCCAGTGCGTGGTCACCCGCAGGCCGTCGAGCAGCCCGGCCTCGGCGAGCACGAACGCCCCCGTGCACTGGCTCACGATGATCGCCCCACGCGCGTGCGCCGCCCGGAAGGCCTCGAGCAGCGCCGGGGAGGGTGCGCAGCCGTGGAGCTCCCAGGCGGTGATCGTGATGATGTCGGAGCGGGCCAGCCGCTCCAGGCCGTGCTCCACGGTGATCGGGATGCCCGTGTCGGTGCGCAGCACCCCGGGCACCTCGCTGACCAGCGCGAAGTCGAAAACCGGCAGGCCCATCTGCCGCCGGTCGTAGCCGAACACCTCGGCGCTCACGCCCAGGCCGAAGCTGCCCACCAGCCCGTCGGCGACGACGACGCTGACCACCAGCGGACGATCCTCCTCAGCCATGCGAGGACTATGGCAGAAAACCTGCGTTCATGGCCATACCTGCCACCTCAGGCCTCGTCCATGGGGCCGACTCCGCGCCGCGACCCGCTCCTCACTCGTTCCTCGCTGCGATGCGCCCGCGGCTGTCGTCAGGCCTCGAGCTTGTAGCCCAGCCCCCGCACCGTCAGCAGGTACTTCGGCGTCGCGGGGTCGGGCTCGAGCTTGGCCCGCAACCGCTTCACGTGGACGTCGAGGGTCTTGGTGTCGCCCACGTAGTCCGCGCCCCACACCCGGTCGATGAGCTGGCCGCGGGTGAGCACGCGCCCGGCGTTGCGCAGCAGCAGCTCGAGCAGGTCGAACTCCTTGAGCGGCAGCGCCACGGCCACGCCGTCCACGGAGACGATGTGCCGCTCGACGTCCATCCGGACCGGACCGGCCTCGAGCACCCCCTCGGACGGCGGGTCCCCCTCACCGCCGTTGCGGCGGAGCACGGCGCGGATGCGCGCCACGAGCTCGCGCGCCGAGTACGGCTTGGTGACGTAGTCGTCGGCACCCAGTTCCAGGCCGACGACCTTGTCGATCTCGGCGTCCTTCGCGGTCAGCATGATGATCGGCACGCTGCTCCTGCTGCGCAGCTGCCGGCAGACCTCGGTGCCCGGCAGCCCGGGCAGCATGAGGTCGAGCAGCACGATGTCGGCGCCGGCGCGGTCGAACTCGGCCAGGGCCTGCGGCCCGGTCTCGGCGACCACCGCGTCGAAGCCCTCCCGCCGCAGCATGTAGGACAGCGCGTCGGAGAAGGACTCCTCGTCCTCCACCACCAGCACACGGGTCATGACCGCTCCTTCGAGGCATCGGCAGTGACGACACTGCCGGTCAGGGAGTTCCCGGCGAGGGGGATCCGCAGGGTGAACGTCGACCCGAGACCCTCCTCGCTCCACACGGTGACCGCGCCCCCGTGGTTGCTCGCGACGTGCTTGACGATGGCCAGGCCGAGGCCGGTGCCACCGGTACTGCTGGCCCGCGACTGGTCGACGCGGTAGAAGCGCTCGAACACCCGCTGCCGGTCCTTGCGCGGGATGCCGATGCCGCTGTCGGTGACGGCGATCTCCGCGAACCCCGAGCGGGCGCGGGCGGCCACCGCGATCCGGTTCTCGCCGGGGCTGTAGGCGACGGCGTTGGCCAGCAGGTTCGTCACCGCCGTCGCGAGCTGGCTCTCCACCCCGCGCACCGTGAGGCCGCGCTGGCCCCCGACGGCGATCTCCAGCTCCTTGGCCCGGGCGGCGGTGCGGGTGCGGTCGACCGCCTCGGCGATGACCGTGTCGACGTCGACCGGCACCAGCTCGGGCAGCGGCTCGCCGCCCTGCAACCGGGAGAGGTCGATCAGCTCGCGCACGAGCCGGGCGAGCCGGTCGGCCTCGTGCGCGATCCGGCCGGCGAAGCGCTGCACGGCCTCCGGGTCGTCGGCCGCCCCCTCGATCGCCTCGGCCAGCAGCGACAGCGCACCGACCGGTGTCTTCAGCTCGTGGCCCACGTTGGCGACGAAGTCGCGGCGGACCGCCTCGGTCCGCCGGGTCTCGGTGACGTCCTGGAGCACCAGCGCGATCGGGCCGGGCGGCGGGAGCGTGCCGCTGTCCAGGCGGACGCCGTGCACCCCGACCAGCCGGGGGCCGGACCCGACCAGGTCGCCCGGCAGCGCGATGTCGGCCCGGCGGCTGCCCCCGGCGCGGACCCGGTGGACCAGGCCCAGCAGGTCCGGCACGAGCAGCCGGCTGCCGCGGACGATGCCGAGGGCCCGGGCGGCGGGATTGGCCATCAGCACCGCGTCGTCGGCGCCGACGAGGACGACGGCCGGGTCCATCAGGTCCAGGAGCCGGCGGGCCAGGGCGGCCTCGGGCGCCGGGACGGCGAGGGTGCCGGGCACCGCACCCGCGGGCGCGGGACGGAACCGGACGACGGCGAGGGCGGCCACCGCCCCGCCGAGGAGGAGGCCGACCACCAGGGCGGCCAGGGGACTCACGAGCCGATGCTAGGTCGGCCCGGGCGCGCGCCGGGCGTTTCCGGGGGGTCGCCCGGCCCGAACGGGCGAGAGTTCACCTTCGGGTGGCCGCCCGTTCACCGATTTCCGGGTTCAGACGGCCTCCGCCGTCCTAGGCTCGCCCCATTGCGGAACGGCCGCGCATCCCGGACGGCCGGTCCGCACCGACGAGGGGACCGACGTGCGGGACAGCTACCGCGAAGAACTGGACGACCTGAGGTCCTGCCTGGTGGAGATGGCCAACGCGGTCGGCTCCCAGATGAGCACTGCGACGACCGCCCTGCTGGACGCGGACGTCGCGCTCGCCGACCTGGTCATCGCGGGTGACGCCCACATCGACGCCACGCGCGAGAGCGTCGAGCAGCGCTGCTTCACGCTGCTGGCGCGCCAGCAGCCGGTGGCGGGCGACCTGCGCACCATCACCACCGCGATGCGGATCGTCAGCGACCTCGAGCGCATGGGCGACCTCGCCGAGCACATCGCGAAGCTCGCCCGGATGCGCTTCCCCGAGCACGCGGTGCCCCAGGAGGTGCGGCCGGCGTTCCTCGAGGCCGGTCACCTGGCCGAGATGGTGGTGGCGAAGGCCGGCACGATCATCGCCACCCGAGACGTCGAGGCGGCCCGCGAGCTGGAGACCGACGACGACGCGATGGACCGGCTGCACCGCGGCCTGTTCCGCCAGCTGCTCTCCGAGGACTGGCCCTACGGCATCGAGTCGGCCATCGACATCACCCTGCTCGGCCGCTACTACGAGCGATTCGCCGACCACGCGGTGAGCGTCGCGCGACGGGTCGTCTACCTCGTGACGGGCGAGCAGCCCGAGGTGATCAGCGCTTCCCCTGGTTCTTGACCGCCTCGATCGCGGCGGCGGCGGCCTCGGGGTCGAGGTACTCGCCACCGGTCTTGACCGGCCGCAGGTCGGCGTCGAGGTCGTAGCGCAACGGGACGCCGGTGGGGATGTTCAGGCCCACCACCTCGTCGTCACCCATGCCGTCGAGGTGCTTGACCAGGGCACGCAGGCTGTTGCCGTGGGCGGCCACCAGCACCGTGGCTCCGCTGCGCAGGTCGGGCACGATCGCGTCGTACCAGTAGGGCAGCATCCGGACGACGACGTCGGCCAGGCACTCGGTCGCCGGGCGGGCCTCGGGCGGCAGCACGGCGTAGCGCGGGTCGCCGTCCTGGCTGAACTCGCTGCCGGGCTCGATGGCCGGCGGCGGGGTGCTGTACGAGCGGCGCCACATCATGAACTGCTCCTCGCCGTACTCGGCGAGGGTCGCCGCCTTGTCCTTGCCCTGCAGCGCGCCGTAGTGCCGCTCGTTGAGCCGCCACGAACGGCGGACCGGGATCCACTGCCGGTCGGCCTCGGCCAGCGCCAGCTCGGCGGTGCTGATCGCGCGGCGCAGCAGCGAGGTGTGCAGCACGTCGGGGAGCAGGCCGTGCTCGGCGAGCAGCCGGCCGCCGCGAGCGGCCTCCTCGCGTCCCTTGTCCGAGAGGGGGACGTCGACCCACCCGGTGAACAGGTTGGCCTTGTTCCACTCGCTCTCGCCGTGGCGGAGCAGCACCAGCGTTCCCGGGGCGTTCGTCGTCGTCACGCCGTCATCCTGCCGGATGGGCCCTCAGGCGGCGACCAACGGCCAGAGCAGCCAGACCTCGTAGAGCAGCGGCGGAGCGAGCCCGAGCAGCAGCCAGGGGCTGCGGACCCGCCGCGCCGCACCCCACCGGACGGCGGCCACGAGGCCGACGCTGCAGCCGAGCCCGATCCCCAGCCAGAGCACGATGGCGGCGACGTCGACCGCGATGAGCTGGGCGAGCAGGAGCTCGACCGCGCAGAACAGCAGCGGGTAGACCAGTGCCGACGCGGCGACGACGGCGATCAGTGCCCGCGCGCGCTTCTGCTGCCCGGAGGTGGGGTCGGTCATTGCATCCCACGCTAACCGTCAGGCGACGGCGATCTCGGGTTCGCCGTCGCGGGCCGTCCGCACCGCGGCGGCCACGATCCCGGCGGCCTGCCGCAGCTGCTCGGCGGTGTGCGTGGCCATGACCGACAGCCGCAGCACGCCCTGCCCCCGCGGGACCGCCGGATACGCCACGGCGTTCATGTACACGCCCGCGTCGAAGGCGATCCGCCAGGCGGCCGCGGTCACCTCCTCCGCACCGGTCGGCACGGCGATGACCGCGCCACGGCCGGGCAGCGGCGGGGTGCCCGCCTCGGCGAGCGCCCGCCGCAGCAGGTCGCCGTTGTCGCGGGTGCGGGCCATGCGCTCGGGCTCGCTGCGGAGGATCCGGAGAGCGGCCAGGGCGGCGCCGACCGACGCCGGGTCGTTGGCGGCGCTGAACACGTAGGGCAGCGCCGAGGCCCGGATGCCCTCGGCCGCGGCGCGGGAGGTGAGCACGGCGCCGCCCACGCTGGCCAGCGACTTGCTGAAGGCGACCGTGACGGCGTCCACACGGGTCAGCACGCCCGCCTTCTCCACCGCACCGCGGCCGCCCTCGCCGAGGACGCCGAGGCCGTGCGCCTCGTCGACCACGAGCCGCGCGGCGAACCGGTCGCACAAGGCGGCAATCTCGGCCAGCGGGGCGAGCTCGCCGGTCATCGAGTAGACGCCGTCGACCACCACCACCGCGCCGGCCCGGGGTTCCAGGCGCTGCAGCCGCTGGGTGAGCGAGCCGAGGTCGTTGTGCCGGAACCGCGAGACCGTGCCCCGGCTGGCGGCCGCACCGGCGTGCACGCTGGCGTGCGCGTGCGCGTCGACCAGCAGCACGTCGCCGGGGCTGCCCACGGTCGAGAGCAGGGCGACGTTCGCGTTGATGCCGGAGGAGGTGAGCACGGCGGCCTCGGTGCCGTAGTGGTCGGCCAGCTCCGCCTCGAGCTCGAGGTGCAGCCGGGTGGTGCCGTTGAGCACCCGGCTGCCGGAGGTGCTGGCACCGAACTGCCGCAGCGCCGCCCCGGCGGCCTCGATCACCCGGGGGTCGCCGGCCAGCCCGAGGTAGTTGTTGCTGCCCAGGTTGATCCGCTGCCGGCCGTCGTCGTAGCGCGTCACCGGCTGCTGCGCCCCGGCCGTCGGGACGGCGTGGGTGGCGGCACCCTCGGCGATGTGCTGCCGGAAGAGAGCGGCCAGGCCGTTCTCGAGCAGCGGGGCGAAGGGATCCCGGCGGCCGGCCTCGGCGGCGGAGCGGCGGTCGGGCACGGCGGGAACTCCTCTCGGTCGGCGCGGGACGTCCCGGCGGCAGGGGCCCAGGGTGTGCGGGAAGCCACTCTGCGTCAACGTCGGCCTCCCACGACGGGGTCAGGGAGTGACGGAGGACACCCTGATCCGGCCGCCGCGGGATCGCCGCCGGGACGGCTCCCCGGTCACTCCCGCCGGCCGGGATCGGCGAAGGCGGCGAAGGCCTCGAGGTTCTTCAGCGACTCACCGCGCTTGACCCGCCAGTCCCACTCGCGGCGGATGGAGGTGCCGAAGCCGATCTCGAGCATCGCGTTGAAGTGGTCGTCGGCGTAGCTGAGCACCGCGCCGAGGATCCGGTCGATCTCCTCCACGGTGATCGCGGCGTGCGGCAGCCTGCCGGTCAGGTAGACGTCGCCGACGCTGTCGATCGAGTAGGCGACGCCGTACATGCGGGCATTGTGCTGGAGCAGGAACGTCCACAGCTGCTCGCGGTTCTCGTCCGGCTGGCGGCAGACGAACGCCTCGACCCGCAGCGCGTGCTCGCCGACGATCAGCCCGCAGACGGTCTTGAGCTTCTTCGTGCCGGGCAGGTCGACCAGCCAGCGGCCGGCGGCGGGGTGCTCGTGCTCCAGATCGCTGTCGCGGAGCGCCTGCTCGATGACCGGGTCCAGCCGCGCGACGACGTCCTCGCTCATCGGGCGACCTGCACGCCCGACAGCGCGCGCAGCGGCCCGAGCGTCCGTTCCCGCGCCTTGCGCGGCGGGGCGGCCGCCATGTCCTCGGCGGCCGACGCGTAGCCGGCGACCAGGCTGTCGACCGTGCGGTCCCACGAGAAGCGGCCGGCGTGCCGACGCGCCCCGGCCGCCAGCAGCTCGCGGCGGCCCAGCACCTCGCGGACGGCCCGCGCGTAGTCGCGTGGGTCGTGCCCGGGCACCAGCACGCCCGAGACGCCGTCGCGGACCGCCGTCGACAGGCCGCCGACCGCGGCGGCGACCACGGGCGTGCCGCAGGCCTGCGCCTCGAGCGCCACCAGCCCGAACGACTCGTTGTGGCTGGGGACGACGGCCACGTCGGCCGCCCGGTAGAACTCGGCCAGCCGCTCCGGCGGCTGGGGCGGGCTGAAGCGGACCAGCTCGGCGATGCCCAGGTCGGCGGCCAGCTGCTCGAGCTGCCGCGGCGCCTCGAGGCCGGAGCCGCTGGGCGCGCCGACGACGTGCACCTCCAGCCGCTCGCGCAGCGCCGGGTCGTCGGCGAGCATCGCGGCGGCGGCGTGCAGCAGCACATCGGGGGCCTTGAGCGGCTGGATCCGGCCGACGAACAGCAGGACGACGGCGTCCTGACCGATCCCGACGGCTCGGCGTGCGGCGGCGCGGTCACCGGGTGAGAACCGCTCGAGGTCGACGCCGGGCGGGACGACGAGCGTGCGGGCCGGATCGGCGCCGTAGTGGCGCACGAGCTGGCGGGCCTCCTCCTCGGTGTTGGCGATGAGCCGGTCGGCCTCGGCGACCACCTGCTCCTCGCCGATCACGCGGGCGCGCGGCTCGGGCCGGTCGCCCTCGGCGAGCGCCTCGTTCTTGACCTTCGCGAGGGTGTGCGCGGTGTGGATCAGCGGCACGCTCCACCGGTCGCGTGCGAGCCAGCCCACCTGGCCGGAGAGCCAGTAGTGCGAGTGGACGACGTCGTAGTAGCCCGGCTCGTGCTGGGCCTCCTCGCGCAGCACCGCCGCCGTGAAGGCGCACAGCTGGGCGGGCAGCTCGTCCTTGCCGAGGCCCTCGAACGGGCCGGCGCTGACGTGCCGCACCGTGACACCAGGGCTCATCTCGACGACCGGCGGGAGGTCGCTGGAGGTGGCGCGGGTGAAGACGTCGACGGCGATGCCGCGGGCGGCCAGCCGGCGCGAGACCTCGACGATGTAGACGTTCATGCCGCCGGCATCACCGGCGCCGGGCTGGTCGAGCGGGCTGGTGTGCACCGAGAGCGTCGCGACCCGGTGCGGCATGCCGGGGCGGGTCAGCCGGCGAGCGGGCACGCGTGGACCTCCCGGCCTGCTCCGTGGTGGATGGGGACCAATCGGTACCCCTGTCGACTCTCCATCCTGCAACAGCGCCAGGATGAGCACATGTCCGGTCCTGTTCCTGCCCCCTCGTCCGGGTACCACGCACAGTCCGGCGCCGGCCGTACCGCCGTCGTCACGGGCGCCTCCAGCGGTATCGGGGCGGCCACCGCGAGACGGCTGGCCGCCGAGGGTTTCGACGTCGTCGTCGGTGCCCGGCGTCAGGACCGGCTGGCCGAGCTCGCCGGGTCGATCGGCGCGCGCGCCCTGCCGTTGGACGTGACCGACCCCGCGTCGGTGGCCGCGTTCGCGGCCGCCCTCGACCGGGTCGACGTCCTGGTGAACAACGCGGGCGGCGCATTCGATGCCGCGCCCGTCGCCGAGGCCGACCTCGACTCCTGGACGCGCACCTACGAGGTCAACGTGCTCGGCACCGTGCGGCTGACCAAAGCCCTCCTGCCTGCGCTGCGGGCGGCCGGCGGTGGCGACGTCGTGTTCGTGAGCTCGACGGCCGGGCTGGTCAGCTACGAGGGCGGGGCGTCGTACACCGCGGCGAAGCACGGCGTGCACACGCTGGCCGAGACGCTGCGCCTGGAGCTCAACGGCGAGCCGGTGCGGGTGATCGAGATCGCGCCCGGGATGGTGCGCACGGAGGAGTTCACCCTCAACCGGCTCGGCTCGGCCGAGAAGGCCGAGGCCGTCTACCGCGGCGTGCGCGAGCCGCTCGTGGCCGACGACATCGCCGACTGCATCGCCTGGACGGTCACCCGTCCCGCGCACGTGAACATCGACCTGATGGTCGTCCGCCCGGTCGCCCAGGCAGCCCAGCACAAGGTCGCGCGGGAGAGCTAGACCCTCGTCGGCTCGGGGACCAGGGTCACCCCGAACTGGTCCTGCACGGCGGCGACGATGCGGTCGGCGAAGGCGAGCAGTTCGGTTGCCGTCGCCCCGGGTTCGGTGGTCAGCGCGAGGCTGTGCCGGGACGACGTCCCGACGTGCCCGTGGCGCGTGCCG
>DASYGS010000054.1:0-6020 GCA_035999465.1 Blastococcus sp. | reverse complement strand
GGCCGGCGTCCACTTCGGCCTCGATGCGCCGATGCCCCGCTCCACCGGCGACCCGGACGACGGCTGACCGGTCGCAGGACCGGCGCACTGGGGCGCGGTAGGGCTCAGGCGGCCGACGGCGCGACGGCGACCGGCTCCTCCGCCATCGGCACGGGCGCACCGCGGGAGGTGGCGACCGCCACGGCGTTGGCGACCACCACGACGGCGATTCCGGTCCACTCGTGCAGGCGCAGGACCTGGCCGAGCAGCACGGTGCCGACCAGTGCGGCCAGGACCGGGTGGACGCTCATGAACACCCCGAAGAACCGCGCGGGCACGAACCGGAGCGCGATCAGGTCGGCGGCGTAGGGCACGACCGAGGCCAGCACGCCGGCCGAGACGGCGTAGCCCGCGGCCGGCCACGTGAGCCGGCCGGCGGCGGCGACCGCGGCCAGCACGGGCAGGTAGGCCAGCGCGCACAGCCCGGTGGCGACCGCCGGCGCCTGCAGCCCCGGCAACCGCGCGCCGGCGACCCGGTTGAGCAAGATGTACGCCGCCCAGCAGACCGCGGCCAGCAGGCCGGCGCCGATGCCGACGTAGTCGCTGGAGGGTCCGGGCAGGACCAGCACGTAGACACCCACGGCCGCCGCGACCGCGATCAGCAGGTCCCGCGGGGACCGCGAGCCGGCGAGCGCGACTGCGAGCGGGCCGAGGAACTCCAGCGTGACCGCCAGGCCGAGGCCGAGCCGGTCGATCGCGGTGTACAGGGCGAGGTTCATGCAGCCGAAGACGGCCGCGAGCAGCAGCACCGGCCACCACTGCGGCCAGGTCATCCGGCGCAGCGGCGGCCGGGCGGCCGGGAGCAGCACGGCCGCCGCGACGACCTGACGGATCGCGACGACCCCCGGCGGGCCGATCGCGGCGAAGGCGTGCGCGCCCAGGGCGGCACCGAGCTGGCTGCTGAGCGCACTGCCTCCCATGATGGCCACCCCGCGCGGCCCCGGGCGGTCCTCCGCCCCGCCATCCGCCGAGGGGACTTGCGGTACCGAAAGTCCCCCATGGGTGTTCCCCGCGCCCGGTCCGTCCGTCACCTGCCCGAGTATTGGCACGGCCGGGCCATGAGGGAAATGCCTGACGCGCATCCGGCGATACGCTCTGCGCATGGATCCGGAGGTCCGGCAACTGCGGGCCCTTCTGGCGGTCGTCGACGCGGGCACTTTCACCGGGGCGGCCGACGTCCTGGGCGTCACGCAGGCGTCGGTCTCGCGCACCGTGGCGGCCCTGGAGCGCACCCTCGGCGCGCGCGTCCTCCAGCGCACCACCCGGGAGACGTCGCTGACGCCGGTCGGCGCCCAGGTCGTCCGCCACGCCCGCCGGGTCATGGAGGAGGTCGCCGCCATCCGGCACGCCGCCCAGCAGCGGGGCGGCGACCTCCGCATCGGCTACGCCTGGTCGGCCCTCGGCCGGCACACCACCGCGGTGCAGCGCCGCTGGACCGAGGCGCACCCCGGGTCGACCCTGCTGTTCGTCCAGTCCAGCAGCGCGACCGCGGGGCTGACCGAGGGCCGAGTGGACGTGAGCGTGCTGCGCCGTCCGGTCGGCGACCCGCGGCTGCGCACCGCGCTGCTGGGCACCGAGCGGCGGTACGCCGCGGTGGCCGCCGACGACGTCCTCGCCGGCCGCCGCAGCGTGAGCCTGAACGACCTGGGCAGCCGGACGGTCGCCGTCGACACGCTCACCGGGACCACGTCCGAGCAGCTGTGGTCGGCCACCGGCGGACCGGCCGGCACCCGGCTCGTGCGCGGGATCGAGGACTGGCTCACCGTGATCGCGGCCGGCCAGGCCGTCGGCATCTCCTCGGAGGCCACCGCGGCACAGCACCGTCGGCCGGGGGTGGTCTACCGGCCGGTCCGCGACGCGCCCCCGGTGCCCGTGTGGCTCGCCTGGTGGGACGACAGCCCGCCGGCGGCCCTCGACGCGCTCCTGCAACTGGTCTGCGAGGAGTTCGGCCGCCCTGCGCGCGTCGTCCGGGCGCCGTCGTCCTAGCCTGGGAGCAGTGAGCGCGCAGCGGGCCGGCGGGTCGGGGATCGGGTTCCGGTCCGAGCGGGGTCCGGTGCTCATCGGGATCATGCTGTCCACGGCTCTGGTCGCCATCGACGCGACGATCATCGCCACCGCCGTCCCCTCGATCGTGCGGACCCTCGGCGGCTTCGCCCAGTTCCCGTGGCTGTTCTCGGTCTACCTGCTCGCGCAGGCGGTGACCGTGCCGGTCTACGGCAAGCTGGCCGACGTCTTCGGGCGCAAGCCGGTGATGCTGTTCGGGATCGGCCTGTTCCTGCTCGGCTCGGTCCTCTGCGGCGCCGCCTGGAGCATGGGCGCCCTCATCGCCTTCCGCGCCGTGCAGGGCCTCGGCGCGGGCGCGGTGCAGCCCATGGCCATGACGATCGTCGGCGACCTGTACTCGCTCGAGGAGCGCGCGAAGGTGCAGGGCTACATCGCCAGCGTCTGGGGAGTGTCCTCGGTCGTCGGCCCGACCCTCGGCGGGGTCTTCTCCGAGTACGTGAGCTGGCGGTGGATCTTCTTCGTGAACGTCCCGCTGTGCCTGATCGCCGCGGCGACCATCGGGCTGCGGTTCGCCGAGCGGGTCGAGCGCCGCCGTCCGCGGATCGACTACGCGGGCGCGGGGGTGCTGACGGTGGCCCTGACCCTGGTCATCCTCGGCGTGCTCGAGGGCGGGCAGAGCTGGGCCTGGAACTCCCCGCAGAGCGTCGCCGTCCTGGGCGGCGGCGCCCTCCTGCTCGGACTGTTCGTGCTGATCGAGCGCCGGGCGGCCGACCCGGTCGTCCCGCTGCGGCTGCTGCGGCGTCGCCTGCTGGTGGCGACCAACGTGGTCGCGGCATGCGTCGGCGCGATCCTCCTCGGGCTGACCTCCTACGTGCCCACCTTCGTGCAGGACGTGCTCGGCACCGGCCCGCTCGTGGCGGGGTTCGCGCTGGCCGCCCTGACGCTGGGCTGGCCGCTGTCGGGGTCGCAGTCCGGCCGGCTGTACCTGCGCGTCGGCTTCCGCGTCACGGCGACCGTCGGGGCTGCGGTCGTGGTCCTGGGGACGGCGGCGCTGCTCCTGCTGGACGGCTCGTCGAGCGTGTTCCAGGTCGGTCTCACGTCGTTCGTGATCGGGCTGGGCATGGGCTTCGCGGCGGCCCCGACGCTCATCGCCGCGCAGTCGGCCGTCGAATGGCGCGAGCGCGGCGTCGTCACGGGGCTGAACATGTTCTTCCGCTCCGCCGGCAGCGCGATCGGCGTGGCCGTCTTCGGCGCGATCGCCAACGCCACCCTCGGCCGCTCCGGCATCGAGGGCGGCCGGGTGCCGCCCGAGGCGCTCACCACCGCGGTGCACCACGTCTTCCTGGCGACGACGCTGCTGTCGCTGGCGATGCTGGTCGCCGTCCGCCTCATGCCCCGCGACCGGTACCGGGCTCCCGCCCCCGCGGCGGCCGCGCCCGAGGTCGCCGCGGGCTGACTACCGGGACCGGACCGGGCCCTCGTCGTCCTCGTCGGCCGGCCGGCGGGACCGGGCCTCCAGCCCCGCCTGCCACTCGGACCGGCTGCCCCGGCCCGCGGCCAGGACGACGCAGAAGACCACCGCGACGGCGATGAGCAGGAGCAGACCCGCCAGGACGTGCTGCCAGCCGAACAGGAACGACACGGTCATGCGGCCGGGGTCGCCCGTGCTCAGCGATGGTGCCATGGGTCCAGGGTGCGCGACCGGGCGCGCCCCGACACCGGCCGCGCCAGTGCCCTCACCCTCCCGGGCGAGTGACGCAGTGCGAGCGCCCCGACGGGCGCCGCCCGGATCGGGTGGGCCGCCTCCCCCTCCGAGTGATGCACCCCCGTCCGACGGGCTCTCCGGCCGCCGTACCGCCGTAGCGTCTGCATGCCTGGGATCCGGATCACGTGGGGGCAGGCGGGATGAGCACGGAGTTGCAGATCGAGGGGGACGACGCCCGGGAGGCGCGGCGCCCGAACGTCGCCGGTGACCTGCCGAGCCTGCTCGAGGCGTCGCCGATGTTCCGCCGGTCGGTCGTCGGCTACGACCGGTTCCAGGTCGACACGTACGTGCGGTGGGCCGAGGACGAGCTCGCCACCGCCGACCGGGAGCGCGAGCACCTGCTCGCCCGCGCCCTGCGCACGCAGGCCGCACTCGAGGAGACGCGGCAGCTCCTGCCCCACTCGTCCTCGGCCGGCGAGTTCCTCCGGGTGTCGACCCGGATCGGCTCGCTGCTCGCCGCCGCGGCCGACGAGGCCGAGGGCCTGCGAGCGGACGCCGAGGCCGATCGGGCCGCCGCAGCGGCCGAGCTCGACCGGACCACCGCCGAGGCCGAGCGGCTGCTCGCCGACGCCGCCGCCGAGGCCCGGCGGGTGCGCGCGCAGGCGGCCGCCGACGCGGCCAGCGCGAGCGAGGACGCGCGCCGCGTCGTGGCCGACGCCGCCGCCGAGGCCGAGCAGGTGCGCCGCGCCGCCCTCTCCGAGGCCGACACCCGGCTGCGGAACGTGCAGGAACTCGAGCGCCGGGCCGCGGAGGAGGCTGATCGCACCCGGCGACAGGCGACCGACGAGGCCGCCGCGGCGCTGCTGCACGCCCGGGACGAGGTGGTCCGCCTGCTGGCCACCGGCCGGGAGCAGCGCCGGCGGGCGGACGCCGAGGCCGCCGCCGTCCGGGAGCGGCTGGAACAGGACGTGTTGGCCCGGACCGTTTCCCTGCGCGCGGAGGTGGCTGCCCTCGAGCGCCGCCGCACGGCGCTGCGGGGCGAGGTCCGGCGGCTGACCGCCGCCGCGGCCGACCGCGCGAGCGTCCGGCTCCAGCGCCCGCTCCCCCGGGTCGCCGACGCCCTCCACTGGCGGTCGCGCTCGCTGCGCGCGCCCTGACGAACGCGCAGTAGACGGTCCCGCCGGTCCCGCGCGGCCGCTAGCGTGGCCGAGGGCACCGGGGGCGCTGTCCGCCGTCGCGTCCGACGCCGCCCAGGAGCGCTCGTGGATTCCCTCGCCCGGTTCGTCCTGCGGCATCGGCTGGTTGTCGTGCTCGGCTGGCTCGCCCTCATGGTGGCCGGGGGCATCGTCGCCGGACCGGTCACCGACCGGCTCACCTTCGACTTCTCGCTGCCCGGGCAGCCGGGCTACGAGGCCGAGCAGCAGCTCATCGCCACCTTCGGCACCAGCACCGCCGACACCCTGATCCCGGTGATCACCGTGCCCGCGGGCAGCACGGTGGCCGAGCGCAAGGCCGACATCGCGGGCGTCTTCGCCGCCCTGCGCACCGCCGTTCCGCAGGTCCGGGTCGTCGACCTGGGCAGCACCGGCGACGGCCGGTTCGTCACCGACGACGGGCGCAGCACGTTCGCGCTGGTGCAGGGCCCCCAGCCCACCGGCTTCGGGCCGGGGATCTCGGCGCAGGTGCTGCCGGTGGTCCAGCAGGCGGCGGGGGCCGCCGGCCTGCAGGCCGGGTTCACGTCCTACCAGCTGCTCGCCGCCGGTGGCGACACCACGGGGCCCAGCGTCCTGGCCGAGACCATCTTCGGGGCGGTGGGCGCGCTCGCGGTCCTGCTCTTCGTTTTCGCCTCGTTCCTGGCGTTCGTCCCGCTGATCATCGCCGCGGTCTCGATCCTGACCACGTTCCTGCTCGTGCTCGGGCTCACCTACCTGACCGACGTCAGCTTCGTGGTGCAGTTCCTCATCGCGCTGGTCGGCCTCGGCGTCGCCATCGACTACTCGCTGCTGCTGGTGTCGCGATGGCGGGAGGAGCGGGCCCACGGGCATCCGAACGACGAGGCGGTCGTCATCGCCATGCGGACGGCGGGCCACGCGGTGGTCGCGTCCGGCGTGACGGTCGCCATCAGCCTGCTGGCGCTGGTCCTGGTGCCCGTGCCGTTCCTGCGGAGCATGGGCCTGGGCGGCATGCTGATCCCGCTGGTCAGCGTGTCGGTGGTGCTCACGCTGCTGCCGGCCGTGCTGTCGAAGGTGGGACCGCGGGTCGACTGGCCGCG
>DASYGS010000053.1:0-16880 GCA_035999465.1 Blastococcus sp. | reverse complement strand
GGCCATGTTCGAGCCCTCGATGACGATGCAGTCAGCGTTGGCGAGGTCCTGCTGGTAGTTCGTGGCACCGCCACGACCGAACGAGGTACCCAGACCGGGCACCGTGGAGGAGTGCTATATGCGGGCCTGGTTCTCGACCTGCACGGCGCCCATGGCCGTGTAGAGCTTCTTCATGAGGTAGTTCTCCTCGTTGTCGAGGGTCGCCCCTCCGAGGCTCGCTATCCCCATCGTGCGGTTGAGCCGCTTGCCGTCCTTGTCCGTGTCCTGCCAGCCCCTGCGGCGGGCGTCGAGCACGCGGTCGGCGATCATCTCCATCGCCGTGTCGAGCTCGAGGTCTTCCCACTCCGTGCCGAACGGACGGCGGTACTTGACCGTGGTCACCCGGGTCGGGCTCGTGACCAGCTGCTTGCTCGCGCTGCCCTTCGGGCACAGCCGGCCGCGACTGATCGGCGAATCGGGGTCGCCCTCGATCTGCACGACCTTCTCGTCCTTGACGTACACCTTCTGCCCGCAGCCCACGGCGCAGTAGGGGCAGATGCTCTGGACGACGCGGTCGGCGGTGGCCGTCCGCGACACGGTCTCGTCGGTCGCCTTGCTTCGCGCCGCCTTGCCGCGGCCGAGCGGATCGGCGCCGGTCAGCTGCCGGTACACCGGCCAGGAATCGAGCCAGGTCTTCACCACTGGCACTCTGCCACTCGGCATCCCGTGCGGCAGGTCGGGGGGGCTTCCGATCGCGCGGTCACATCGAGTCGGTGACGTAGCCGAGCATCCGGTCCTCGCGGATGCCGCCGCGCACCACCGCCGCGCAGGCGGCCGTCGTGAGGATCGAGAGCAGGAACCAGGCGCCGATCGCGGTGAGAATCATCGCGACGATGATCACCGGGGCGCCTTTCCGGAAGGTGCCGCCGGGCTGAACGCGCGCTGTGAATCCAGCCCCGTCGCGAGCGCCGTCGTCCCCCCTGCTTCGGGGGTGTTCTGCGCGCTTCAGGGGCCCTGCAGGACTCCCGGAGCGCGCACAACACCCCTGGAGCGCGCCTCGCAGGGTCACGGCGTCGGCATCGCGCCCGTCGTCACCAGTTCTTCGGCGATGTCGACCAGCCGCCGGTTCGTGATCGACGAGATCCGCACCAGCATCGCGAACGCCTGGGGGGCGGTCACCTTGTAGCGCTCCATCAGGATCCCCTTGGCCTGCCCGGTGAGGTCGCGGGTGGACAGCGCCGTGGTCAGGTGGTCCCGCTGCTCGGCGTGCGCCATCGCCACCGCCGCGTGCGAGGCGAACAGCAGCGCGACGTGCTCCGACTCGCCGGTGAACGACTCGGGCTCGCCGGCGAGCAGGTTCAGCGCGCCCAGGTCGTCGCCGTCGACGTAGAGCTGCACGGCCAGCATGCTGCCCACGGCCAGCGCGCGGACCCGGCCGACGAACTCCGGCCAGCGGGTCTCGTGCCGGAACTCGTGCACCCGCACGGTCTGCCGGCGGTAGAGCGCGTCGAGGCACGGCCCCTGGCCGGTGTCGTACTGCGCCTGGTCCACCGCGCGGGCCAGCTCACCGGTCGCGGCCTGGGTGACGACCCGGCGGCGCTCCCGGACGGCGGACAGCGACGCGTGCTCCGCCCCGGGCACGGTGACCACCGCCGCGCGCACGATCGCGTCGAGCGTGCCCTGCAGGTCGGCCTCGTGCTGCATCGTCCGCGCCAGCGCGCTCAGCTGGTCGGTCAGCGCGCTGTGGACGTCGGCCGCACCGGGGAGAGCCTCGCCCGAGACCATCGGCCCATCATCGTCCCCGCGAGCCCGCCGCGGCAGGGCAACCGCACGCGGGGGCACGACACCCGTTCGGGTGACGGATCGATGACGATGCTGCAGTTGGCCGCCCGGTCTCCCGACTACTCCCAGGTGACGACCGCCCGCCTCCCGGGGCAGCCAGCGGCTGCGTGCCCGGTCGCGCCCCGATGGGGGCGCGCCGGGCTGCTCGCCGTCCCCGTGCTGTTCGTCGCCGTCACCGCCGTCCTCGTCGCCGTCACCGCCGTCCCGGCCGGCACCGTGCTCGGCCTCCTCGTCGCCGCGGGCGGCCTCGCCCTCCTGCTCGCCTCGCTGGCGGTGCTCTGGCGCCGGCAGCGCAGCCTCGGCCGCGACCTGCGCCGCAGCCAGTCCTCGTTCCGCACGCTCGTGAAGAGCAGCGTCGACCCGGTCGTCATCCTCGACGACACGCTCCGCATCACCTTCGGCTCGCCGGTCGTGCTCGACCTGCTCGGGCTCGACGAGGCCGGCGCGTTCGGCCTCCCGCTCGCCGACGTGGTCCACCCCGACGACGCCCCCACCCTCTTCGGCGCCCTCGACGGCCCGCGCAACACCTCCGGCGAGTTCGCCGTGCGCACCGCCCGGGTGCGCGCCGCCGACGGCCGATGGCGGCTGATCCAGGCGACCGTCCGCGACCTGCGCGACGACCCCGACGTCGGCGCGCTCGTCCTGTACTGCCGCGACGTCACCGCCCGCACCCCGGAACCGGGCGCCGACGCCGAGCTGCTCGAGCTCGCCCTGACCGACCCGGTCACCGGGCTGCCCAACCGCGCGGCGCTGGTCCGCCGGCTCGGCGAGGTGCAGCGCTCCACCCGCGGGCACCGCTACTCCCTCGCCCTCGTCGGCATCAGCGGCCTCGACGACGGCGTCCTGACCCCCGAGACCGAGCCCGCCGTCCTCCGCGCGCTGACCTCCCGGCTGACCCGCGCCCTGCGCGGCGAGGACTGGCTGGCCCGCGGCAAGGACGGCGACTTCGTCGTGGTGGTCGACGGCAGCGTCTCCGACGCCGAGATCCTGGCCGGCCGCCTGGTGGCGGACATCGGCCCGCTCACCACCCCCGACGGCACCCTCCGGCTCACCGCCGCCGCCGGTGTCGCGGGCCTGGCCGCCGACGTCGACACCGGCGAGGCGCTGCGCCGCGGCGACCTCGCGCTCCGCAGCGCCCGCACCGCCGGCCCCGGCTCCGTGCACCGCTACGACGACGCCCTGCGCCTGGCCCAGGACCGCAGCGCCACCCTCCGCGCCGACCTCGACGGCGCCCTGGCCCGCGGCGAGCTCCGCCTGGTCTTCCAGCCGGTCGTCGACGTCGTCATGCACCGCACCGTCTCGGTCGAGGCGCTGCTGCGCTGGGGGCACCCGGTGTTCGGCGAGGTCTCCCCCGTGGAGTTCGTGCCGCTGGCCGAGGAGTCCGACCTGATCACCGCGCTGGGCCGGTGGGTGCTCCGCGAGGCCTGCGCCACGATCGCCGCCGTCGACGCCGAGCTGAGCGTCGCCGTCAACGTCTCGGCCCGCCAGATCCGTTCCGGCGAACTGGTGCCCGACGTGCTCGCCGCGCTGGAGAGCAGCGGCCTGCCCGCGGGCCGGCTCATCGTCGAGATCACCGAGTCGGTACTGCTGGACGACTCGCACGTGATCGAGGACCTCAGCGCCCTGCGCCGGCTCGGCGTCCGCATCGCGGTGGACGATTTCGGTACCGGGTGGTCCAGTCTCGCCTACCTTGTCGGGATGCCCGTCGACGTCCTCAAGATGGACCAGCACTTCCTGGCCAACGTCGAGCACGACCAGGCGCGCCGGGCCATGTGCCGCGCGGTCCTCTCGCTCGGCGGCAGCCTCGGCCTGCCGGTGATCGTCGAGGGCGTCACCACCCCCGCGGTGCTGCACCTGCTGCGCGACATGGGCCACCGCTACCTGCAGGGCTACGTCTTCTCCCGGCCGCTCGAGGCGCCGCAGCTCGCCGACGGCCAGTGGCGGACCGGCGTGCAGTGCACCGCCGAGCCCCGCCTCCCGGCGGTGACGTCATGACCTGGCTGCGCTCGCTCCCCCGCTCGGTCCGCTGGACCGTCGCCCTCGGCCTGCTCGGGCTCGCCTTCGCGGTGCCGTTCAGCGCCCCCGACGGCACCGGCATGCAGTGGGACGAGCTCGTCCTCGGCGGGGTCGCGGCCAGCGCCGCCTGGGCGGTGTGCCGGCAGGTCCGCACCATGGACCGTCAGGGCTCCTGGCCCTGGCGGATCCTCGGCTGCGCCGCGGTGCTGTTCATGGTCGCCCAGTGGCTCGAGGCTGCCTTCCCCGGCCCGGAGTTCGACGGTAGCGGGGGCATCGACAAGATCTTCCTGTTCGTCGGCGCCACGATGCCGGTGGTCAGCTGCTTCCTGCTCGCCCGCCGGGTCACCCGCACCCGGTGGACGGCGCTCGTCGTCGACGGCGCCGTCATCACCGCCGCTGTCCTGGTGGTCACCGAGGTGCTGCGCACGCCGCTGGTCAACCCGGTCGACGCCCCGAGTGACCTGCGCTCGCTCGTGCTCACCTACGGCGCCTACGCCGCCCTCATGCTCGGCGCCGCCGGCGCCATGTGCACCGTCTCGACGGCGGAGCTGCGCCGCTCGGCCACCGTGATGATCTTCGCCGTCGGCGCCCAGGCCTCGGCCGCGTGGTTCGAGGCGATGGCCATCGTGGCGCCGTCCCCGCTGTGGACCGCCGGCTCCGACGTCGCCGTCGCGCTGGGCCTGCAGTCGGTGGTCGTGGCGGCCGCCTTCGCGCCGCGCAGCTCCGCGAACCGCCGCGACCGCGCCGCCGTCCCCGTGGTCAGCCGGGTCGGCATCGTGCTCGTCTTCGCCAGCCTGCTCAGCCTGCCGCTGGCCATCGGCCTCAGCCTCGCCGCCGGGCGTCCCCTGTCGACCGGCGCCGAGATCGGCTGCGCCGTCGTCTTCGCGCTCATGGCGCTGCGCCTCGTACTGCGCATCCGGGAGGACGGCCGGGTCACCGAGGACCTCGTGCGCAGCGAGGAGGACTTCCGCGAGCTCATCGAGGCCAGCTCCGACGGCCTCGCGATCATGGACGCCCGGTTCCGGCTGCTGTTCACCTCACCGGCCGCCCGCCACCTGCTCGGCCTGGCCGACGCCGACGGCGACGTCTCGCTGCTCGACCTGGTCGCCGGCGAGGACCGCGCCCGCGTGCGCGCGGCCACCGAGAGCGCCCCCGCCGGCGACGGGCCCCCGCTGCACTTCCGCGTGCGCACCGGCGACCGGGGCGACGCCGGCGCGCACCGCGAGCTGGAGGTCACCTCCTCCGAGCGCCCGGGCTCCGGGCGCCGGGTGCTCTACCTGCGCGACGTCACCAGCCGGCGCCGCCGCGAGCGCGAGCTCGAACGCATGGCCTACACCGACCACCTCACCGGGCTGCCCAACCGCGCGGCCCTCTTCCAGGAGATGGCGGCCTCCTCGCTCGACGAGCGCTGCCTGCTCGTGCTCGACCTCGACGGCTTCAAGGCCGTCAACGACGTCGCCGGGCACGAGTCGGGCGACCAGCTGCTCGTCGAGGTCGCCCGCCGGCTCAACACCGTCGTCAGGGACGACGACCTGGTCACCCGCCTCGGCGGCGACGAGTTCGCGATCCTGGTCACCGGCACGATGGGCGAGGCGGAGGAGGTCGCCCAGCGCGTGGTCGACGCACTCTCCCTGCCGCACCGCGTCGAGGACTGGGCCTTCGCCGTCGGCGCCAGCGTGGGTGTCGCCCCGCTCGGCGCCGCCGGGGGTCAGCCGGCCTTCCGCGAGGCCGACGCCGCGCTGCGCGCCGCCAAGCAGGCCGGCAAGGGCTGCGTCCGGCTCGCCGACGACTCCACCGCCTCCCCCTTCGACGCGGTCGACGTCGCGACCGCCATCGACGAGGGCGACGTCACCCTGCGCCTGGACGCGGCGTGCGACCCGTCGGGACGGATCGCGCTCGTGCACGCCGTGCCCGTCTGGCAGCACACCGTCTACGGCACCCTGGACGGCCAGGACCTGTGGGGCGCCGCCGAGCGGTACGGGCGTTCGGCCGACCTGCAGCGGTCGCTGCTGCGCCAGGCCTGCGCCGCCGCGGCCGCCTTCCCCGACCCGACCGTCTCCATCGCGATCAGCCTGCCGGCCGGCCACGTCACCCCGGACGGGCTCGCCGACGAGATCGCCGCCGCGCTCGCCTACAGCGGCCTCGCCCCGACGCGGCTGACCCTGTCGATCACCGAGGAGACGCTGCTGACCTCGTCGGCCGCGCTCGTGCCCGAACTCGAGGCCGCCCGCCGCACCGGCGTCCGCCTCTGCCTGGACAACTACGGCATGGGACACAGCCTCTTCGCCCTGCTCGCCCGCATCTCGCTGGACGCCGTCCGCGTGGACCTCACCGCGCTGGCCCCCCGCGACGACACCGACCGCGCCCTGCAGGTGCTGGCCGCGATCGTGCGGACGACGACGGGCTTCGGCCTGACGGCGATCGCCGGCGGCATCTCCACAGCCGAGATCCGCGACGGCGCGGTCGCGGCCGGCGTCCAGCTGCTGCACGGCCGGCACCTGCCGCACGGGCTGTCGGTGGCCGACCTCCGCGTCCTCCTGCGCACCCCGGCCGTTCCTGTTCCCTGACCGTCGCGGCCGTGACGAACCGGTGAATTCCGCCACGGGAGCATGGCGCTCGGGCGGATCGTCGCCGAGAGTGAGCCGATGAGACCCGACGCGCGCGCCTGGTTCCGGCACCGCACGACGTCGGCCACCACCCTGGCCGAGCTCGACCTCGACGCCCTGCTGCGGGCCAAGCGCCGCGGCGGGCACCGGATCAGCGTCGTCCTGCCCGCGCGCAACGAGCGGGCGACGGTCGGCGTGCTGGTCACCGACCTGCGCGAGCGCTGGATGCGGCGGCTGCCCCTGGTCGACGAGCTGCTCGTGGTCGACTCCGACTCCACCGACGACACGGCCGTCGTCGCCCGCGCGGCCGGCGCCGACGTCGTCGCCAGCTCCGACGTGCTGCCCGCGCACGGCACGCGGCCGGGCAAGGGCGAGGCCCTGTGGAAGTCCCTCGCCGCGACCACCGGCGACCTCGTCGTCTTCCTGGACGCCGACCTGATCGGGGACGTCGCCCATTTCGTGCCCGGCCTGCTCGGGCCGTTGCTCGCCGATCCGCAGGTGCAGTACGTGAAGGGCTGCTACACGCGGCCGCTGGAGATCGAGGGACGCTCGGAGCCGGCCGGCGGGGGCCGGGTGACCGAGCTGACCGCCCGCCCGCTGCTCAACGCGCTGTGGCCCGAGCTCGCCGGGTTCGTGCAGCCGCTCGGCGGGGAGTACGCGGGCCGGCGGTCGGCGCTCGAGCAGGTGCCGTTCGTGTCGGCCTACGGCGTGGAGATCGGCCTGCTGATCGACCTGCTGCGCCTCGGCGGGCTGTCGTCGCTGGCCCAGGTCGACCTCGGCGTGCGGCGGCACACGTCGCAGTCGCAGGAGGCGCTCGGCGCGATGGCCGGGCAGGTCGTGTCGACGGTGCTCGCCCGCGCCGAGTGTGGCCGCCCGGGCCATCACCGACTCGACGCCAGCGGGCTGCTCACCCAGTTCCGGCACGACGGCACCGGGTTCGTGCCCCGCAGCAGCGCCGTCGCCGTCGACGAGCGGCCGCCGATGGCCGACGTCCCCGAGTACCAGGCGCGCTCCGCCGGCCTGGCCGGCTGACCCGCGCGCTCTCGCGACCGCTCAGGGCCTAGCGGTCGAGGACGTCGAGGTCGGCGGCCAGATCGGCTGGGGTGTCGTAGATCGCGATCGCGCCCGCCTCGCGCAGTTCGTCGTCCCCGAAGCCCCCGGACCGGACGACGACCGCCGGCATCCCCGCCTTCGCCGCCGCCTGCACGTCGTACACCGAGTCGCCGACGACGACGCTCGGGGCGTCCGCGGGCTCGCCGATCTTCTCCAGCGCGACGTGCAGCAGGTCGGGTGCGGGCTTGGTCGCCTCGACGTCCTCGCCGGTCGTCCAGCCGTCGACGACGTCCCGCACGTCGAGCATGTCGAGCGCCCGGTCGACGTGGTGCGGCTTGCCGGAGCTGGCCAGCACGACCCGGTGCCCACGCTCCTTGAGCGCGACGATGAACTCGCGGGCGCCGGGCAGCAGCGAGACCTCCTTCATCAGCGGGTCGGCCTCGGTCACCCACCGCTCGCGCGCCTGGTCGCCGATCCGCTCCTCCACCTCGTCGCCGCCGAGTGCCGACACCAGCTGGTCGCCGCCCATGCCGATCAACCGGTGGATCCGCCAGACCGGGTAGATCTCGCCGAGCGAGCGCAGCGCCCGGTACCAGGCCAGCGCGTGCTGGTAGTTGGTGTCGACGAGGGTGCCGTCGACGTCGAGGACGACGATCCGTGGTGCGCTCATCCGCCGCATTCTTCCCGTGATGGAGTCGCGCGGTGACGCTTTCCGCGCTCGAGCGACTCCATCAGGGGGTCGTGAGGACGACGAGCCGCTGAGTGGCGCGGGTCATCGCGACGTAGCGGTCGACGGCGCCCTCGATGCCCGCGCCGAACGCCTCCGGGTCGACGAGGACGACGAGATCGAACTCCAACCCCTTCGCCAGCTCCGGCGTCAGCGACCGGACGCGGGCGCGCCCCTCGAACGTCGGGTCGCCGATCACGCAGGCCACCCCCTCGGCGTGCCCGGCGAGCCAGCCGTCGACGATCGCGCCCAGGTCCGCGGCGGCCCCGTACGCCACCGGTACCCCGCTGCTGCGGATGGAGGTCGGCACGTTGGCGTCGGGCAGCGCGGCGCGGATGACCGGCTCGGCCTCGGCCATGACCTCCTCGGGCGTCCGGTAGTTGATGCTCAGGGAGGTCAGGGTGATCCGGTCGAGCCCGATCCGCTCGAGCCGTTCCCGCCACGACTCGGTGAACCCGTGCCGCGCCTGGGCCCGGTCGCCGACGATCGTGAAGCTCCGCGACGGGCAGCGCAGCAGCAGCATCTGCCACTCGGCGTCGGTGAGTTCCTGCGCCTCGTCGACGACGACGTGCGCGAACGGGCCGGCGAGCACGTCGGGGGCGGCGGTGGGCAGCGCGGCCTCGTCGACCAGGGCGTCGCGGAGATCCTGATGGCGCAGGGTGGTCATCAGCAGCAGCTCGGAGTCGTCGGCCGCGATCAGCTCCTCGATGACGCCGGCCATGCGCTCGCGCTCGGCGGCCACGGTCGCCGCCTGCCGGCGCCTGCGGCGCGACGTCTCGGGGTCGCCGAGCCGCTGCCGTGCCGCGTCGAGCAGCGGCAGGTCCGAGAGCGTCCAGGCCTGGGCGTCCGCGCGCTGCAGCGCGGCCACCTCACCGGGGGTGAGCCAGGGGCCGCATCGGCGCAGGTAGGCCGGCACCGACCACAGGTCCCCCACGACGTCGGCCGCCTCCAGCAGCGGCCAGGCCCGGTTGAAGGTCGCCAGCAGCTCCCGGTCCTGCTGCAGCGACTTCCGGAGCAGGTCGTCGGTCTCGTCGCCGTCGGCGTTGTCGACCAGGATCGTGAGCAGCGCCTCCCAGACCTGGTCACGCGCCTCGTTGTGCGGGGTGCCGGGGTCGGGCGTCTCGAACGCCTCGGCCCAGTCGCCGGCGCGCAGCCGGATGTCGCCGGAGTCGGTCTCGACCGTCATCCCGGTCGTCGGCGGCTCCTCGTAGAACCGGACGGCGGCCTCGATCGCCCCGACCAGGGCGGCGGACGACTTCAGCGCGGCCACCTCCGGGTCGGCCTCGGCCGCGGCCGCGGCGCCCTCGGCGACCAGGTTCCGCAGGGTGACCGTCTGCACGCCCTCCTCCCCCAGGCTCGGCAGGACGTCGGCGACGTAGGCGAGGTAGGGCCGGCTCGGGCCGACGAACAGCACCCCGCCGCGGTGGTGGCCGACGCGGGGGTCGGAGTAGAGGAGGTACGCCGCCCGGTGCAGGGCGACGACGGTCTTCCCGGTGCCCGGGCCGCCGTCGACGACGAGGGCGCCGGAGGAGCCGGCGCGGATGATCGCGTCCTGGTCGGCCTGGATCGTGCCGAGCACGTCGCGCATCCGGGCCGAGCGGTTGCTGCCCAGGCTGGCGAGGAACGCGGACTGGTCGTCGAGCGCCGCGGCGTGCCCGGTGAACCCGGCGGCGGTGAACACCTCGTCCCAGTAGTCGGTGATCCGGCCGCGGGTCCACCGGTACCTGCGGCGGCTCACCAGCCCCATCGGGTTGCCGTGGGTCGCCCCGAAGAACGGCTCGGCCGCCCGCGACCGCCAGTCGAGCAGCAGCCTCCGGCCCGTCTCGTCGGTGAGGCCGAGCCGCCCGATGTAGACGGGCTCGGGATCGTCGGCGCGGACGAACTGCCCGAGGCAGAGGTCCAGGCCGAAGCGGCGCAACGCCCGCAGGCGGGCGGCCAGCCGGTGCACCTCCAGGTCGCGGTCCAGCGCGGCCTGGCCGGTGCCGCCGGGCGCCCGGCGCTCGGCGTCGAGCCGTTCGGAGAGGTCGGCGATCGACCGCGCGAGGCTCTCCCCGATCGCCGCGAAGTGCTGCTCGTCGGCGGCGATCAGGGCCGGGTCGGCCTTGGCGGCGAGGCGATCGGGGAGGTCGAAGGCGCTGGTGGGCAGGGAGGTCACAGGCATCAGCTCCGATCTGAGGGGGCGACCCTAGATCGAAAATTCGGCCCTCATGGGGGCGGCCGAATTCTGCTACAACTGAGGTGAGGGAGTTCAGCGCCCGAGCGAGTGGTCGAGCAGGCCGCGGATCGTCTCGCCGGCCGCCTGGTCGCGGTAGCCCTGGTTGAGCTCGTCGAGGGAGTACCGGCGGGTGATCAGCCGGTCGAGCTCGAGCCGGCCCTCCTCGTGCAGCCGCAGCAGCGCCGGGATGTCGCGGAACGGGTTGCAGGAGCCGAACAGCGAGCCCTGGATCCGGTGCTCGAACACCGTCGCGAGCTGCCCCCCGAGCCCGACGTTGCCCTCCTCGGGCCGGTCGGCCAGCGCCGTCATCACCAGGGTGCCGCCCTTGCCGAGGCAGGACATCGCGCCGCGCATCACGTCCGCCGACATCTTGCCGACGGTGATGATCACGACGTCGGCCCCGGTGCCCCGCGACAGCGAGCGGGCCAGGCCGGCGGCCTCGCCGGCGTCGGCCACCGTGTGCGTCGCGCCCAGCGACCCGGCGAACTCGCGCTTCATCGCCAGCGGGTCGACGCCGACGACGTTGATCGCTCCCGCGTGCACCGCACCCTGCACCGCGTTGACCCCCACCCCGCCGAGGCCCACGACGACGACGGTGTCCCCCGGCCGCACGCCACCGGAGTAGACGGCCGAGCCCCAGCCGGTGGGCACGCTGCAGGCGACCAGCGCCGCGGTGTCCAGCGGCACGTGCGGCTCGATCCGCACGCAGGAGAACTCGCTGAGCAGCGAGTGCTGCGCGAACGCGCCGACCATGCAGAACCCGCCGAGCGGCTCGCCGTCCAGCCGGAACGGGTACGTGCCGCCGGGCAGCTGCCCGATCGCGATCGTCGCGCCCTTGTCGCAGAGGTTGGAGCGGCCCGACGCGCAGAAGCGGCAGTGCCCGCACGCGGGCAGGAAGCTGGTGACGACGTGGTCGCCGGGCGCCACGCTCGTCACGCCCGGCCCGACGGCCTGGACGACGCCGGAGCCCTCGTGGCCGCCGACGATCGGGTACCGGCCGCCGGGGTTGGAGTGCCGCAGGTGCTCGTCGGAGTGGCACAGCCCGGCGTAGGCCATCTCGACGAGCACCTCGCCCGGCCCGGGGTCGACGACCTCGAGCTCGACGATCTCGTACTCGGTCCCGGGCTCGCGCAGAACCGCTGCTCTCGTCGTCCGCACGGTGCGGCTCCTCCTCGTCTCGACGGCGTCGTCCTGACCGTCATGCTGCCTGAGCTGCACCGACGCGGATCACACCGGCCTCGACCCGCGGGCGCGCGGGCCGTGCGGCACCATCGGGACGTGCCCACCGCCGCGGCCCCGGTTCGACGCGATGCCGCTACCGGTCGGTAAACACGCTCCGTGTCTATGCTGCGACGGTGAGTGAGCTGATCGATCGACGAGCGCGCAAGAAGGCGCAGACGCGGGAGCAGATCCGCTCGACGGCCCGCCGGCTGTTCGCCGAGCAGGGCTTCGACGTGGTGACCACCGCGGACATCGCACGCGAGGCCGACGTCGCCGTCCAGACGATCTTCAACCACTTCGCCACGAAGGAAGAGCTCTTCTTCGACGGCCGCACCCCGTGGGTCGACGGCGCGGCCGCCGCGGTGCGCGACCGCGGCCCGGGCGTCGGGCCGCTGCGGGCGCTGCGCGGCTACCTCGTGCAACTCGTGGAGACCCTGGTCGGCTCGATGTCCTGCACCGAACGGCGCGCGTACGTCAGCACCCTGGAGGCGTCCGACACACTCCGCACCCAGGAGCGCGAGCTCATCTTCGGGTGCGAGCGCCGGCTGGCCGACGCGCTGTTCGAGGCCTGGACGAGCGGCGAGGCCATCGGGGCCGAGCCGGTGCCGGCCGACCCGGGCATCGCGGCACCCCTGACCGCCGCCACGTGGATGGCCACCACCCGGGTGCTCATCGTCAACCACCGGCCGCGGGCGACCGTCGATCCCGCCGCCTTCGGTGCCGAGGTCGCCGCGCTCGGCGAGCGCCTGCTGGTCCAGCTGGAGACGTGCGTGGCCGAGCTGGTCGCGCGCCGGGCCGCGGCGACCGCCAGGCCGTCCGAGCCCTGCGGCCGCGAGGCCGGCTGACCCGCTCTCCACCCCGCGGCGACGCGGGTGCAGGCGTCGGTGCGGGTCAGACCACCACGGAGGACTGCGCCGGCGCGACGATGGGCAGCAGGATCTCGTCGACCACGGCGTCGACCCGGTCCGCGCTCATCGCGCCGTCGCCGGCGGCGGTGTAGCGCTGCCACCAGAAGGCCTCGAGCACCGATCCCAGCAGCGCCATGCGGTGCGGGTCGACCGCCTCACCACGGGCGGCGGCCCGGGCGCCGATCTCGGCCACGGCCGCCGCGAGCGGCTTCACCAGCGCGGTGTCCAGGCCGGCCCGGAGGTCCTCCTCCTGCCGCGCGGCGCCGACGATGCTGGCCGCCGCCTTCTCCTCGCGGTCCAGCGGCCGGGTCCAGCGGTCGACCAGGCTGCGCAGGTCGCCGCGGAGCGAGCCGGTGTCGTCGGGCGCCGTGACGAGGGTGAAGCGACCGACGGCGTGCCGGGCCAGCGCACTCATCGACGGCCAGCGGCGGTAGATGCCCGCCTTGCCCGCGTGGGCGCGTGCCGCGATCCGGTCGCTGTTGAGCCGCCCCCAGCCCTCTTCGGCCAGGATGTCGACCGCGACCGACACCAACTGCTCGGACAGCTCAGCGCTCAGCGGCCGCCCCGGGGTGCCGGTCATGACCCGATCACGTGACACATCGTCATACGCACTGAGACATCCTGACGTGTTGAGTGGAGTCATTACAATGACCGAAGACCCATAAGTGCGTGTCTTCCGGTCGATTACCTCGACCGGGCGTCCGTCTCACGCTCCGGCGGCGCTCTCCACGCGCACCTGGATGCCGGCGCCGTCGTCCGACACCCGGCCCTCGGCCCGCGCGGCGGCGACCATCGCGTCCCACCGGGTGGCCCAGCCGGCCGCCGTCGCCCGCGGTTCGGCCGCGGCGCGCAGGGCCGCCGCGTCGAGGACGGCGACATCGGCGTCCCGGAGCCGGCCGAGCCCCGCGCGTTCCAGCACCTCGCCGGCCTCCTCGTCGGTCACCTCGCCCAGCGCCAGGTGCAGCGACGTCAGGTTGTCGACGTCGACCACCCGCACCTCGGGGTGCTCCTGCGCGCCACCCACCACCTCGACGATCACGGCGACCTCCTCCTCGGGACTTCCGGCGCCGAACGTCCCCTCAGACGTGCCAGGGGAAGCGGCTGAAGTCGGGGTCGCGCTTCTCCAGGAAGGCGTCGCGACCCTCGACCGCCTCCTCCGCCATGTAGGCCAGCCGGGTGGTCTCGCCGGCGAAGAGCTGCTGGCCGACCAGCCCGTCGTCGATCAGGTTGAACGAGTACTTGAGCATGCGCTGCGCGGTCGGGCTCTTGGCCACGATCCGGCGTCCCCAGTCCAGCGCGGTGCGCTCCAGTTCGGCATGGGGGACGGCGCGGTTGACCATGCCCATCGCGACGGCATCGGCCGCCGTGTACTCCTCGCCGAGGAAGAAGATCTCGCGGGCGAACTTCTGCCCGACCTGCCGGGCCAGGTACGCAGACCCGAACCCGCCGTCGAAGCTGCCGACGTCGGCGTCGGTCTGCTTGAACCGCGCGTGCTCGGCGCTGGCCAGGGTGAGGTCGGAGACGACGTGCAGGCTGTGCCCACCACCGGCCGCCCAC
Source organism: Blastococcus sp. (assembly GCA_035999465.1). Taxonomy (GTDB): domain Bacteria; phylum Actinomycetota; class Actinomycetes; order Mycobacteriales; family Geodermatophilaceae; genus Blastococcus_B. The sequence continues at coordinate 2,756 of DASYGS010000053.1, read as the reverse complement.
CCGGGGACGACGCAGATGACCACCTTCGGCATGAAGCGGATCAGCCGCTGCGCCTCGAGGATGTGCAGCCGCCCGCTCGAGCCCTGGCTGTGCTCGTAGCCGTACCGGCCGCGCACGCGCTGGTCGCCGCCGGAGCAGAACGCCCAGCCGCCGTCCTTCGGGCTGGGGCCGTTGCCGGTGAGGATCACGCAGCCGACGTCGGTGGCCAGCCGGGCGTGCTCGAGCGCGGTGATCAGCTCGTCGACGGTCTGCGGGCGGAAGGCGTTGCGCACCTCGGGGCGGTCGAACGCGATGCGGACGACGCCCGCGTCGACGGCGCGGTGGTAGGTGATGTCGGCGAAGTCGAAGCCGTCGACGGTCTGCCAGGCGGCGCTGTCGAAGATCTCGGAGACGTCGTCGCGGCTGGTCATGCCACCGAACCTAGCCCGGGACCCCGAGGGGCGTCGCGGGTGGCATCAGTGGCCGCCGAGCACGCTGCCCACCCCGCCGACGACCGGGGCGAGGGGCTTGGTCACGCTGCTCACGATGCCGCCGGCCGCCTGGGTCGCGCTGCTGATGGCACCACCCGGGGTACTGGCCGGCGCACTGGTGGTCCGCGGGGCACCTCCCCCGCCGCCGGAGCCACCACCCGAGCCGCCCCCGGACCCGCCACCCGAGCCACCGCCGGAACCGCCGCCGGACCCCGAGCCGCCGCCCCAACCGGCTCCACCGCCCGAGCCGGTCCCACCGCCCGAGCCGCTACCGGAACCGCCACCGGACGAGCCGGCCAGCGTGCCTCCGCCCCCCGAGGCGCCGGTCGGCCGGGCCGCGCCGCCCGCGGGGACCGCACCGGACCCGCCGCTGCCGTTCACGGGCCCGTTCCCGGCGCCGGCCGCCGGCCCGGCTCCCGACCCGCCGGGCAGGGCGGTGCGCGCGGCCGCGGTGCTCACCGCCGTGCCGCCGGCGCCGGTCGATCCGCTGCCGTTCGCTGCGCCACCGCCGGGTGCGCTGCCGCTGGCTGCGCCGCCGTCCCGGCCGCCGCCGTAGACGCCCCCGGCACTGTCCGCGGAGCCCGAGCCACCGCCCGTTCCGGACAGGACGATGGCCGCCGGCGCCGCGATCAGGAGGGCGCCGCAGAACAGCGACAGCGCCAGGACCACGCGTGCGCGGTGCTGCGGCGCGAGCCGCGGACGCCGCGAGAGCCCCCGGAACGTGCGGCGCAGCGTGGCGCCCGGAGCGAGGTGGCGGGGACGGCGGGACACCGGCGGCGTCTCCTTCGGCGGGGCGGAATGCTTCCCGGCCGCAGTGCCCACTCGGCGGCGTCCCCAACCGGACGTATCGGAACTTCCTGGGTCACGGCCCGAACTGCGCGAGCAGCGGGATCAGCCGGTCCAGCGACGCCGCCAGACCGGGGTGCAGGTCGACCTCGTCGAGGCCATCCAGCGGCAGCCAGGCGACGTCGTCGCTCTCGCCGTCCAGCCGGAGGTCGCCGGCCTCGATGCGGCGGGCCGGCCGCGCCAGGACGGTCGTGTACGCCCAGCCGCCGTGGTCGTCGATCGACTGCTCCCCCAGCAGCACGTCGTCCGGCAGCAGGCCGAGCTCCTCGCGCACCTCCCGCAGGGCGCCCAGCCGCGGGGGCTCGCCCGCGTGCAGCGCGCCACCCGGCGTGCCCCACGTGCCGCCGTGGTGCGACCAGGAGGCGCGGTGCTGGAGGAGCAGTTCGCGGCCGTGCGTCCCGTCGCGGTGCAGCAGCAACCCGGCCGCGCCGGCCCGGCCCCAGTGCCGGTGCCCCTGGGCGCAGAACGCCCAGGCGTCGGTCGAGGCAGCCACGCGCCCCAGTGAACCCGTTCCCGCCCGGTTCCGCCGCAGGTGGACGCCGTAGGGGCGCTGCCCGCGGGCACGGCAGGATGCAGCCATGACCTCCACGACCACCCAGCTGCGCCGCTACCGGATCGAGCCCGGTCGCATGGCCGATTTCCTCGCCTGGTTCCCGGCGATCGTGCCCGTGCGCGAGCACTTCGGGTTCCGGCTGCTGTTCGCGCTGGCCGACCACGAGAACGACACCTTCACCTGGGCGGTGTCCCACGAGGGCGACGCCCCCGCGTTCCAGGAGGTGGAGGCGACCTACAACGCATCTCCCGAGCGGGCCACCGCCTTCGAGACCTTCCCGAAGTGCATCGCCTCGATGGAGATCGGCTTCGTCGAGGACGTCACCGCCGCCTGACGGTAGGCATCTGGGCAACCTTGTGCTCTGCCCACCCCCGTGGGCACAGCACAGGGTTTTCCTGTGCTCTGCCCACCAGCGGGGGCAGAGCACAACGTTGCCGGACCCCCACCCCTGCCCGGGCGCGACGCCGGGCCGCTTGGCAGGATCCGGCCATGACGACAACGACGACCATGGCCGAGCTGCCGGGGCTCAAGGGCAGCGAGCTCGGCAGCAGCGACTGGTTCGAGATCACGCAGGACGCGGTGAATCTCTTCGCCGAGGCGACCGGCGACCACCAGTGGATCCACGTCGACGTCGAGCGCGCGAAGCAAGGCCCGTTCGGCGCGCCCATTGCGCACGGCTTCCTCACGCTCTCGATGTTGCCGAAGTTCTTCGAGTCCGCGCTGGAAGTGCTCGATACGCGCATGGGCGTCAACTACGGCCTCAACCGCGTCCGCTTCACGGCGCCGGTGCCGGTGGGCAGCCGCTTGCGGGCGCGCATGAGCCTGCTCGCCTGCGAGCCCATCGCCGACAACGGCTACCAGATGACCTGGGCCGTCACCGTGGAACG
>DASYGS010000044.1:0-4292 GCA_035999465.1 Blastococcus sp. | reverse complement strand
CCACGCGGGCTGGGCCGACAAGCTCGATCACGCGGGCCTCGGGCCCAACCCCCGCGCCCTCGGCGTCGCCGGCCAGGTGATCCCGTGGAACTTCCCGCTGCTCATGCTGGCGTGGAAGGTCGCGCCGGCGCTGGCCACCGGCAACACCGTCGTCCTCAAGCCGGCCGAGACCACGCCGCTGAGCGCGCTGCTGTTCGCCGAGATCTGCCGGCAGGCCGACCTGCCGCCGGGTGTCGTGAACATCGTGACCGGCGCCGGGGACACCGGGCGCGCGGTCGTCGAGCACGACGACGTCGACAAGGTCGCGTTCACCGGCTCGACCGAGGTGGGCAAGTCGATCGCCCGCGCCGTCGCCGGCACCCGCAAGAAGCTGACCCTCGAGCTCGGCGGCAAGGCGGCCAACATCGTCTTCGACGACGCCCCGATCGACCAGGCCGTCGAGGGCATCGTGCAGGGCATCTTCTTCAACCAGGGCCACGTCTGCTGCGCCGGCTCCCGGCTGCTGGTGCAGGAGAGCATCCACGACGAGGTGATCGCCAGCCTCCAGCGCCGGATCGGCACGCTGCGCGTGGGCGACCCGCTGGACAAGAACACCGACATCGGCGCGATCAACTCGCACGCGCAACTGGAGCGCATCCGGGAGCTGGCAGACGCCGGCGAGGCCGAGGGCGCCCAGCGCTGGCAGCCGGAGTGCGTGCTGCCCGACCGCGGCTTCTGGTTCCCGCCGACGGTGTTCACCGACGTCTCCCCCGCGCACCGCATCGCGCGCGAGGAGGTGTTCGGCCCGGTCCTGTCGGTGCTGACCTTCCGCACGCCCGAGGAGGCGGTGGCCAAGGCCAACAACACGACCTACGGCCTGTCGGCCGGCATCTGGTCCGAGAAGGGCTCCCGCATCCTCAAGATCGCCAACCAGCTCCGTGCCGGCGTGGTGTGGGCCAACACGTTCAACAAGTTCGACCCGACGTCGCCCTTCGGGGGCTACAAGCAGTCCGGCTACGGCCGCGAGGGCGGCCGGCACGGGCTGGCGGCGTACCTGAAGGGTGGATCGCACTGATGTCGGACCGTCTCGCGGTGCTCAAGACGTACAAGCTCTACGTCAACGGCGCCTTCCCCCGCTCGGAGTCCGGCCGCACGTACGAGGTGACCGACCCCCGGGGCCACTTCCTGGCCAACGCCGCCTGGGCCTCCCGCAAGGACGCCCGGGACGCCGTCGTCGCCGCGCGCGGCGCCTTCGCCAAGTGGTCGGGCGCCACCGCCTACAACCGCGGCCAGGTGCTCTACCGGGTCGCGGAGGTGATGGAGGGCCGGCACGCCCAGTTCGTCGACGAGGTGGCGGCCGGTGAGGGCCTGTCCGCGGGCAAGGCGCGCGCCGCCGTCGACGCCGCCATCGACCGCTGGGTCTGGTACGCCGGGTGGACCGACAAGCTCGCGGCCGTCCTCGGCGGGGCCAACCCCGTCGCCGGCCCGTACTTCGACTTCTCCATGCCCGAGCCGACCGGTGTCGTCGCCGTCCTCGCGCCGCAGGAGTCCTCGCTGCTCGGCCTGGTCAGCGTCCTCGCGCCGGTGCTGGCCGGCGGCAACACCGCCGTCGTCGTGACGTCGAAGGCCCGCCCGCTCCCGGCGGTCACCCTCGGCGAGGTGCTGGCGACCAGCGACGTCCCCGCCGGCGTGGTCAACCTGCTCACCGGCGACTCGGCCGAGCTGGGCCCCTGGCTGGCCGAGCACGCCGACGTCGACGGCATCGACCTCACCGGGGCGCCGCCCAAGCGGGTCATGGAGTTCGAGCGCTCGGCGGCCGGAACGGTCAAGCGCGTCGTCCGCCAAGAGGCCGGGGAACCGGACTGGACGGCCGACCCCGGGCTCGCCCGGATGACGCCGTTCCTGGAGACGAAGACCGTCTGGCACCCCATCGGAGTCTGACCCCGGGGCGCGCGCTCAGACCGACCGTGCAGGATGTGCCCGTGGCCAGGCCCAGCATCGTCCCGATCGCACTCACCCTCGATGACCGCACCGGCTACACGCTGTGGGCGCCGCCGTGGGAGGAGGACGGCGAGGAGTGGCAGGCGTTCCTCGGCACGACCGAGGACGACCCCGACGACGGGAGCCACTCGTCGGTCCACCTCTTCCCCACCCCGGCGGCGCTGGCGGAGTACTGCCGGTCCAGCACCGACCACGACCTCGCCGACCACCCCGTGTGGCCGATCGTGGTCGGGCTCGGCGCTGCCGACCTCACGCCGGACGACGACCACCGGTTCGACCTCGACGGCGTCTACGACATCGCCGCCGAGAACCCCGACCGCTGGGCCGTCGAGGAGCTCGCCGCGACCATCGACATGGTCGGCCGGCTGGCCGAGTGCCTCGACACCAGCGACGACGAGGACGACGACGAGGACGAGGACGACGACGAGAGCGAGTTCGAGGCCGTCGCCGAGCTGGTGAGCAAGCCCGAGATCGGCTCGCTCGGGCTGGGCGTCGAGGCGTTCGTCGGCCGCTCCGGCGAGGACGCCTGGATCGGTGTCGGCGGCATCCTCGACGACCTCTGGGAGGACGTCGTCGAGGAGCTCAACGAGCACTTCGACTGGACCGGCGCCGGCACGGTGACCCTCGAGGACTACCCCGCCGCCTCGGCCGAGGACGTGGCCGACCCCGACGACCTCGCGCTGGAGGACGCCGACCTGGAGGACGACGACCTGGCCGAGGAGGACGTCGAGGACGTGGCATCGGGCTCCCCCGCTCCGGGCGTGCGCACGATCGCCCGGGGCAGCCGCCTCGACGCCGATCCGACCGCCGTCGCGAAGGCCGCCACGTTCTGGGAGGCGGTCGGCATCCTGCCCGTCGAGATCGTCGTCCCGGACGGCGCCGGCGTGACCCTGCGCTGCTACGTCGACGACCTCGCCCGCTTCCTCGGGCGGGACGGCGAGATCTTCCTGTTCGACTCCCCCGCCGACCTCACCCGGTTCTGCGGGGGCAACGAGGACCACGACCTCACCGAGATCGCGTCGTGGGCCGAGGTCGCCGACACCGACGTCCCGCCTTTGCCGGCCGACCAGGACCGCTACGACCTCACCGAGCTCGCCGAGGTGCTCCGCGAGGTGGCCGACGGCGCCGGCGGCCTGATGGACCATCGCGCGTTCGCCCAACCGATCGAGGGGGCGCGCGACTTCGCCGAGTACGCGGGGCTGACGCGGGTGGAGGAGCTGCTCGCGCCGAGCGCGCCGCTGGGCCGGGCGGCCGCCCGCGGCGAGCGCGAGCCCGGGGCCACCCTCGAGGCGCAGGACGCCGCGGCGCTGCAGCCGCCGTGGGACGAGGTCGTGCGCCTGATCAGCGGGGCGCTGGTCTTCCGCGACTGACGGCACGCGAACGGCAGCGGCCGGCCCCGGAGATCCGGGACCGGCCGCTGCCGTGTGGTGCGGGGGAACTCAGGCGCCGTAGCGCGGGCGGCTGGGCCGCCCACCGGAGCGCGGGCCCCGGTCGCCGTACGAGCGCTCGCCCGAGGACGACCGGTCCCCGTAAGAAGAGCGCTCCCCGGCCGGCCGCGGGCTGTCGCCGAACGAGCGGCGCGGGCCGCCACGGTGGCCGCCGGGGCGGTCGCCGTCGCGACGCGGACGCCCACCCGGGCCACCGCCGCCACGACGCATGTCGCGCTGGGTGCGCTCCTTGGGCTGCACCGGGATGCCCTTCGCGACGAGCTCGGTGATCGGGGCGTCACCCGGGCGGATGCGGTCGACGGCCGGGTCCACCTTGGCCTGGCGGAACCGGCGCTTGGCCTGGCCCACCTGGTCGGGCAGGAGCAGCGAGACCACGACGCCGGCGGCACCCGCGCGGGCGGTGCGGCCCGAGCGGTGCAGGTAGGTCTTGGCGTCCGTCGGCGGGTCGTAGTGCAGGACCAGCGAGACGTCGTCGACGTGGATGCCACGGGCGGCGACGTCGGTCGCGACGAGCACCGGCGAGCGGGCGTCGGTGAACTCCTCCAGCGCGCGCTTACGCGCGGCCTGGGGCAGCCCGCCGTGGATCGCCTCGGCCCTGATGCCGGCGGCCTTCAGGTTCTCGGCCAGCCGGTCGACGCCCAGCTGGGTGCGGGCGAAGACGATCGTGCGGCCGGGGCGGCCGGCCAGCTCCGTCGCGACCTGCAGCTTGTCGCGGAAGGCGAGGCTGAAGGCCAGGTGCTCGGCCGGCGGGGCCTCGCCGCCGGGGCGGACGACCTCGTGCCGGGCCGGGTCCTTCAGGTACCGGCGGACCAGCGAGTCGACCTCGCCGTCCAGCGTCGCCGAGAACAGCAGGCGCTGGGCGTT
>DASYGS010000003.1:0-37394 GCA_035999465.1 Blastococcus sp. | reverse complement strand
GCGCCGTCGCCGCCGAACCGGCTGCGCTCGCCGAAGCGGCGGCGGCGACCGGCGGCGCGTGGGACGTCGGACCGGACGTGCCGGCCGACGCCGTCCTCTCGGGGTACCGGGACGAGACCGAGCGGGCCGACGCGATCATCCGGGCCACGCCGCTGGACGCGCCGCCCGCATGGTGGCCCCGCGAGCTGTTCGGCGAGTGGCGGCTGGCCGACCTCGGGCAGGTCCGGCTCCACGTGATCACCGAGACCGCCGTGCACGCCGGCCATCTCGACGCCGCCCGCGAACTGGTCGACGGCCGCACCTGGCTCGTGCTGGACTAGCCGATCGGGTGGTCGGCCGCCCGGCGCACGGGGATGCCGGCGGCGGCGAGCGCGTCCTTCACATCGCCGATGCGCAGGGTGCCGAAGTGGAAGACGCTCGCGGCCAGCACGGCGTCGGCCCCGGCCTCGACGGCGGGCGGGAAGTCCGCGGCCGTGCCCGCGCCCCCGCTGGCGATCAGCGGCACGGTCACCTCGTGGCGCACCGCCCGGATGAGCTCGGTGTCGAAGCCGGCCATCGTGCCGTCGGCGTCCATGGAGTTGAGCAGCACCTCCCCGACCCCGAGCCCGGCCGCCTGCACCACCCACTCCACGGCGTCGCGCCCGGTACCGCGGCGGCCGCCGTGCGTGGTGATCTCGAAGCCCGAGTCGGTGACGGTGCCGTCGCGGCAGCGCCGCGCGTCGAGGGAGAGCACCAGCACCTGGTTGCCGAAGCGGTCGGCGATCTCCGCGATCAGCTCCGGCCGGTCGACGGCGGCGGTGTTCACGGCCACCTTGTCGGCGCCGGCCCGCAGCAGCCGGTCGACGTCGCCGACGCTGCGCACACCCCCGCCGACGGTGAGCGGGATGAAGACGCTCTCGGCGGTGCGGCGGACGACGTCGTACGTCGTCTCCCGGTCGCCGGAGCTCGCGGTGATGTCGAGGAAGGTGAGCTCGTCGGCGCCCTCGGCGTCGTAGACGCGGGCCATCTCCACCGGGTCGCCCGCGTCGCGCAGGTCGACGAAGTTGACGCCCTTCACCACCCGGCCGGCGTCCACGTCGAGGCACGGGATCACCCGCACGGCGAGGCTCATGCGGGCAGCCCGCGGACGGCGTCGGCCTCGATCTCGACCAGCATCGCCGGGTCGATCAGGGCCGCGACGGCCACCATCGTGCTCGCCGGCCGGACGTCGCCGAAGACCTCACCGTGCACGCGGCCGATCTCCTCCCAGCGGCTGATGTCGGTGACGAACATCCGGGTGCGGACGACGTCGGCGATCGAGAACCCGGCGCGCTCGAGCGCGGCGGTGATCGTGGCCAGCGCCTCGCGGGTCTGCGCGGCGGCGTCGCCCGGGTGGCGGACGACCCCGCCGACGGTCGACGTGGTGCCGCTGACCCAGGCGGCGTCGCCGCGGACCACGACACGGCTGTAGCCGACGATCCCCTCCCACGGGGAGCCGGAGTTGAGCCGGGTGACGCTCATTCCGCCGACTCGGTGACGCGCAGCGCCTCGGGCAGCGTGAACGCCCCGGCGTAGAGGGCCTTGCCGACGATCGCGCCCTCCACCCCGATCGAGCTCAGCCCGGCGAGGGCCCGGATGTCGTCGAGGGAGCTGACCCCGCCGGAGGCGATCACCGGCCGGTCGGTGGCGCTGCACACCTCGCGGAGCAGCTCGAGGTTCGGGCCGCGCAGCGTGCCGTCCTTGGTGATGTCGGTGACCACGTACCGGGCGCAGCCCTCGGCGTCGAGGCGGGCAAGGGTCTCGTAGAGCTCGCCGCCCTCGCGGGTCCAGCCCCGGGCGGCCAGGCGGGTGCCGCGGACGTCGAGGCCGACGGCGATCCGGTCGCCGTACTCGGCGATCGCCCGAGCGCACCACTCGGGCGACTCGAGGGCCGCCGTGCCGAGGTTGACCCGGCGGCAGCCGGTGGCCAGCGCGGCCTCCAGCGAGGCGTCGTCCCGGATGCCGCCGGACAGCTCCACGTCGACGTCGAGCTCACCGACCACGCGGGCCAGGAGCTCGCGGTTGCTGCCGCGGCCGAACGCGGCATCGAGGTCGACCAGGTGCACCCACTCGGCGCCGTCCCGCTGCCAGGTCATGGCCGCGTCGAGCGGGTCGCCGTAGGCGGTCTCGCTGCCGGCCTCCCCCTGGACCAGCCGGACGGCCTGGCCGTCGGCGACGTCGACGGCGGGGAGGAGCTGCAGCTTCGGCACGACGGACAGCCTAGGTTCCGGCGTCGCGCGGCCGTCAGCTACATCTCGGTGACCCCGGCATCGGGGGCCAGCTCGTGCGCGGTGATGAACCGCGCCTCGTCGGAGGCCAGGAAGGCGATGGTGGCCGCGACGTCCTCGGGCTCGGTGGTCTCGACCGGGAGCATGTTGGTGAACATGCCCGCCAGCCGCGGGTTCCCGCCGATCGCGGCGCCGAGCACGGCCCCCATGTCGCCGGTGCCCATCGGCGTCCTGATGCCGGTGGGATGCACGCTGTTGACCCGGATCCCGTCCTTGGCCAGCTCGGCGGCGAACGCCTTCGCCATGCCACGGACGGCGAACTTGCTGGTCGTGTAGTGGACCATGAACGGCGCCACCTTGAGCCCGGCCGCCGAGCTGACCACCACGATCGACCCGCCACCGGCCCGTACCAGGTGCGGCGCCCCCACCATGATCGTGTTCCAGACGCCGGTGACGTTGATGTCGAGGGTGTCCTGGAACTGCTGCGGGCCCACCTGGTCCCAGGGCGCCGGCGTGCAGATGCCGGCATTCGCGACGACGACGTCCAGGCGACCGAGGTCGGCGACCGCCGCGTCGACGGCCGCCCGCATGCCGTCGAGGTCGCGCACGTCGCAGACGACCGGGACGACGCGCCGGTGCTCGGCCTTCACCAGCCGCTCCGTCTCGTCGAGGTCCTCCGGGACGGGCTGGTCGTACCGGACGCCCGGCAGCTCCCCCGCGACGTCCGAGACGATGACGTCGGCGCCCTCCCGGGCCAGCCGCACCGCGGCCGCGCGCCCCAGCCCCCGGCCGGCCCCCGTCACGAACGCGACCCTGCCCTCCAGCCGACCCGCCACCGCCGCCTCCTCGCATCGATCCCGGCCATCGACGCTAAGAGCCGCCCCCTCCCCCGAGCAGGGGCTTCCTCCCCTCCGGCACAGTGACGACATGCAGTTCCGGGACGTCGTCCGCCGCAGGCGCATGGTGCGCGACTACGACCCCGACCGGCCGGTGCCGCCCGAGGTCCGCGAGCGGTTGCTCGAGCACGCGATCCGCGCGCCCTCCGCCGGCTTCAGCCAGGGCTGGGCGTTCCTCGTTCTGGAGACGCCCGAGGAGCGGGACCGCTTCTGGACGGCGACGGCCTCCGGGGCGCCGGACGGCTGGCTCACCCGCATGCGCCGGGCACCGCTGCTGATCGTCCCGCTGTCGAACAAGACCGCCTACCTGGACCGGTACGCCGAGCCGGACAAGGGCTGGACCGACCGCGACGAGGCCCGCTGGCCGGTGCCGTACTGGGACGTCGACGCCGGCATGGCCGCGCTGCTGATGCTGCTCACGGCCGTCGACGACGGGCTCGGCGCCTGCTTCTTCGGCGTCCCGGCGGACCGGGTGGCGGCGCTGCGGACGGCGTTCGGCGTGCCCGCCGACTACCGCCCGGTCGGCTGCGTCTCCGTGGGCTATCCGGGGGGCGAGGACCGGCGGTCACCGTCGCTGCGCCGCGGCCGACGAGGGGTCGAGGAGGTCGTGCACCGCGGCCGCTGGTGACCTCAGGCCTTCGGCGGCGGCCCGAACGTCGTCGTCGCCGAGACCAGCACCAGGTCCGAGCTGTGCGTGCCGGCGGCGTCGATGGCCGCCGGCCGCGGCACGAACCCGGGCAGCCCGGACAGCCCGTCGCTGCCGTCGGTCGCCCGCAGGGACACCGGGCCGTCGCCGTCGACGGTGAACATGGCCTGCACGCCGTCGGCGCCGGGTGCGTGGAACGTGACCCGAAGGCGGTCGCCGCCGAGCGCGGTGGCCGGCACGTTCTCGCCGACCAGACGGGCGCCCACGACCTGTCCACCGGTCGCGGTCAGGTCGAGGCCGACCAGCCGGACGCCGGGTCGCCGCGACCGCACCTGCACGCTGATGTACCGGTGGCCGCCGAGCACCTCGTCGGAGACCGTGGTGACCTCGGGGGCGGGCAGGTCGGCGGCCCTGGCCGGGCCGGTCGCGAGGTCGACGCCGGCCAGGTACGGGAAGTCGACCGGGAGCGGCCTGCGGCCGTCGACGTAGAGCGCGGTGTACGCGCCCGGCTTCGCCTCGGTGCTGGCCCACCAGGCGTGCCCGGTGTCGGTGTCGAGCGCGTACGCCAGCTGGCTCGGCACCGGCCGGTCCGGGCCCAGGCGGTCGACCATCAGGCCGGCGGCGGCGCACGCGACCGCGAGCACGACCGCCACGCCGGGGACGGCGGCGGCCGCCCACCCGGTGGGCCGGCCCGCACGCCCGGGATCGGCGAAGAGGAACTCGAACGCGGGCAGCAGGGCGAGCGCGAGCAGCGTCGCGAAGAGAGCCGCGGCGGCGACGGTCCGGAGCCCGAGCGCCGGGAAGAACAGCGCAACGGCCGGGGCGAGCACGACGGCGGCGACCGCGCCGGTGACGAGGGCCGCCACGGCGGCGACGCCGCGCGAGGAGGTCAGCGTCGCGATCAGGCCGGTCACGCCCCCGGCCAGCGCCGGCCAGCCGGCCAGGTAGGACCCGCCCGGGGCCAGCGCCGCCATCACCCCGCCGAGGACGGCGAGCCAGACCAGCGCGCCCACCGCCAGCGTCGCCGGGCCGATCCGCCGGCGCAGCAGGCCGTACCAGAGCAGCACGACGGCAGCGACCACCGCGACGGTGGCCAGCCGGTACCAGCCGGGCTGCCAGGGGTCGAGCATCGGGGCATAGCCGGGCCGGATCGCGACCAGCAGCCACCACAGGGCCTGCGCTGCCAGGGGCGCCAGGACCAGCGGGACCAGCGGGAGCGCGGCCCCGCCGGCGGTGCGGGACAGCGACGAGATCCCGCGTGCACGCAGCGCCAGCGCGAAGCCGAGCACCGCGAGCGCCGCCGCGATCGCCAGGGGCCAGACCAGCCGGCCGGGGTAGTGCACGAGCTTCCCGAGCACCGGGAAGTACGTCGCGTCACCGGCCGCGGGCTTCTTCAGCGGCGACAGGTCCTGGTTGCCGAACTGCCGGGCCATGGCCAGGGTGTTGTCGCCCAGTGCCTGCAGCGAGCGGCGGTCGAGACGCTCGGGCACGTCGTTGCGGGTGTGGTACGCCGCGGCCCCGTCGATGAAGGCGGTGTTCAGCCCGGTGAAGCCGTTCTTCTGCATGACGGTGAAGTCGGTGTCGTTGGGCAGCGCGCGATAGACCTCGACGGCGAAGCTGGTCGCGACCGGGTGCGGCGCGGCGGCAGCGAAGGCGGCGGCCAGGTCGGCGTTGCCCCGCGAGGTCTCGAACATGATCGGCGGGCCGGTGGTGCCCCGCGCCTCGACGTTGAGCACCACCCCTCCCCCTCCGGCGAGCGGGTGCGCGGCCGCGAACGCCTCGGCGCCGCAGAGGCAGGCCTCCTCGGCGTCGGTGAGCACCACGACGACGTCGTTCCGAAGCCGCGGGCCGGCCTTCAGCACCCGCACCGTCTCCAGCAGGGTCGAGACGCCCGCCGAGTCGTCGGAGGCCCCCGGCCCGTTCTGCACCGAGTCGTGGTGGGCCATCAGGAACAGCCGCCCGGTCGGGTGGGTGCCGCGCAGCACGGCGACGACGTTGCGGACGCGGGCCATCTCGGTCGATCCCGGGGCGCTGCCCCACGCGCCGACGGAGGTCTGCACCCGCGTGTCCAGACCGAGCCCGGTGAGGGTGGCGGCGAGGGACGCGACGTTCGCGGCGTCGGCGGCGCTGCCCGCCACGTGCACGCGCGTGGCCAGTTGCTGGACGTGCGCGAAGGCGCGGTCGGCGCTGAACTGCGTCGCCGGGGCCGTGGTCGGGGCGGCGGCGGGCGGCTGCAGCGTCGCCACGCTCCAGCCGACCAGCCCGAGCAGCAGCGCGACGAGGACGACCCCGCCGAGGGGGCCGCCGAGCGGCCGGCTACGCCGTCCGCCGCGCTGGGAACGCTCGGCGGGCACGTCGCCTCCTGGGCCGTCGGGACAGATCGCCGTCACCCTAGGTGAGGGACACGCCGGACGACGGCGGCACGCCGACTGGCGGCGTCGGTCGTAGCCTCGCGCAGGTGGAGGTCGGCCGGGTGGTGCAGCTCGCCCGCTATCCGGTGAAGTCGCTGCGGGGCGAGTCGCTCGAGGCCGTCGAGGTCGGCGAGGGCGGGCTGCGGGGCGACCGCGGGTGGGCGGCTTACACCCCCGACGGTGGCATCGGCAGCGGCAAGACCACGCGCCGCTTCCGCCGGGTCGACGGGCTGCTGCACCAGTCGAGCGCCCTCGACGGCGGGCCGGCCCCGGTGCTCACCCTGGCCTCCGGGACGCGGCACCGGTGCGGCGAGCCCGGCACCGACGAGGCCCTGAGCGCGGCGGTGGGCCACACCGTCGCCCTGCGCCCCGAGACCGACGTCCGCCACCACGACGAGGCGCCGGTGCACGTGGTCACGACGGCCTCGATCCGGCACGTGGAGCGGCTGCTCGGTGCGCCGGTCGACGTGCGGCGGTTCCGGCCGAACGTCGTCCTGGTGGCCGACGGCGACGGGTTCGTCGAGGACGGCTGGATCGGCCGGGACCTGCGGCTCGGCGACGTCGTCCTCACGCTGGGGCCGGGCATGCCGCGGTGCGTCATGGTGGACGCGGTGCAGCCCGGGGTGTCGACGGCGCCACCCCTGCTGCGGCTGCTCGGCCGGGTCAACGACACGACCCTCGGGCTGCAGGCGACCGTCCGCGCCGGCGGCGTGCTCCGGCTGGGGGACGCCGCCCACCTGCTGTGAGGCTCAGCCGAGCGTCGAGAGCCAGTTGGTCAGCAGGGCGGCGCCGGCGTCGCCGCTCTTCTCGGGGTGGAACTGGGTGGCCGACAGCGCGCCGTTCTCGACGCCGGCCACGAACCGGTCGCCGTGCTCGGCCCACGTGACCAGCGGCTTGGCCAGCGGGCTGGGCGGTCCGTCGGCCGCGAGCGGGAAGTCGCGGACCCCGTAGGAGTGCACGAAGTAGAAGCGCTCGTCGGTCAGCCCGTCGAACAGGACGGTGCCCGCCGGTGCCTCGACGGTGTTCCAGCCCAGGTGCGGCAGCACCGGCGCCTCCAGCCGCTCCACCACGCCCGGCCACTCGCCGCAGCCCTCGGCGTCGTGCCCGTGCTCGACACCGCGGTCGAACAGGATCTGCATGCCGACGCAGATGCCGAGAACCGGGCGGCCGCCGGCCAGCCGCCGGCCGACGAGCTTGGGGCCGTCGACGGCGCGCAGCCCGGCCATGCAGGCGGCGAAGGCACCGACCCCGGGGACGACGAGCCCGTCGGCGTCCACCGCCGTCGCGAAGTCGGACGTGACGGTGACGTCGGCACCCACCCGGGCCAGGGCGCGCTCCACCGAGCGCAGGTTGCCCGACCCGTAGTCGAGGACCGCCACCTTCTTCACGCCTGCCACGCTACGTCGCGCGCCGAGCCGGGCCCACCGTTGCTCCCGACTCGGCCACGTCCAGCCCCACGATGACCACCCCAGGGACAACGCTCCCCCTCAGTCGCGCGGTCGCCCGTCGGCCCGGTTCTCCGCCCGCCGCCCGACCGCGCCGGTCCACGGCAGGACGACGAGTTCCGGCCAGGTCTCCCGCCATCCTGCGGCCTTGGCCTCGTAGACGTGCCTCGGTGCCAGGCGGAGGTTCGGGCGGACGACCATGCCGAACAGGTCGTCGTAGCCGTACGGCGCGTAGACGCGCGGCCGGCCGTCCTGCAGCGTGACGCCGACGGAGCAGCAGAAGGCCGCGAACGAATCGATGACGTCGGCGCAGTCCCGGAACGGCCGCGCCGGCGCGTCGAAGTGCTCGGCGTACCAGAGGTGCACCCGCGCCTCGTTGCGGATCTCGACCGGCACCGGGAGATCGGCGAAGAGCGCCGCCCCGGCGGCGATGACGGCGTCCTCCGCCTCCCACGACGTGTCGACGTCGAAGTAGAAGAGGTCGGCGTCCCGGATGCCGGTGCCCGGAGGTCGCCCCGTCAGCGCGTTCCACACGGTCTGGAACAGCACACCCGCGGTCAGCCACCAGTCGCCGACCCCGAGCCCCGGCGCCCGGGCGAGGATCGCGGCCACCGTCGGGTCGGCCAGCACGATCTCGAGGAAGCGCGCCTCGGCCGGATCGCCCACCGGCGGGGTCAGATGAGGCGGAGGATGCCCGAGGCGGTCGCGAGCAGCGCGGCCACCAGCAGGATCAGGGCGAAAGCGATCTGCGGACCGGTCCGGCCCTTCGTGTCGGAGTCCGCCTTCCAGATGCTCCACGCGCCGCCGAGCAGGAAGCCGCCCAGCACGAGCAGCAGGATGGCGAAGTTCACCGGACTACAGCGCGCCCTTCGTGGAGGGGACGTCGGCGACCCGCGGGTCGATCGCGACCGCGGCCCGCAGCGCCCGCGCCAGGGCCTTGAACTGGCCCTCGACGATGTGGTGCGCGTCGCGGCCGGCGTACAGCACGCGCACGTGCAGGCTGATCCGGGCGTTGAAGGCGAAGGACTCGAGCACGTGCGCGGTCAGGCTGGTCGGGTAGTCCGGCCCGATCATCGGCGTCATGTTCTCGGGCTCGGAGTGCACGAAGTACGGGCGGCCGGAGAGGTCCACCGCCGCCTGCACGAGCACCTCGTCCATCGGGATCGTGGCGTCGCCGTAGCGCGTGATGCCGCGCTTGTCGCCGAGCGCCTCGGCGAAGGCCTGACCGAGCGCGATCGCGACGTCCTCCACCGTGTGGTGGGCGTCGATGTGCAGGTCGCCGTCGGCCTGCACCGTGAGGTCGATGCCGCTGTGCTTGGACAACGCGGTGAGCATGTGGTCGTAGAAGCCGACGCCGGTGCTGATGGAGCTGGTACCGGTGCCGTCGAGGTCGAGCTCGACGACCAGCTTGGTCTCGCTGGTCGCGCGTTCGACCCGTGCGGTGCGACTCATGCCCGTCATCCTCCCTCAGCGGTGCGCGAAAGCTTCGCCACCTCACCCAGCGCGGTGAGGAAGGCATCGGTCTCGGCGGCCGTGCCGGCCGTGACCCGCAGCCAGCCGGGCAGCCCGACGTCGCGGACCAGCACCCCGCGGTCGAGCAGCGCCTGCCAGGCCGCCGCCGAGTCGGCGAAGTGCCCGAACAGCACGAAGTTCGCGTCGCTGGCCACGCTGGTCAGGCCCATCGCCGGCAGCGCGGCCACGATCCGGTCGCGCTGGGTCTTGACGGCGTCGACGGTGGCCAGCAGCTCGTCGGTGTGCGCGAGCGCCGCCCGCGCGGCGGCCTGCGTCAGGGAGCTCAGGTGGTACGGCAGCCGCACCAGCTGCAGCGCGTCGACCACCGCCGGGTCGGCGGCCAGGTAGCCCAGCCGCAGCCCGGCCATGCCGAACGCCTTGCTCATCGTCCGGCTGACGACCAGCCGCGGCCGTCCGGGCAGCAGGGTCAGCGCCGACGGGGTGCCGGGCCGGGCGAACTCGGCATAGGCCTCGTCGACGACGACCATGCCCTCGGTCGCGTCGTAGAGCGCCTCGATGGTCGACAGGTCGACGGCGGTGCCGGTCGGGTTGTTCGGGCTGGTCACGAAGACGACGTCCGGCGCCACGTCGCGCACCTGCGCGGCGGCCGCCCCGGGGTCGATCGTGAAGTCGTCGCGGCGGTGCCCGTCGACCCACGCCGTGCCGGTGCCCGCGGCGATGATCGGGTGCATCGAGTAGGACGGCGTGAAGCCCAGAGCCGTCCGGCCGGCGCCACCGAAGGCCTGCAGGATCTGCTGCAGCACCTCGTTCGACCCGTTCGCCGCCCACACCTGGGCCGGCTCCACCGGCTGACCGCTGCTGCGCCGCAGGTAGGTCGCCAGGTCGGCCCGGAGCGCGAGCGCGTCACGGTCGGGGTACCGGTTGAGCTCGACCGCCGCGTGCCCCAGGGCCGTGCCGAGATCGGCCAGCAGCTCGGGCGGCAGCGGGTGGGGGTTCTCGTTGGTGTTGAGCCGGTGCTCGGCCGGGGGCTGCGGCGCGCCGTAGGGCGTGCGGCCGCGCAGCTCCGGCCGCAGCGGGAGCTGCTCCATCGCCGTCATCAGCGCTGCCGCACCCGCACGGCCGCCGCGTGCGCCGGCAGGTCCTCGGCACCGGCGAGCGCGTCGATGTGGCCGGCCACCGCGGCCAGCGCCCGCTGGTCGTAGTCGATCACGTGGATGCCGCGGAGGAAGGACTGGACCGACAGGCCGCTGGAGTGCCGGGCGCAGCCGCCGGTGGGCAGGACGTGGTTGGACCCGGCGCAGTAGTCGCCGAGGGAGACCGGCGACCACGGCCCGACGAAGATCGCGCCGGCGTTGCGCACCCGCATCGCCACCTCGTGCGCGTCCCGGGTCTGGATCTCCAGGTGCTCGGCGGCGTAGGCGTCGACGACCCGCAGCCCGGTGTCGAGGTCGTCGACCAGCACGATCCCCGACTGGGTGCCGTCGAGGGCGGTGAGGATCCGGTCGGAGTGCTTGGTCGCCGCCACCTGCGCGGGCACCAGCGCGAGGACGGCGTCGGCCAGTGCCTCGCTGGTGGTGACCAGCACCGCGCCGGCCAGCGGGTCGTGCTCGGCCTGGCTGATCAGGTCGGCGGCGACGTGCGCCGGGTCGGCCGTGTCGTCGGCGAGGATCGCGACCTCGGTGGGGCCGGCCTCGGAGTCGATCCCGATCAGACCGCGCAGCAGCCGCTTCGCCGCCGTCACGTAGACGTTCCCGGGGCCGGTGACCATGTCGACCGGCTCGCAGGAGCCCGCGCCGTAGCCGAAGACGGCGATCGCCTGCGCCCCGCCGACGGCGTACACCTCGGTGATGCCGAGCAGCGCGCAGGCCGCGAGCACCCCCGGGTCGGGCAGGCCGCCGTGGTCGCGCTGCGGCGGCGACGCGACCGCGATCGACTCCACACCCGCGATCTGCGCCGGGACGACGTTCATCACCACGCTGGAGAGCAGCGGCGCCAGGCCGCCCGGCACGTAGAGGCCGACGCGCCGGACCGGGAGCCAGCGCTCGGTCACCCGGCCGCCCGGGGCGACCTCGGTGGTGACGTCGGAGCGCCGCTGGTCGGCGTGCACCCGCCGGACCCGGTCGATCGCCTCCTCGAGCGCGGCCCGCAACGTCGGGTCGCACTCGGCGAGCGCACGGTCGAGCGCGGCCTGCGGCACGGCGAAGTCCTCGCTGTCCACGCCGTCGAGCCGGGCGGTGATCTCCCGTACCGCCTGGGCGCCGCGGACCCGCACGTCCTGGCAGAGCGGCCGGACCGTGGCCATCACCGAGTCGATGTCTGTCGCGGCGCGGGGCAGCAGACCGGCGAGCTCACGCGTGGGCGGCAGCGCCGATCCACGCAGGTCGATGCGGGCGAGCACGGGCCACCTCCGGGTGGTCGGACGGAACTCCCAGGGTAGCCAGCTGCGGCGACGGGCCGGATGGCCCCCGTACGCTCGCGGCATGGGTGAGCTGATCCCGCTGTTCCCGCTCGGGACTCCCCTGTTCCCAGGCGTCGTGCTCCCGCTGCACGTCTTCGAGCCCCGGTACCGCCGGCTGATGCACGACCTGCTCGCGCTGCCCGACGACGAGCGCCGGTCCTTCGGCGTCGTGGCCATCCGGCAGGGCTGGGAGGTCGAGCGGGTCGCTCCCGCCGAGGCGCTCTACGACATCGGCTGCACGGCTGTGGTCCGGCGGGTCGCGCCGCAGCCGGACGGCGGCTTCGCGATCGTCACCGTCGGTGGCGACCGGTTCCGGCTGCTGGACGTCGTCGTCGGCGACGACCCGCCCTACCTGCAGGGCCAGGTCGAGTGGCTGGCGGAGGAGGAGGCCGCCGAGGAGGCAGCCGGTGACGCCGACGGTCTCGTGTCCGCGGCCGCGGCGGCCGACGACGTGCTCGCCGCGGTGGCCAGCGGCTCGATGGCTGTGCTCGCTCGCGGGGTCGCCGGGCTGTTCGCCCAGTACGTCGCCGAGGTGGCCACGCTCGGCGCCGACGGGGACGACGGCGAGGTCGCCGAGCTGCTGCAGGCGGCCGACGACCCGAGCGCCCTCTCCTGGCTGGTGGCCTCGGCGGCGCTGCTCACCACCGAGGACCGGCAGGCACTGCTCGCCGAGTCCGCCACGCGCCGGCGGCTGGCGGCCGAGAGCCGGGTGCTGCGCCGGGAGCTGACGCTGCTGCAGACGCTGGGCGCGGTGCCGGCCCCGCTGCGGCAGTTCGCCGCGCCGATGACGGTGAACTGAACGGTCAGCCCGCGGGGGCCGGCGCGGCCCCGTTCGCTGCCGGGAGCGCGTCCTGGGTCGCGGTTCCGGTGCGCCCGAGGTCGTCGCCGCGCACGCAGAGCACGGCGATGACGTAGGCGAGCAGCGCGCCGAACGGCGCCAGGGCCAGCGCCGGCAGGGAGCCGAGCGTGAGGGCGGTGGTCACCCGCCCACCGACGTGGGCGAGCTCGGCCTTGGTCGGGCCGGCGCCGAGGTACTCCCCCATCTGCCAGGCGAGAACGGCGAGCAGCGACGTGCCGGCGGCGAGCGCCACCACGATCGTCACACCCCGGCGGCGGCGCAGCCGCCAGGCGGCCGCCCCGCACAGCAGCCCCACGCCGATGAGCACGAGGGCGAAGACGCCGTCGTCGGCGATCAGCAGTTCGCTCGACGGCGCGGCGTCGACCGGAACCGGACCGGCAGTCGTGATCCGGAAGTCCAGCCGGGGGGCGAGCAGCCACCAGAGGACGCCTGTCGGGAGGCCGACCAGCGCCAGCGCGGACATCAGCAGCGCAGCGCTGCGCAGGTCCGCCCTGACCTCCGACCAGCCCGGCCAGTAGCCGGCGGCGGCCGAACCGGCAGCCGGTCGCGGCTGCGCGTCCGTCGAGGGCAGGGACGCCTCGGGTACGGCCGTCTCGGGGGACGGCGGTGGGGTGCTCACGGCTCCAGTGAACCCCGGCCGCTCAGAGGATCGCCACGCTGGTCGGCCCGAGCAGCGCCTTGATGTCGCCCATCAGCGCCGTGCTCGGCCGCACGCGCAGCCCCTGATCGAGCCGCAGCACCGTCTCGCGGCTGCCGTTGACGAGCTTGAGCTGCACCTCGGTCGTGCCGGGATGGCTGCCGAGCACCTCCCGCAGCCGCTCGACGACCGGCGGCGTGCACCGGGCCGCGGCCATCGAGACCAGCACCGGGCCGCGCGGGCCCTCGGTGAGCTCGGGGACGGTCACCTCGGAGCCGAACAGCGAGGGCTGGTCGTCGCGCCGGCTGATCCGCCCCTTCACGACGACGATCTGGTCGCGGACGATCTTCTCCGAGACCTCCGCCCAGGTCTTCGGGAAGAACAGCACCTCGATGCCCGACTCGAGGTCCTCGAGCGTCGCGATCGCCCAGGGTGCGCCCTGCTTGTTCGTGCGGGGGGACACCGACGTGAGGATGCCGGCGATGGTCACGTTCGCGCCGTCCTCGACGCCACCGGCGTTGATCTCGGCGATCGGGGTGTCGGCGTGCGAGGTGAGCACGTGCTCGACCCCGTGCAGCGGGTGGTCGGAGACGTAGAGGCCGAGCATGTCGCGCTCGAACACCAGGCGTTCGGACTTCGACCAGTCGGCGGTCGGGATGACGATGTCCAGTGCTCCGCCGAACGGGTCGTCCTCCGCCGCGCCGTCGCCGAAGCTGCCGAACAGGTCGAACTGCCCCTCGGCCTCCTTGCGCTTGAGCGCCATGGCCGAGTCGACGGCCTGGGCGTGGACCGCGGCGATGCCCTGCCGCGAGTGGCCCAGGGAGTCGAACGCCCCGGCCTTGGCGAGGGACTCGATCACCTTCTTGTTGCAGGCGACCGTGTCGATCTTCTTCATGAAGTCGGCGAAGTCCTTGAAGGGGCCCTTCTCCGTGCGGGCCCGGACGATCGAGTCGACGACGTTGTGCCCCACGTTGCGCACCGAGGCCATGCCGAACCGGATGTCGGTGCCGACGGCGGTGAAGTCCCAGGACGACTCGTTGACGTCGGGCGGGAGCACCTTGATGCCCATCCGGCGGCACTCGGCCAGATAGATCGGCCGGCGGTCCTTGTCGTCCTGGACGCTGGTGAGCAGACCGGCCATGTACTCGGCCGGGTAGTTGGCCTTGAGGAACGCCGTCCAGTAGGAGATCAGCCCGTAGGCCGCGGAGTGCGCCTTGTTGAAGGCGTAGTCGGCGAACGGGACGAGGATGTCCCAGAGCGTCTTGACCGCGGCGGCGGAGAAGCCGTTCTCCTTCATGCCGGCCTCGAACCCGACGTACTCGGCGTCCAGGACCGACTTCTTCTTCTTGCCCATCGCGCGGCGCAGCAGGTCGGCCTTGCCGAGGGAGTACCCGGCGACCTTCTGCGCGATCGCCATGACCTGCTCCTGGTAGACGATCAGGCCGTAGGTCTGGCCGAGGATCTCCTCGAGCGGCTCGGCCAGCTCGGGGTGGATCGGCGTGATCTCCTGCTGGCCGTTCTTGCGCAGCGCGTAGTTGGTGTGCGAGTTCGCGCCCATCGGGCCCGGCCGGTACAGGGCACCGACCGCCGAGATGTCCTCGAAGTTGTCCGGCCGCATCAGGCGCAGCAGCGAGCGCATCGGCCCGCCGTCGAACTGGAAGACGCCGAGGGTGTCACCGCGGGAGAGCAGCTCGTAGGTGGCCTTGTCCGTCAGGTCCTTGCTGATCTCGTCGAGGTCGACCGGCTCCTTGCCGTTGGCCACGATGTTGCGCAGCGCGTCGTCGAGCACGGTCAGGTTGCGCAGGCCCAGGAAGTCCATCTTCAGCAGGCCGAGCGTCTCACACGTCGGGTAGTCGAACTGCGTGATCACCGCCCCGTCGGCCTCGCGGCGCATGATCGGCACGCTGTCGATCAGCGGGAAGCGGCCGATGATCACGCCGGCCGCGTGCACGCCCCACTGCCGCTTCAGGCCCTCGAGCTTGCGGGCCTGGTCGATGACCTCCGCGGCGCCCGGGTCGGACTCGTACCGGGCCCGGAACTCCGCGGCCTCCTTGTAGCGCTCGTGGGAGGGATCGAAGATGCCCGACAGCGGGATGTCCTTGCCCATGACGCCCGGCGGCATCAGCTTGGTCAGCTCGTCGCCCACCGAGTAAGGGCGGTCCAGCACCCGGGCGGCGTCCTTGATCGCGGCCTTGGCCTTGATCGTGCCGTAGGTGACGATCTGGCTGACCCGCTCCTCACCGTACTTCTCCGAGACGTACCGGATGACCTCACCGCGTCGCCGGTCGTCGAAGTCGATGTCGACGTCGGGCATGGAGACGCGCTCGGGATTGAGGAACCGCTCGAAGATCAGGCCGTGGGCCAGCGGATCGAGGTCGGTGATGCCCATCGCGTAGGCGGCCAGGGAGCCCGCGGCCGAGCCACGGCCCGGCCCCACCCGGATGCCCTGGTCCTTCGCCCAGTTGATGAAGTCGGCGACCACGAGGAAGTACCCCGGGAAGCCCATCTGCGTGATGATCCCGACCTCGTAGTCGGCCTGCTTGCGCACGTGGTCGGGGATGCCGCCCGGCCACCGCTTGTGCAGGCCGCGCTCGACCTCCTTCACGAACCACGAGGTCTCGTCCTCGCCCTCGGGCAGCGGGAAACGGGGCATGAGGTCGGCGCCCTCGGTGAACTTGATCTCGCACTGCTCGGCGATCAGCAGCGTGTTGTCGCAGGCCTCGGGGAGGTCGGCGAACAGGGCGCGCATCTCCGCGGCGCTCTTCAGGTAGTAGCCGTCGCCGTTGAAGCGGAAGCGGTTGGTCTCGTTCAGCCGGGAGCCGGTCTGGATGCACAGGAGCGCGTCGTGGGCCTGCGCGTCCTCCTTGTGCGTGTAGTGCAGGTCGTTGGTGGCCAGTAGCGGGATGCCGAGGTCCTTGGCGATGGCCATGAGCGCCGGGCGGGTCTTCTTCTCGATCGAGAGCCCGTGGTCCATCAGCTCGGCGTAGAAGTTCTCCTTGCCGAAGATGTCCTGGAAGTCCGCGGCCGCCTGCCGGGCGCGGTCCTCCTTGCCGGCCCGCAGCCACATGTTGACCTCGCCCGAGGGGCAGCCGGTGGTGGCGATCAGGCCCGTGCCGTAGCGCTCGAGCAGTTCGCGGTCGAACCGGGGCTTGCGGTACTGGCCCTCGAGGCTGGCCAGCGAGGAGATGCGGAACAGGTTGTGCATGCCCTCGGTCGTGCGGGCCAGCAGGGTCATGTGCGTGTACGCGGCCTTGCCGCGGTTCGCCCCGCCGTCGCCCTCCTCGTCGATGAGCTTGTCACCGAAGTCGAACGGCGCGCGGTCGAAGCGCGAGCCGGGCGTGTAGTAGCCCTCCATACCGATGATCGGCTTCACGCCCGCCGAGGTGGCCTGCTTGTAGAAGTCGTAGGCACCGAAGACGTTCCCGTGGTCGGTCATCGCCAGCGCCGGCATGCCCTGGGCCGCCGCCGCCTTCGTCACCTCGGGCAGCTTCGCCGCGCCGTCGAGCATCGAGTACTCGGTGTGCACGTGCAGGTGCGCGAAGGAGTCGGAAGACGAAGTGCTGCTCACGGGTGTTCGGTGCTCCTCAGTGGTCGTGCGTGCCCGGCCGGCGGGTGCTCCGTCGGGCGACCGGCGGGGAAGACCGGCGTGCGTGCGTCTCGTGCTCGTCGCGGACGGTGCTCGGCAGGTTCAGTGCCTGATCCTCGCACTGGTCGAGGTCTACTCCGAGGGTCTGACAGGACGTGTCTCCCCATCCCCGGACCGATCAGTCACATCCGCCCCGTCCGCCGCCGGCAGCCGGCGCCGCATGGTGATGTGCGCGATACCGGCCTCCTCGTACACCGCGCCGACCGCGGCGTACCCGGCCCGCTCGTAGAAGCCCCGGGCGCTCACCTGCGCGTGCAGCTCCACCTCCACGGCACCGCGCAGCACCGCCTGGCGGTGCAGTTCGGCGAGCACGGCGGCGCCGTGACCGCCCCCGCGCGCCGAGGCGTCGGTGGCCATCCGGCCGATGGTGGCCGGGGCACCGTCGCGGAGCAGCAGGCGGCCGGTCGCGACCACCCGGTCGGCGTCGTCGCGGCTGAGCGCGTGCACGGCCGTCTCGTCCGCGGCGTCCTGCTCGATCTCGGCCGGCACGCCCTGCTCCTCGACGAAGACGCGCGCGCGCAGGGCGGCGATCTCCGGGCGGTCTGCGGGGCCGGCCACCGCGGCCCGGGGCCCGCTCACCGGGCACTCCGGACGGCCGGCAGCGCGCCGGCAGGGACGAGCAGGAAGCGCAGGTCGATCGCGGCGTGCAGCAGGACGGGCAGCAGCAGCGACCCGGTCTGCAGGTACAGCGCGGCCATCACCCCGCCGAGCAGGCCGGTCGTCACGATGCCCATGCGTCCCTGGTAGGCGTGCGCCAGCCCGAACGCGACCGCGGCGACCACCACGAGCACCCAGGCGGGCGGGCCGCCGGCCAGTGCCGACACGACGGCCAGGAAGAAGCCGCGGTAGAGCCACTCCTCGCAGACGCCGGCGGTGATGCCCACGACGGTGAACAGCCGCCGCTCTCCCGACGTGCGCGGGAGGAGCGCCAGGGCCGACTGGCCGGCGGGCTCGGAGTGCCGGCCCTCCCCCGGCCGCCGCGCGGGCTCGGCCATGTCCAGCAGCGCACCCGACCGCAGCGCCCGGAGCGAGACGAACACGAAGATCAGCACCAGGACGACGACCAGCGCGGTCACCGGCCCGGGCCACTGCTGCGGCCAGCGGAGGCCGACCTGCCCGGCGTCGACACCGGGCGCTCCCAGCCAGACGGCCAGCACCAGGAGCGTCAGCCCCCACTCGAGCACGAGAAGGCGACGGTAGAACGACCGGCGCGCCCTCGGGTCGGAGCGCAGCCGGCCCTCGAAGCGCCGGTGCAGCACGTACCCGACGACCGGCTCGCCGGCCACCAGGTAGGCGGCCACGACGACCGCCGCGAGCGCCGCGGGGCCGAAGTCGGCGAGCGAGCCCGGCAGCCAGGTCACGGGTCGAGCTTCACGGTCAGGTCTCGGCGCGCAGCGTCGCCAGCGCACCGGCGAGGTCGGACGGGTACTCGCTGGTGAACTCCATCCAGCGGCCGTCGGCGGGGTGCGGGAGCCCCAGCCGGACGGCGTGCAGCCACTGCCGGTCGACCCCGAGGCGGGCGGCGAGGGTGGGGTCGGCGCCGTAGGTCGTGTCGCCCACGCAGGGGTGCCGCAGCGCCGAGAAGTGCACCCGGATCTGGTGGGTGCGCCCGGTCTCGAGCCGGATGTCGACCAGGCTCGCGGCCGGGAACGCCTCGAGCACCTCGTAGTGGGTGACCGACGGGCGGCCCCCGCTGACGACGGCGAAGCGCCAGTCGTGCCTGGGGTGCCGGTCGATCGGCGCGTCGATCGTGCCGCGCGAGGGATCGGGGTGCCCCTGCACGAGGGCGTGGTAGCCCTTGCTGACCGTCCGCTCCTTGAAGGCCGCCTTGAGGGCGGTGTACGCCCGCTCGCTCTTGGCCACCACCATCACCCCCGTGGTGGCGGCGTCGAGCCGGTGGACCACGCCCTGCCGCTCGGCCGCGCCGGACGTCGAGATCCGGTAGCCGGCGGCCGCCAGCCCCCCGATCACGGTCGGGCCGTCCCAGCCCGGGCTCGGGTGCGCGGCCACACCGACGGGCTTGTCGACGACCACGATGTCGTCGTCGTCGTAGAGGATGCCCATGCCCTCGACCGGCCGCGGCGCGGCCGGCTCCCCCGGCGGGGGCGGCAGCTCGACCTCGAGCCAGCTGCCTCCGGTGAGGCGGTCGCCCTTGCCGCGCACACGCCCGTCGACCACCACGTTGCCGGCGTCCGCGAGATCGGCCGCGGCGGTGCGGGTCAGGCCGAACAGCCGCGACAGCGCCTGGTCGACCCGCTGCCCCTCCAGCCCGTCGGGCACGGGCATGGCCCGGTGCTGGGCAGGGTGCGCAGAGGTCACGGGGTCCATTGTGACCGGCGGAGCCGACAGGACGGCTCAGGCCGCGTCGGCCCTGGCCCGATCGGCACCCTTCGACCCGTCGAACTCGACGCCGCGCAGGGCCAGCAGGACCCCGAGGATGCCGCCGCAGACGATCGCGGAGTCGGCGAGGTTGAACACCGGCCAGAGCCGGCCGTCGGGCGCGAACACCGAGAGGAAGTCGACCACCCCGCCGCGGAGGAAGCCGGGGGCCCGGAACACGCGGTCGCTGAGGTTGCCCACCGCCCCGCCCAGCACCAGCCCCAGCGTGACCGCCCAGGCGGTCGAGTACAGCCGGCGCGCCGTCCGCACGATGACCACGGCGACCAGCACCGCGATCAGGCTGAACAGCACGGTCGCGCCCTCGGCGAACGAGAAGGCAGCCCCGACGTTGCGCAGCTGGGTCAGGTAGATCAGCCCGCCGAGCACGCGGACGTCGTCGCCCGGGGCGATGGTCGCGACCACGGCGAGCTTGCTGACGACGTCGAGCACGAGCACGCCCAGGGCGATGGCGAGCAGGAGCGTCGTGCGGGGACGACGCCCCGGACGGGTGGTGGCGTCGTCCACCGGGTCGGGCTGCTCGGGCAGTTCGGGCTCCAGGTCTCGGGACGCTCGTGGCCGGGCGCCGAGGTCTGGGGACGACGATACGTCGCTCCCCCGCCCGTCGACCGCTGCCGCGCTACAGCTCGCCCTTGGGGGGGCACACGCTGCCGCGGACGATCAGGCTGGTCGGCAGCGTCACGCCCGCACCGGGGTGGAGCGGACCACCCTGGCCGAGCAGCTCCAGGAGCAGGACGGCCGCGGCCCTGCCCTGGTCGGCGACCGGCTGGGCCACGGTGGTCAGATCGAAGACCGCGGCCATCTCGTGGTTGTCGAAGCCGATCACGGAGATGTCGCGGGGCACCTCGAGGCCCGCGCGCCGGAGCACCTGCAGCGCCCCGAAGGCCATCTCGTCGGACTCGGCGAAGACCGCCGTCGGCAGCCGGTCGCCGCCGAGGATCTCCTCCATGGCCGCGGCGCCGCCGGCGACCCCCCACGGCCGGCTCACGATCGCCGCGGAGCCGGCCGGGATGCCCGCGGCCTCCAGCGCGCCGCGGAAGCCGGCCCGCCGGGCGGAACTCGACGTCCGGTCGAAGCCGGCGCCCGTCCCGCCGGCGATCATCGCGATCCGCCGGTGCCCCAGCAGCACGAGGTGGCGCACGGCGGTCGCCGCTCCGCTCTCGTCGTCCACGCCGACCCGGCCGGGCACATCCCGCGGACCGCCGACGACCACCGCCGGCACGGCCAGGTCGCGCAGGGCCAGCATGCCGTCGTCCGAGGCCGCGGACGCGACGAGCACGACCGCATCGACCTTGCTGCGCAGCTCCCCGGCCTCCGGCAACCACCCCGGCTCACCGTGGCCGCCGTCGAAGATCAGGAGGTCGTACCCGGCCGCCCGCAGCACCCGCGCCGCAGCGGTGACCACCTCGACGAAGAACCAGCGCTCCGCGGTGGGCACGACGACCCCGACGGTCCGCGTGCGCCCGCTGGACAGCCGCACCGCGGCCTGCAGCGGCACGTAGGCGAGCTGGGCGGCGGCACGCAGCACCCGGTCGCGGCGGTCCGGCGAGACCGCGCCGCCCCGGATCGCACGCGACGCGGTGGACGGCGACACCTGCGCCAGCCGGGCGACGTCGACGATGCCGGGGCGCCTACCCCGCAGCACCGATGGGGGTGTCATCTCCGTGCGACACCCCTCTCCGGAAGACGGCCCAGGGCCACCGCCGGGGCGCTCGGGCACGAGCAGGTCACGGCATGAAAACGCTGCCAGAGAAAGTGTGGTCTGCGTCACAGCACTGTGCCACGATCCCGGGTGCCGGGGGAAGGGGCCGCAGGTCACGGCCCCCGACGAGGAATCCAAGGCCGATGGCGATGGCGCGAGGGGCTCAACATGGCAACTGTCACGTTCGACCAGGCGACCCGTCTCTATCCGGGGTCCGATCGGCCGGCGGTGGACGCGCTGGACCTGGACATCCACGACGGCGAGTTCCTCGTGCTGGTCGGGCCGTCCGGGTGCGGGAAGTCCACCTCGCTGCGCATGCTCGCGGGCCTCGAGGAGGTCAACTCCGGGACCATCAGGATCGGTGAACGCGATGTCACCGATCTGCAGCCCAAAGAACGCGACATCGCGATGGTGTTCCAGAACTACGCGCTGTACCCCCACATGACGGTCGCCGACAACATGGGATTCGCACTCAAGCTCGCCGGCATGTCGAAGCCCGACATCCGCAAGCGGGTGGAGGAGGCCGCGGCGATCCTCGACCTCAACCAGTACCTCGACCGGAAACCGAAGGCGCTCTCCGGCGGTCAGCGTCAGCGGGTGGCCATGGGCCGGGCGATCGTGCGGCAGCCACAGGTCTTCCTGATGGACGAGCCCCTGTCCAACCTCGACGCCAAGCTGCGGGTGCAGACCCGCACCCAGATCACCGCCCTGCAGCACCGCCTGGGCGTCACCACGGTCTACGTCACCCACGACCAGGTGGAGGCGATGACCATGGGCGACCGCGTCGCCGTGCTCAAGGACGGGCTGCTCCAGCAGGTCGACACCCCGATCGGCCTCTACGACCGGCCGCAGAACGTCTTCGTCGCCGGCTTCATCGGCTCGCCGTCGATGAACCTCGCCGAGCTCCCTCTCACGACGGACGGCGCCACGCTCGCCGGCGTCACGATCCCGCTGCCGCGCAGCGCCCTGACCCAGCTCGGCCAGGAGAACGCGACGACCGTGACGCTGGGCTTCCGCCCCGAGTCGGTCGAGCTGGTCGGGGAGGGAGCCGGGTTCCCGATGAAGGTCGACGTCGTCGAGGAACTCGGCTCGGACGCCTACGTCTACGGCCGCCTGGGCGATGTCGAGGGAGAGATGCGGCCCACCGACACCCGCACGATCGTGCGGGTCGACCCTCGCCATCCCCCCGCCGTGGGATCGACGGCGCACCTGCGCATCCGTGACAACGAGATGCACCTCTTCTCGCCCACCACGGGCGCCCGCCTCGGCGACTGATCCCGCGGATCCGGGCGCCCGCCCGCACCCTCCCGCCATCACAGCACGGCCCGTCCGACGTCTCCCGGGACGTCCAGTCAAGGAGTGACATGCGAACACGAGGGAAGACCTCGCTGGCCCTGGCCACAGCCGCGCTCGTGCTGAGCGCTTGCTCCTCGGGAGGAGGCAGCAGCTCCAGCGGGGGCGATGCCTCGGCGGGACTGACCAGCCGCGGGCCCATCACCTACGTCCAGGGCAAGGACAACTCCAACGTCGTCCGCCCGCTCGTGGCGAAGTGGAACGCCGCCCACCCGAACGAGACGGTCACGTTCAAGGAGCAGACCGACCAGGCCGACCAGCAGCACGACGACCTGGTCCAGCACTTCCAGGCGAAGGACCCCAACTACGACGTGATGAGCGTCGACGTCGTCTGGACGGCGGAGTTCGCGGCCAAGGGTTGGTTGCAGCCGCTCAAGGACAAGCTGGCGCTCGACACCTCGCAGATGCTGCCGGCGACGGTGAAGGCCGCCACCTACAACAACACCCTGTTCGCGGCCCCGGTCAGCAGTGACGGCGGGCTGCTGTACTACCGCAAGGACCTCGTGCCCAAGCCGCCGGCGACGTTCACCGAGCTGCTGGCCGACTGCCAGATCGCGAAGGCGAAGGGCATCGGCTGCTACGCCGGCCAGTTCGCCAAGTACGAGGGTCTGACGGTCAACACGGCCGAGTTCATCAACAGCGCCGGCGGGGAGATCGTGAAGTCCGACGGCAAGACCCCGGCGGTCGACTCGCCCGAGGCGAACAAGGGCCTCACGGCGATGGTCGACGCGTACAAGTCCGGCGTCATCCCGAAGGAGGCCATCACCTTCCAGGAGGAGCAGGGCCGCGCGGCCTTCGAGGCGGGCAAGCTGCTGTTCCTGCGCAACTGGCCCTACGTCTACAACCTGGCCAAGACCGACCCCAGCTCGGTGGTGAAGACCACCTTCGGTGTCGCTCCTCTCCCGGGTGTCAGCGGCCCCGGGACGTCGAGTCTCGGCGGTCACAGCGCGGGCATCAGCGTGTACTCCAAGCACAAGGCGACCGCGCTGGACTTCCTGAAGTTCCTGGTGTCCGACGACACGCAGAAGTTCTTCGCCACCCAGGGCTCCCTCGCGCCGGTCATCGCGGCCCTCTACACCGACCCGACGCTGGACGCGAAGCTGCCCTACCTGCCGACGCTGCTCGCGTCGATCAAGGGCGCTGTCCCGCGCCCGGTCTCGCCGTTCTACCCGGCCGTCACGCGGGCCGTGCAGGACAACGCCTACGCGGCGCTGCAGGGTCAGAAGTCGGTCAGCGCGGCCCTGTCCGACATGCAGGCCGCCATCAAGGACGCCAGCGGCGGCTGATCCGACCCGGGTGGGGCCGGCTCGCACGAGGCGGCCCCACCCGGCGAACTCCCGCTCCCTCGCGCACCGTCCGCAGCACCCCACCTCGCATCACGCCCACATCCAGCGCCGCCCCCCGCAGGAGCCGTCATGACCTCCCAAGCCGGGATCATCTCCACCGAAGCGGCCGAGGCCGCGCGACCCGGAGGTCCACCACGCAAGCGCAGGAGGCTGGAGGCCGACCACAACCGGCGCGCGTTGCTCCTGCTCGGGCCCACCGTCCTGCTGCTGATGATCGTGATCCTGTACCCGGTCGTCCGGGGCGTGATCATGTCCTTCCAGAACGACCCGGGTCTCGACCCGGCCACCGGCCTCTTCGTCTCCGGAGGGTTCGCCGGCCTCGACAACTACACGCACTGGCTGGGCCAGCAGTGCGGGCGGGCCAGCTGCCCACCGGGCACGCTCGGGTCGCAGTTCTACAGCGCCCTGTTCGTCACCATCTTCTTCACCGTCGTCTCGGTGGCCATCGAGGTCGTCCTCGGCATGTGGTTCGCCCTGATCATGAACCGCACCTTCCGGGGCCGGGGCCTGGTGCGGGCCAGCATCCTGGTCCCGTGGGCCATTCCCACCGCCGTGACGGCGAAGCTGTGGTTCTTCATCCTGTCGTTCGCGGGGATCGCCAACAGCATCCTGCACACCCAGATCCTGTGGACCGGGTCCACCTGGCCCGCCCGGTCCGCGATCATCATCGCCGACGCCTGGAAGACCACGCCGTTCATGGCGCTGCTGATCCTGGCCGGGCTCCAGGTGATCCCGGCCGACGTCTACGAGGCGGCCAGGGTCGACGGAGCGACCAAGTGGCAGCAGTTCCGGCTGATCACCCTGCCGCTGGTGAAGCCCGCACTCATGGTCGCCGTCCTGTTCCGCACCCTGGACGTGCTGCGGATCTACGACCTGCCCAAGATCCTCACCGGCGGTGGGAACGGCACCACGACGCTGTCGATCCTGGTGGTCGACCAGATCCGGCAGGGCTTCAACAGCGCGGCGGCGCTGTCCACCATCACGTTCCTGCTGATCTTCCTGGTCGCCTTCCTGTTCGTTCGATTCCTCGGCGCGAACGTCGCCGCAAGTTCGGGAAAGGCTAAGTAACCATGGCCACCGCAACGTCGCCCGCCACGAGGACCGCGACCGGCGCCCCGGCCCCGCAGATCCGCAGGCAGAAGGGCGTCATCGGCGCCAATGTGCGCACGTACGCCGGGGTGACCCTCGTCGTCCTCTGGGGGCTCCTACCGTTCTACTGGATGGTCGTGACGGCGTTCCGCGACGTCGGCTACACCTTCGACAACACCCCGTGGCCCACGCACGTGACGCTGGACAACTTCAAGACGGCGTTCTCGACCAATCTCGGCAACCACTTCGGGCAGGCGCTGCTCAACAGCGTCATCATCGGCGTCTGCACGACGGTCGTCGGCCTCGCGGCGGGCGTCTTCGCCGCCTACGCCCTGTCGCGGCTGAACTTCCGGCTCAAGTTCCTCGTCACCGGGTTCATCCTCGCGGCCTCGATGTTCCCGCTGGTCGCGCTGGTGTCGCCGCTGTTCCAGCTGTTCACCAACATCGGCTGGATCGGCACCTACCAGGCGCTGATCATCCCCGACATCTCCTTCGTCCTGCCGCTGACGATCTACACGCTGACAGCGTTCTTCAACGAGATGCCGTGGGAGCTGGAGGAGGCGGCCCGGATCGACGGCGCCACCCCGGCGCAGGCGTTCCGCAAGGTCATCCTCCCCCTGGCCGCGCCCGGCCTGTTCACCACGGCGATCCTCGCGTTCATCTCGGCCTGGAACGAGTTCCTGCTGGCCAGCGAGCTCTCCAACGACCGGACGCAGCCGGTCACCGTGGCGATCGCGAACTTCGCCGGGGCCCAGCCGCACCAGGAGCCGTACACCACCGTCATGGCGGCGGGCACGATCGTCACCGTGCCCCTCATCATCCTGGTGCTGGCGTTCCAGCGGCAGATCGTCTCCGGCCTCACGGCCGGCGGGGTGAAGGGCTGACCGTGTTCCGGCGGTGGCCCAAGGCCCGGAACTCGATCGCGACGCGTCAGCGCAAGGAGGTCGTGATCGGCTTCCTGACGTTCTGCACCCTGGCCGCCTTCGTGAACGCCGTGGTGGCCGAGCTGCGGGGCAGGCCGGCCGTGTTCGAGGCGCTGCTCCTCCTCTTCTTCGTCGTCGTCCTCGGCCTGAACCTCCGTTCCTGGCGGCGCATGACCGACCGCTGACGGGGCCGGACAGGGCTCGACGGGGCCCGGGAACGGGGAAGCGCCACCATGAGCGGTTCCGCGTCGACGCCGCGGGAGGGAGCGACCGGGCTCGACAGTGTCACGGTCCTCGCCGCCGACGGCACCGAGGTGCTGCACGACGTCACCCTGCTCGCCGGGCCGGCCGAGCTGATGGCGATCCTCGGCCCGTCGGGCAGCGGCAAGTCCACCGTGCTGCGGGCGATCGCCGGGCTGACGCCGATCCAGAGCGGTGACGTGCTGGTCGGGGGCCGCTCGGTGCGCGAGCTGCCCACGCACGAGCGGCGCCTGGCCATGGTGTCCGAGGCGCCCGCCCTGATGTCGTTCCTCGACGTCGGCCACAACGTGACCTGGGGCATGCAGGCCCGGCATCGGCCGGCTCCGGAGATCGAGGACCGGCTGCGCAGCCGCAGCGCCCTGCTGCGACTGGGCCGGTTGCTCAGCCGCCGCCCGGGAGGCCTGTCGGCGGGCGAGCGGGAGCGGGTGGCCCTGGGCCGCGCGCTCATCGACGTCCCCTCCGCCTTTCTCCTCGACGAGCCGCTGGGGCACCTCGACGCCCCGGAACGGGTGCGGATGCGCCGGGTCGTGGCCGAGGTGGTGCGCGGCGCCGGGGTGCCCGCGCTCTTCGTCACCCACGACCAGACCGACGCCCTCGCGCTGGCCGACCGGGTCGCCGTCGTCCGGGCGGGGCGGGTGGTCCAGCTCGACACCCCGCACGCCCTGTACCGCCGACCCGTCGACCTGTTCGTCGCCGGCTTCGTCGGCACGCCCGCGATCGGGCTGCTCCGGGGCCACCTGGTCTCCTCCGGCGACTGGGCCGGCTTCCGGATCGGCGCGCGGGTCCTGCCGCTGTGGCGCCCGGTGCCCCCGGAGCTGCGCGGGTCGGTCGGCCGGGAGCTGGTCCTCGGGCTGCGGCCCACCGACGTGCAGGACGCCCGGGTGGGCAGCGACGCGCAGAGCGTCCGCCTCCCCGGCACGGCCGCCGTCGTCGAGCGGATGGGCTCGGAGACGCTGGTCACACTCACCGTGGACGCACCCGCCGTGGCCGCGCCCGGGGCCGATCCGCCCGCCGGACCGCAGGCGCGGCTGTCCGCCCGCTTCCCCGCCCACACGCCGGTACGGGTGGGTGACACCGTCGAGTTGGCGCTCGACAGCACCCACGTGCACGTCTTCGACCCGGTGACGGGCCGGGCCTTGTGGCACCCGCCCGACGACTGACCCGGCCGGGTCAGTCCGCGGTCGCGAACCAGGCGGCGGTGTCCGGGCCCACGGCTCCCTCGGCGGTGAGCGGCCCGCTGCTCAGCAACAGCTGCGCACCGGCCGGCAGGGGCACGGGATCGGCCGCGAGGTTGACCACGCACCCGAAACCCGGGTCGCGGGCGAACGCCAGCGCCCCGTCGGGCGAGGGCAGCCAGCGCAGGCCGCCGTCCCCGAGCGCGGGGTGGGCCCGGCGCAGCCGGAGTGCCTCGCGGTACAGGGCGAGGATCGAGTCCGGCTCCGCCGACAGGCGCTCGGCGGTGTGCTCCGCCCAGGTCGCCGGCTGCGGCAGCCACGGGGGCGCCGACGCACCGTCGGGGCTGAACCCGAACGGCGGCTCGGCACCCGCCCACGGGATCGGGACCCGGCAGCCGTCGCGACCCCGCTGGGTGTGCCCGGAGCGCACCCAGGTCGGGTCCTGCAGCGCATCCTCGGGCAGGTCCTCGACCTCCGGCAGCCCCAGCTCCTCGCCCTGGTAGACGTACGCGCCGCCCGGCAGCGCGAACATGAGCAGCGCGGCGGCCCGCGCGCGGCGCAGGCCCAGCTCGAGGTCGAGCGGCCGGTCGATGAGATCGTCGAGGTTGAACGCGGGCTCGTCGCCCTGCGCCCGGCCCAGGCGGGACACGTGCCGGGTCACGTCGTGGTTGGACAGCACCCAGGTCGGGGGCGCACCGACGGCCTCGTGCTCGGCCATGGTGGAGTCGATGGTCTCCCTCAGGGCCGCGGCGTTCCAGGGAGCCCGGACGAAGTCGAAGTTGAAGGCGGTGTGCAGCTCGCCCGGCCGGACGTAGCGCGCCAGCCGCTCGGGGAGCTCCACCCAGGCCTCGGCGACGAACACCCGGGGATCGGCGTAGGAGTCGGCGACGGCGCGCCACTTGCGGTAGATCTCGTGCACCTCGTCGCGGTCCCAGTGCGGGTGGGGCTGCTGGGCCGCGGTCGGCTGTCCCGCCGACGCGGGGTAGGTGCGCCCCTCGAGGTCGGGCAGCCCCTCCTCCTTCACCAGCGAGTGCGCGACGTCGATCCGGAAGCCGTCGACGCCGCGGTCGAACCAGAACCGCAGGGTCTGCTCGAAGTCGGCCTCGACGTCGGGGTTGGTCCAGTTGACGTCGGGCTGCTCGGGGGCGAACAGGTGCAGGTACCACTCCCCCGGCGAACCGTCGGGCTCGGTGATCCGGGTCCACGCCCGGCCGCCGAAGACGCTCGCCCAGTCGTTGGGTGGCTGGTCACCGCCGGGGCCGCGTCCGGGCCGGAAGATGTAGCGCTCACGCGCAGCCGAACCCGGGCCCGCGGCGAGCGCCTCCTGGAACCAGGGGTGCTGGTCGGAGGAGTGGTTCGGAACGATGTCGAGGAGCACGCGCAGGCCCGCCTCGTGCGCCTCGCGCAGCAGGGCCTCGGCGTCGGCCAGCGTGCCGAACCGCGGCTCCACGTCCCGGTAGTCGGCCACGTCGTAGCCCGCGTCGGCCATCGGCGAGGGGTACCAGGGGTTGATCCACAGCGCGTCGATGCCGAGCTCGACCAGGTAGGGCAGCCGGGCCCGGAGCCCCGCGATGTCACCCATCCCGTCCCCGTCGCCGTCGGCGAAGCTGCGGATGTAGACCTGGTAGATCACCGCGCTGCGCCACCACGACGGGTCGGCGGGTGCCCCGGTGGGGCGCTCCTCGGGCGATTCGACGCTCACGGGTCCCCTTCCGGCGTCCGGTCGGTCCGGACCTCTCGACTCGGCATTCTCGTCGGGCCGGTGCGCCGTCGCAGACCGGCCCCGCCGCCGGGAGCCGGTCGCTCAGGGCGCCTGGGCGATGACCGACGGCGTCGTCACCTCCCTGGGCGTCTGGGGCAGGACGGTCGCGAAATAGGACCGTGCCGCCGCCCGCGTACCCACGTCCCGCCCGGCCCGCTCGGACAGGAACCACCGGTGCTCGAGCACCTCGTGGAAGACCTCCGCAGGGGCGCGCCGGCCGCGCAGGTCGGGCGGGACCGCGTCGATGATCGGCTGGTAGACCTCGGCGAGCCAGCGGTGGCCCGCATAGTTCTCCGGCACGGGCG
Organism: Blastococcus sp.; assembly: GCA_035999465.1. Taxonomy (GTDB): domain Bacteria; phylum Actinomycetota; class Actinomycetes; order Mycobacteriales; family Geodermatophilaceae; genus Blastococcus_B. The sequence continues at coordinate 8,364 of DASYGS010000003.1, read as the reverse complement.
AGCCCTGCCGCTGCTCGAGGTGCGCCCGGAAGCTGCGGAAGTCGTTGAGCAGCCGCCGGGCCTGGTTCTCCTGCACCTCCAGGCCGGTCAGCCGGAACAGTTCCCGGCGGTGCTGCCCCGGCTCGGCCACCTGGGTCCTCACCCGCAGCCGGGCGCCCTTCTCCCCGGTCACCAGCTCGACCTCCCCGACGGCGAACCCGAGGTCGTTGAGCCGCTGCAGCCGTTCGGCCACCCGGAAGCGCTGCTCGTCGAGCCGGAAGACCTCCTCGCGGGTCACCTCGTCCCACAGCGCCCCGTAGCGGGCGGGCAGCTCGGCGGCGATCCGCACCGGGTCGATGTCACCGGGCAGCACGTCGCCCGCCTCGAGGTCGAGCAGATCGGCGCCGACCCGCTCGGTGGCGAGCTCGACGTCGTAGTAGCGCTGGCCCGGGGTGAGCTGGGCGTGCCGCTCGGCGGTCTCGGCATCGACCAGGTAGGCCGACATCGCGCCCGCGTCGAGACGGAAGAGGGTGTTGGACAGCGAGCAGTCCCCCCAGAAGACGCCGGCCAGGTGCAGCCGGACCAGCAGCTCGACCAGCGCGTCGATCAGCTGCTCGGCCGAGTGCAGCGCCCCGGGCCGGGAGAACAGGAACCGGTAGGACATCGAGTACTCGAGATAACGCGTGACGAGGATGGCGTCCAGGCCGTCCGGCCGGTCGACGCACACCCCGAGCGCGGTGACGGCGGGCAGCCCGTCCTCGGCGAACTGGGCGAGCAGCCCGTACTCGCGCCGGGCCAGGCGCTCGTTGATCTCCTTGAGCGCGTAGACGACCCCGTCGGAGCTGACGAACCGGACGACGTGCCGCGACAGGCCGCGCTGCGGCACCTCCAGGAGGCGGTCGTCCGTCCACTCCTCCAGCGGCTGGGTCCACGGCAGCGTGAGCAGGGCTCCCGCCTCGCCGGTGGGCTGCCGGAAGATGAAGCGCATCGGTCAAGGATGCGACATCGCGGTCCCCGCGGGCAGCCCGAGCCGCCCGGACCTGCCGGGTCAGTCGGCCTCGGTGGCCGCGCCGGTCTCCCCGCGCCAGCTCGCCAGCCGGCCCGCCCGGCTGACCGCGCGCAGCCGCCGCTCGGCCTCCACCCGCGACCGCCGGGCCGCCACCAGCAGCGCCTGGTCGCCGCGCATGAGCCGCGTGGTGTCGTCGGGCACGAACGAGTGTCCGTCGCGGACGATCAGCACCACCGCGGCGTCGTCGGGGAGCCGGAGCTCGGGCAGGTAGACCCCGTGCAGGCGTGATCCGGCCGGCACCCTCATCTGCATCAGCTCGGCGTCGAGCTCCTCGAGGGGGGCGGACTCGACGACGATCTCTCTCGGCGCGATCGGCGCCACGATCCCCAGCCGGCGGGCCACCCAGGGCAGCGACCAGCCCTGAACCAGCGTGAACACGACCACCAGCACGAAGACGGTGTTGAAGATCAGCGCCGCGCCCGGCACCCGCGCCGTCAGGGGGAACGTGGCCAGCACGATCGGCACGGCACCGCGCAGCCCGGCCCACGAGATGAACAGCTGCTGCGCGGCGGGGAGGCGGAACCACACGAGGCTGAGGACGACCGACAGCGGCCGGGCGAGGAGCAGCAGCACGAGACCGATCAGCAGCGCGGGCCCGAGCGCGCCCGGCAGGTCGCCCGGCGCCACCAGCAGGCCGAGCAGCACGAACAGCCCGATCTGGGCCAGCGAGGCCATGCCCTCGGCGAAGCCCAGGCTTGCCGACCGGTGCGGCAGCGCGGCGTTGCCGAGCACCAGCCCGCAGAGGTAGACGGCGACGAAGCCGGACGTGTGCAGCAGGCTCGCCGAGGAGAACGCGAGCACGCACAGGGCGAGGGTGGCCAGCGGGTAGAGGCCCGACAGGGGCAGCGCCACCCGGCGCAGCAGCTGGGCCCCGCCGAACCCGACGGCCACCCCGACGACGGCGCCGCCGAGCAGCTCGCCGACCACCTTCAGGACCGTGAGCCACCACGGGTCCGCCACACCCCCGGTGAGGCGGTCGGCCAGCACCACGACGAGCAGGATCACCGGCGCGTCGTTGAGGCCGCTCTCGGCCTCCAGGGCGGCCGCCATCCGCCGCGGCAGCGGCAGCCGGCGCAGGGTCGCGAAGACCGCGGCCGCGTCGGTGGAGCTGATCACCGCGGCCAGCAGCAGCGCGAAGCCCCAGCCGTAGCCGAGCAGCCACACCGTCGCCGCGGCGGTGACGGCCACGCTGACCAGCACGCCGAACGTCGCCAGCGTCAGGCCCGGGCCGATCGCCTGGCGGACGTCGCCCCACCGCGTGGTCATGCCCCCCTCGGCCAGGATGACGACGAGCGCGGCGACCCCCAGCGTGCGGGTCAGCGAGTAGTTCGAGAAGTCGATCCCGAGCCCGCTCTCGCCCAGCGCGACGCCGAGTGCGAGGTAGAGCAGCAGGCTGGGCAGCCCCAGCCGGTCGGCCAGCCGCAGGGCGACCGCCGCGACCAGCACGACGACGGCGCCGACGGCGAGCGCGACGACGACCGTGGTGTTCACCGCGCCGCCCGCATGACCGGCAGTCTTCCGTACGCCAACCGTCGGCGAGGGCCGCCGAATCCCGTTTGGCGGTTCGGGGAGAATGGACGACGTGAGCTCTCCCTCCCCCACCGGGCCCTTCGCCGCGCTGCCCCCTCAGGTCGACCTGCCCGCACTGGAGCAGGACATCCTGCGGCGCTGGGATGAGGGCAAGGTCTTCACGCGCTCGATGGAGGCCACGGCCGACCGTCCGCAGTGGGTGTTCTACGAGGGCCCTCCCACGGCGAACGGCCGGCCGGGCACCCACCACATCGAGGCGCGCGCGTTCAAGGACGTGTTCCCGCGGTTCAAGACCATGCAGGGCTGGCACGTGCCGCGCCGCGCCGGCTGGGACTGCCACGGCCTCCCGGTGGAGATCGCCGTGGAGCAGGAGCTGGGCTTCGCGGGCAAGCCCGACATCGAGCGCTACGGCATCGCCGAGTTCAACGCCCGGTGCCGCGAGTCGGTGGAGCGGCACGTCGACGCGTTCACCGACCTCACCCGGCGCATGGGCTACTGGGTCGACATGTCCACCGCCTACTGGACGATGGACCCCGCCTACATCGAGAGCGTCTGGTGGTCGCTCAAGCAGGTCTTCGAGAAGGGGCTGCTGGTCGAGGACCACCGGGTGGCCCCCTACTGCCCGCGGTGCGGCACCGGCCTCTCCGACCACGAGGTCGCCCAGGGCTACGAGACCCTCACCGACCCGTCGGTCTACGTGCGGCTGCCGATCACCAGCGGCGAGTGGGCCGGCAGGGCCGACCTGCTGATCTGGACGACGACGCCGTGGACGCTGCCGTCGAACACCGCGGTCGCCGTGCACCCCGACGTCCCCTACGTCGTGGCGCGCCGCGCGGACTCCCCCGACACGACCCCGGTGGTGGTCGCCGAGCCGCTGCTGGCCGCGGTGCTCGGGGAGGACGCCGAGGTCCTCGCCCGCAGCACCGGGCGGGACTGGGAGTACGTCCACTACCAGCGGCCCTTCGAGCTCGTGGAGTTCCCGCAGGACGCGCTGCCCGAGCAGGGGTCGCACTTCGTCGTCCTCGCCGAGTACGTCACCACCGAGGACGGCACCGGGCTGGTCCACCAGTCCCCCGCCTTCGGTGCCGAGGACCTCGCCGTCTGCCGCGGGTACGGCCTGCCCGTGGTCAACCCGATCGACCCGACCGGGCACTTCCTGGCCGACGTGCCGCTGGTCGGCGGCCACTTCTTCAAGGCCGCCGACGCCGCCCTGGTCGAGGACCTCAAGGCCCGGGGCGTCCTGTGGCGCGAGCTCCGCTACGAGCACAGCTACCCGCACTGCTGGCGCTGCCACACGCCGCTCATGTACTACGCGCAGCCGTCCTGGTACATCCGCACCAGCGCGATCAAGGGCCGGTTGCTCGCCGAGAACGAGAAGACCAACTGGTACCCGGAGAACATCAAGCACGGGCGCTACGGGGACTGGCTGAACAACAACGTCGACTGGGCGCTCTCCCGCGACCGCTACTGGGGCACTCCCCTGCCGATCTGGCGCAACGACGTCGACCCCTCACGGATGGTCGCCGTCGGCTCGCTGGCGGAGCTCTCGGAGCTGACCGGCCGCGACCTGTCCGACCTCGACCCGCACCGGCCGTTCATCGACGACGTGACCTTCACCCGCCCCGGGGAGGAGGGCACCTACCGCCGGGTCCGCCAGGTCATCGACGCCTGGTACGACTCCGGCTCGATGCCGTTCGCCCAGTGGGGCGCCCCGCACCGGAACAAGGAGCAGTTCGAGGCCGCCTACCCGGCGCAGTTCATCTGCGAGGCGATCGACCAGACCCGCGGCTGGTTCTACACACTGATGGCCGTCGGCACGCTGGTCTTCGACAAGAGCTCCTACGAGAACGTGCTCTGCCTCGGGCACATCCTGGCCGAGGACGGCCGGAAGATGAGCAAGCACCTGGGCAACATCCTCGAGCCCATCCCGCTGATGGACCGGCACGGCGCCGACGCCGTCCGCTGGTTCATGCTCGCCGGCGGCTCGCCGTGGTCGGCCCGCCGGGTCGGGCACGAGACGCTGTCCGAGGTCGTGCGGAAGGTGCTGCTCACCTACTGGAACACCGCGAGCTTCTTCACCCTGTACGCCGAGTCGAACGGCTGGGATCCGGCGGCGACCCCGCCGCCGCCCCGCGCGGAACGCCCGCTGCTGGACCGCTGGGCGCTGGCCGAGCTGGCCGCGGTGGTCGAGGGCGTCACCGCCGCCCTGGAGGAGTTCGACACGCAGACGGCCGGGCGGCTGATCGCCGGCTTCGTCGACGACCTGTCCAACTGGTACGTGCGCCGCTCGCGGCGCCGCTTCTGGGACGGCGACGCCTCGGCGCTGGGCACGCTGCACGAGGTGCTCGACGGGCTGACCCGCCTCATGGCGCCGTTCACCCCCTTCGTCACCGAGGAGGTCTGGGGGCGCGCCGTCGTCCCGGGGCTGCGCGGCGGCAACGCCCCCGACTCGGTGCACCTGGCCGCGTGGCCGGCGGTCGACGAGGACGCCCGCGACCCCGCGCTGCGGGAGCACGTGGCGCTCGTCCGGCGACTGGTCGAGCTCGGCCGGTCGGCCCGGACGTCGGCCAAGGTGCGCACCCGCCAGCCGCTGGCCCGCGCGGTGGTGGCTGCGCCCGGCTGGGCCACGCTGCCCCGCGACCTGGTCGCCGAGGTGGCCGACGAGCTGAACGTGCTGGAGATGGTCGAGCTCTCCGGCGCGGTCGGGGGCGACCTGGTCGACGTCAGCGTGAAGGTCGACTTCCGGGCGGTCGGGCGCCGCATGGGCAAGCAGGTCCAGGCCGTGGCGAAGGCCGTCGCGGCGGCGGACCCCGCCGAGCTGACCGCGGCCTACCGCGCCGGCACGGCGACGGTCGAGGTGGACGGCGCCGTCGTTCCGCTCACCGACGGCGACCTGATCGTCACCGAGACCCCCCGCGAGGGGTGGACGGTCGCCAGTGGCGGCGGCCTCACCGTCGCCCTGGACCTCACCCTGACCCCGGAGCTGGAGCGGGCCGGGCTGGCCCGCGAGGCCGTCCGGCTGGTGCAGGAGGCGCGCAAGACCAGCGGCCTGGACGTCAGCGACCGCATCGAGCTGTGGTGGACCGTCGACGGCGCTGCGGCCGACCCTGTCGTCGTCCAGATGGCCGAGGCCCTGGCCGAGCACTCCGGCGCCCTCGCCACCGAGGTCCTGGCCGTCCGGGTGCACGCGGGGACCCCGGGTGAGGGTCCGGGCATCGAGGGCCCGGCCGGTGCCCGGTTCTGGCTGGCCCGCGCGACCGGCTGATCGCCGGGCGGGTCAGTTCTCGGGCGTGCGGGTACGAGCGCGCACCGCGTCGGCGAGGTGCCGGTCGGGCCGGCAGGCGCCGCAGGGCGTGAACCCGTCGGTACGCGCCTCGTCGATCGGCAGCGGGATCGTCGTGCGGCCGGTGAGGTGGACGCACCCGCTCAGGTGGTAGCGCGGGTGCTCGTCGATGACCAGCACCTCGTCGTGCAGGTCGAGGATGAGCAGGAGGTCGGTGACCTCCACCTCCTCCAGGGGAGCCTCGTCCAGGTCGCCGGGCCCGGGCACCGAAGCAGGCTCCGGCTCCGGCTCCGGCTCCGGCTCCGGCTCTGGCTCGCGCGCGGCGACCGGCACGGGCTCGTCGACCGGTTCGGGCGCGGCCGTGGTGCGCCGAGCGGTCGCCTGCTCCTTCGCCACCGACGGTTCGGTGGCGCCGGCCGGCCCCGCTGCCTCCGGCCGGCTCGGACCGACCGTCGTCGGCGTGATCGTCGGCTCCTGCGCCCGGCCGGCGGCCGCGGGCTCGACGGCCAGCCGGCGGCGGACGAGGAACAGCAGCACGGCCGCCACGACGCAGACGCCCACGCACGCCCAGTACAGGGCCGTGACACCGGTGACGACGCCGGCGACCAGCAGGCCCAGGCCGATGAGCAGGAGCAGTCCGGCACCCAAGATCACGCGCCGACTCTAGGGCTCCCGGCCGCGCGGCGCGCCCCCGACGGGCGACAGGGCCCCCGGACGTGTGTCCGGGGGCCCTGTCGTCGATCCAGCGGGGCTCGCGGCCCGCCTCGCTCACGCGCTGGCGTGCTGGTTCTGCCGGCTGTTCGCGGCCGGCTCCGCCGAGCCGCGGCTGTCCAGGTCGCGCAGGTGCGACTCCAGGTAGGACCGCAGGCGGGTGCGGTACTCGCGCTCGAACGTGCGGAGCTCCTCGATCTTGCGCTCCAGGCTGCTGCGCTTCTCCTCGAGGCTGCCCATGGCCTCGACGTGCCGGCGTTCGGCGTCCTGGTCGAGCGCGGCGGCCTTGGCGCGGGCCTCGCGGTCCATCGTGTCCACGCGCGTGCGGGCGTCCCCGAGCATGGTCTCCGCCCGGTGCTTGGCCTCGGTGACCATCTGCTCGCTCTTGGTGCGGGCGTCGGTCAGCAGCCGGTCACTGGTGTTCTTGGCGCTGGAGATCATCTGCTCGGACTGCGTCTTGGCCTCGTTCACGTACCGGTCGGCCGTCTCCGTGGCCAGCGCCAGCATGCGCGACGCCCGCGCGCTGTCGTCCTCGCGCGGCGGCGCCGGGGCGGCCGGCGGCGGGGTGACCGGCGCGGGCGCGGCGGCCTGCACCGGCTCGGGCCGCTCCTCGCGGGCGGGTGCGCGACCGCCCACGGCGCGCAGCTCGTTGTTCTCCTCGATCAGGCGCGCGAGCTCGGCCTCCACGACGTCGAGGAAGGCGTCGACCTCGTCCTCGTCGTAACCCCTCTTCCCGATCGGGGGCTTCTTGAAGACGACGTTGTGCACGTCGGCGGGAGTGAGTGGCAACGGGCTCACCTCGGGTGGGACGACAGGAACGGGGACGTGGTCGGACGGGCGGCGACGGATCGTGCCCGTCTGGCGGCGCGGCGCCCTGGGCTGGCGGCGGTCACGCGGCGGCGAGGGACAACGCGACGTCGCGCAGGATGTACACGGCAATGAGGAGCACCATAAACCCGAGGTCCAGCCGGACCGTCCCCAGGTTCAGCGGCGGGATGATCCTGCGCAGCGCCTTGAGCGGGGGGTCCGTCGTGGCGTACACGACCTCGAGGCCGGCGGCGACGATGCCCTGGGGCCGCCACCCGCGGGCCAGCACCATCACCCAGTCGACGATGAACCGGGCGAAGAGCAGCACGAGGAAGACGAGCAGGACCGACGACACGATGTTCCAGAAGAGAGACACGGTCCTCGTTCGTCCAGGGCACCTCGCGTGCCGTTCCCGTCAGCGCGGCCTCAGGACTGGTTGAAGAACCCGCCCTCGCGGATCCGCGCCTTGTCCTCGGCCGTCACGTCGACGTCCTGCGGGCTGAGCAGGAACACCTTCGCCGTGACGCGCTCGATACTACCGCGCAGGCCGAAGGACAGACCCGCGGCGAAGTCGACCAGTCGCTTGGCGTCGGCGTCGTCCATCTCGGTGAGGTTCATGATCACCGGCATGCCGTCGCGGAACCGCTCACCGATGGTCCGGGCCTCGTTGTACGTGCGCGGGTGCAGCGTGGTGATGCGGTAGGGCTGCTTCGGGGCGGGGGCCGGCTCGGGCTCGGGAGCGGGTACGGGTTCCCGGACGGCGAGCCCGGCCGCGGACGCGCCCGCCGAGCCACCGGCCCGCGAGCTCGCCGACCCACCCGGCACCGATGGCGCCAGGCCCAGCGGGCGGGCCGGCGTCACGCGGCGGACGGCCAGCGGCTCGGGGTCGCGCACCGGGGCCGCCCGCTCGGCGACCGGCTCGTCGTCGGCGTAACCGGCGGCCGGGTAGGCCGCTGCCGGGTAGCCGTCGTCGTACCGGTCGTCG
>DASYGS010000001.1:0-36673 GCA_035999465.1 Blastococcus sp. | reverse complement strand
GCAGGACGAGTTCGCCGCCGCCAGCCACCAGAAGGCGGCCGCCGCGCAGAAGAACGGCCTGTTCGACGACGAGATCACCCCGGTGCACATCCCGCAGCGCAAGGGCGACCCGATCGAGTTCCGCGAGGACGAGGGCATCCGGGCCGACACCACGGCGGAGAGCCTGTCCAAGCTCAAGCCAGCGTTCGCCAAGGACGGCACGATCACCGCGGCCTCGGCGTCCCAGATCTCCGACGGTGCCTGCGCCGTCGTCGTCATGAGCGCGGAGAAGGCCGCCGAGCTGGGGCTGACCCCGCTCGCCGAGATCGGCGCGCACGGCGTCGTGGCCGGCCCCGACGCCACGCTGCAGACGCAGCCGTCGCGGGCGATCGCGAAGGCGTGCGAGCGCGAGGGCATCGACCCCAAGGACCTCGACCTCATCGAGATCAACGAGGCGTTCGCGGCGGTCGGCATCGTCTCTACCAAGGAGCTCGGCGTCGACCCGGCGAAGGTCAACGTCAACGGCGGCGCGATCGCGCTGGGCCACCCGGTCGGCATGAGCGGTGCCCGCATCGCCCTGCACCTGGCCCTCGAGCTCGGTCGCCGCGGCGGTGGCGTCGGAGCCGCCGCGCTCTGCGGCGGCGGCGGTCAGGGCGACGCCCTGGTGCTGCACGTGCCCGCCCGCGGGTGACCGACTCCACGGAGGGAACCGCCGTCCAGACCGCCACCGCGACCGCCCCGTCCGGGCGGCGTGGTCGGCGGGCGGCCGACGTCCCGGCGCTGATCGACGGGGCCCGGGAGGGCAGTGCGCGTTCGGTCGCGCGGCTGATCTCGCTGGTCGAGGACGCCAGCCCCGCCCTGCGCGAGGTGGCGGCGGCGCTGTCGCCGCACACCGGCCACGCGCAGGTGATCGGCCTGACCGGCTCGCCCGGTGTCGGCAAGTCGACGACGACGACGGCCCTGGTCCGCGCGCTGCGTACGGCCGGCAAGCGCGTGGGTGTGCTCGCCGTCGACCCGTCGTCCCCGTTCTCCGGTGGTGCGCTGCTCGGCGACCGCGTGCGGATGCAGGACCATGCCGGGGACGGCGGGGTGTACATCCGGTCGATGGCCTCCCGCGGGCACCTCGGAGGCCTGGCCTGGGCCACGCCGCAGGCGCTGCGGGTGCTCGACGCGGCCGGCTGCGACGTCGTGCTGATCGAGACCGTCGGCGTCGGGCAGTCCGAGCTCGAGATCGCCTCGCTGGCCGACACCACGCTCGTGCTGGTCGCGCCCGGCATGGGCGACGGCATCCAGGCGGCGAAGGCCGGCATCCTCGAGGTCGCCGACGTGTTCGTCGTCAACAAGGCCGACCGGGACGGCGCCGATCAGACGGTGCGCGACCTCCGCTACATGCAGTCCCTCGGCGGCCGGCACTCCGAGGCCGGCAGCTGGCGGCCGCCGATCTGCCGGACCGTGGCCGCCCGCGAGACCGACAACGGCATCGACGAGGTGCTGGCGAAGATCGAGGACCACCGGCAGTGGCTGGAGTCCTCCGGAGAGGGCCACCGGCGGCGCACCGAGCGGGCCGCCCGCGAGATCGAGGCGATCGCGGTGGGCGCGCTGCGGGAGCGGATGGGCGACGTGCACGGCTCGGCGGCCCTCTCGGCGCTCGCCGAGAAGGTCGTCGCGGGCGACACCGACCCCTACCGCGCGGCGGACCAGCTGCTCGAGCAGCTCTGAACGCGCACGGCCGACCCTTCCCGGCGAGGATGGGGCGGTGAACGGAAAACCGGACGCCGTCGTCGTCGGGGCCGGCCCGAACGGGCTGGCCGCGGCCCTGCGCCTGGCCGCGGCCGGGCTGCGGGTGCAGGTCGTCGAGCGCGGCGACCGGGCCGGCGGCGGCACCCGCACCGAGGAGCTGACGCTGCCCGGGTACCGCCACGACGTCTGCTCCACCGTGCAGCCGATGGCCGCGGCCGCCCCGTTCTTCCGCGAGTTCGACCTGGCCTCCCGGGGCGTGCGGCTCGTGCAGCCGGAGATCAACTTCGCCCACCCGCTCGACGGCGGCCGGGCGGCGCTGTCGTGGCGCTCCGTGGAGGAGACAGCCGAGGGCCTGGGTGCCGACGCGGCGGCCTACCGACGGCTCTTCGGGCCGCTGGTCGAGCACGGCCAGGACGTCGTCGACTTCTTCCTGACCAGCCGGCTGCGCCGGCCCCCCACCCGCAGTGCCGCGGCGATCACCCGCTTCGGGCTCACCGGGCTGCCGAACGTGCGGTGGCTGGCCCAGCGGCACTTCGACACCGACGCGGCGCAGGCGCTGGTCGCCGGGGCCGCCGCGCACGGGATGCTCGACCTCACCCGCCCGCTGACCGCGGCCCTCGGGATGCTGCTCGGCATGCTGTCCCACCACGTGGGCTGGCCGCTGATCGAGGGCGGTTCGCAGCGCCTGGCCGACGCGATGGTCGCCGCGCTGGAGGAGCAGGGCGGCGAGGTCGTCACCGGCCACGAGGTCACCGACCTGCGCGAGTTCGCCGGCGTCCCGGCGGTCCTGCTCGACACCGCCCCGCGGGCGTTCGTCGCGATGGCCGGCGACCGCGTGAACGACGGCTACCGGCGCTGGGTGTCGCGCTACGAGCACGGTCCCGGCGTCTTCAAGGTCGACTGGGTGCTCTCCGAGCCGGTGCCGTGGACCAACCCCGACGTCCGCCGGGCGGGCACGATCCACCTGGCGGGCACGCTGCAGGAGACGATCGAGGGGGAGGCCGCACCCGCCGCCGGCCGGATCACCGACAAGCCCTACGTGCTCGCCGTCCAGCCGACCGAGGTCGACCCGACGCGGGCGCCGGCCGGCGGCCACATCCTCTGGGGGTACGTGCACGTGCCCCACGGCTCGGACGTCGACATGACGACGGCGATCGAGAAACAGATCGAGCGCTTCGCCCCGGGGTTCCGCGACACCGTGGTCGAGCGGGTCACGAAGAACGCCGTCCAGATGGAGGCCTGGAACCCCAACCACGTCGGTGGCGACATCTCCAACGGCGAGGCGTCGCTGCGCCAGATGCTGGCCCGCCCGGTGCCCCGCTGGAACACCTACAAGACGCCTCTGCAGGGTGTCTACCTCGCCTCGGCCGCGACTCCGCCGGGCCCGGCTGTGCACGGGGAGTGCGGCGACCAGGCGGCGCGGGTGGCGCTGCGCGAGGTGTTCGGGGTGCGGCAGGTGCCGCGGCTGCGTCCACCCGGCTGAACCCGTGCGCGCCGGAAGTCGTTGACACCGGGACCGATCAGCGGTCGGGTAGGACCAACCCGTGCTCGACGGCGAGTTCGGGCACGCCGCACACCTGGGGGAAGACAGTGCGCGACCACGATCCGATGAGATGCATCCTGCCCGCGTCGTTGCTCGACAAGCTGGCTCGCTCCGAGGACGCCGCGGTCCGGGCGGCGGCGCTGGATGCGCTCGCGCTCGACACCCGCTTCCGGATCGCCCGGGCCGAGGCCGCCTCGCGGCTCGGTGGGCGGTCCGCCGCGCCGGTCACCTTCGCCCGCATCGGCGGTGAGGTGAACCGCACCATCCACGACAAGAACCACAGCACCACCCAGACGCTCGGCAAGGTGGTGCGCCACGAGGGGCAGGACCCCACCGGCGACGTCGCCGTCACCGAGGCCTACGACGGCCTGGGGAACACCTACGACTACTACTGGAAGACGTTCGGCCGCGACTCGATCGACGGGCAGGGCCTGCCGCTGCACGGCTGCGTCCACTTCGGCCAGAACTACCCCAACGCCTTCTGGGACGGCCACGCCATGTTCTTCGGCGACGGCGACGGCCAGTTCCTCACGCGGACGACGGCCGGGATCGACGTCATCGGCCACGAGCTCACCCACGGTGTGACGCAGTACGAGGCCAACCTCGTCTACTCCGGCCAGTCGGGGGCGCTCAACGAGTCGATCTCCGACGTCTTCGGCATCCAGGTCAAGCAGCTGGCGCTGGGGCTGACCTCGGAGACCTCCGACTGGCTCATCGGCTCAGACATCGTCGGCCCGCAGCTGGCGCCGGCCCTGCGCTCGATGAAGGACCCCGGGCACGCGAACCCCCATGACGACCAGCCGGCCGACATGGACGGGTACGTGGCCGAGGGCGACGTACACACGAACTCCGGCATCCCGAACCGGGCGTTCTACCTGGTGGCCAGCAAGCTGGGCGGCAACGCCTGGGACGCCGCCGGGCCGATCTGGTACGCCGCCCTGCGCGACAACCGGCTGCAGCCAACAGCCACGTTCCAGGATTTCGCCCGGCTCACGCTGGCCAACGCGCAGCAGACGTACGGGCAGCAGAGCGCGCAGGCCGACGCCGTGACCGCGGCCTGGGACACGGTGAAGGTGCCACTGTAGGGCGGTGCGCATCCGGATCCGCCGCGTCGGCGGCTTTGCAGGCAACGTCGCCCTCGGGGCGGAGCTGGACACGGCCCAGCTCCCGGCCGGCGACGCCACGCGGCTCGAGGCCGCCGTCGACGGGCTGCCGTGGGGTGCGGCCGCGGCGGCCCCGCCGCATCCGGACGCCTTCCGCTACGAGGTCGACCTGCCCGACCGCCCGGAGCGGGGGACGGCGGTGCTGCAGGAGGGCCAACTGACCGGCGACCTCGACGGACTGCGCACCCACCTGCAGCAGCACGGCGTCGTGGGCCCGAGCCGCCGGCCGTAGCCGGCGTTGTCCTCCGCCCGGCCACGATCGCCGTGATTCCGGCCGGCTGGGGGGCACTGGTCTGCCGGTCTCCGGCGGATCTCGGCGCCGGATGCGGTCCTGGGTAGCGTTCTCAGCATGGTCCGACCGCTGGGGTTGCCCTTCGACCCGATCGAGCGTGCCGCGCAGACCTGGGAGCAGCGCTTCGGCCCCGCGTCGGCGATGCGCGCGGCGACCTCGGTGTTCCGCGTGCAGCAGATCCTGCTCGCCCGCTTCGACGAGGTGCTCCGCCCGCACGAGCTGACCTTCGCGCGCTACGAGGTCCTCGTGCTGCTCACCTTCAGCCGCTCCGGCGAGCTGCCGCTGAAGGTGATCGGCAGCCGGTTGATGGTCCACCCGACGAGCGTCACCAATGCGATCGACCGGCTGGCCGCCGCCGGTTACGTCGACCGCCGGCCCAACCCCAGCGACGGCCGCGGCGTGCTGGCCGGCATCACCGACCGCGGTCGGGCGGTCGTCGACCGGGCCACCGAGGCCCTCACCGGCCTCGACTTCGGCCTGGGCGACCTTCCCGCGGCCGAGCTCGACACGTTGTTCGAGGTCCTCCGGAGGGTGCGCCTGGGCGCCGGCGACGTCGCCGGCGTGGAAACGGCGCCAACGGTCGACCCCGGATAGTTGGACGTCCTACTATCTACAGGCATGACCCAGGACGCCCGGCAGCGGTGGCAGCAGCGGTACGACGCAGCACTGGCGGGCGGGAAGGTGCGGGACGCCGACTTCACGACCCTCTCCGGCGTCGAGGTCGACCCCGTGTACGGGCCGGCCGACGAGTCCGCCGTCCCCGGGTTCGAGCGGATCGGCTACCCCGGTGAGTTCCCGTTCACCCGCGGCCTGCACGCCACCGGCTACCGCGGGCGCGCCTGGACCATCCGGCAGTTCGCCGGGTTCGGCAACGCGCAGCAGACCAACGAGCGCTACAAGATGATCCTGGCCGAGGGCGGCGGCGGGCTCTCCGTCGCCTTCGACATGCCCACTCTCATGGGCAAGGACTCCGACGACCCGCGCGCGCTCGGCGAGGTCGGCCACTGCGGTGTCGCCATCGACTCGGCGGCCGACATGGACGTGCTCTTCGACGGCATCCCGCTGGACTCGACGACGACGTCGATGACGATCAGCGGGCCCGCGGTGCCGGTGTTCTGCATGTACCTCGTCGCGGCCGAGCGGCAGGGCGTCGACCTGGGCAGGCTCAACGGCACGCTGCAGACCGACATCTTCAAGGAGTACATCGCGCAGAAGGAGTGGCTGTTCGCGCCCGAGCCGCACCTGCGCCTCATCGGCGACCTGATGGAGTACTGCGCGCAGAACATCCCGGCCTACAAGCCGATCTCGGTCTCCGGCTACCACATCCGGGAGGCGGGTTCGACCGCCGCGCAGGAGCTCGCGTACACGCTGGCCGACGGCTTCGCCTACGTCGAGCTCGGGCTCTCCCGCGGCCTGGACATCGAGCAGTTCGCGCCCGGCCTGTCGTTCTTCTTCGACGCCCACCTCGACTTCTTCGAGGAGATCGCGAAGTTCCGGGCCGCGCGCCGCATCTGGGCCCGCTGGCTGCGCGACGTCTACGGCGCGACCACCGACAAGGCCCAGCAGTTGCGCTTCCACACCCAGACCGCAGGCGTCTCGCTCACCGCGCAGCAGCCGGACAACAACATCGTCCGGACGGCGGTCGAGGCGCTGTCCGCCGTGCTCGGCGGCACCCAGTCGCTGCACACGAACGCTCTCGACGAGGTGCTCGCGCTGCCCAGCGCCAAGGCCGCCCAGATCGCGCTGCGCACCCAGCAGCTGATCATGGAGGAGACGGGCGTCATGAACGTGGCCGACCCGCTCGGTGGCTCCTGGTACGTCGAGGCGCTGACCGACGACATCGAGCGGCAGGCCGAGGAGATCTTCGCCCGCATCAAGGACATGAGCGCCGACGGCACGATGACCTCGGGCATCCTGCGCGGCATCGAGGACGGCTGGTTCACCGGCGAGATCGCCGAGGCCGCGTTCGTCTACCAGCGGGCGCTGGAGAAGGGCGACAAGAAGGTGGTCGGCGTCAACACCCTCACCGGTTCGGTCGATGCCCACGACACCCTCGACATCCTGCGGGTCAGCCACCAGGTCGAGACCGACCAGAAGGCCGAGCTCGCCGCCCGGCGGACGACCCGGGACGACGCCGCGGCCCGCGCGGCGGTGCAGCGGATGGTCGAGATCGGGCGCACCGAGGCCAACATGGTGCCGGCGATGCTCGACGCCGTCCGGGCCGAGGCGACCCTCGGCGAGATCTGCGACGCCCTGCGGGCCGAGTGGGGCAGCTACACGGAACCGGCGCGCTTCTAGTAACCGCCGCGTAACCCTCCGGGAACGCCGTCGTTGGTACGGCAACACACTCCCGGACCCCGGAGGTACCCCGTGCGGCTCGCCGCGGTGCTGGTCACGAGCGCGGTGGTGGTGGGCGCCCTGACGGCGCCCGCCGCCGCGGCCCCGCCGGTGGACTACCCGGGGGTGCGCAACATCCTGCCGCCGGGCCAGTCCGGCACGATCACGGCCGCGGACGCCGCCCTCGTGGCGGCCGGTGATCCGCAGGGGCGCCGGGCGGTCGACGGCAAGAACGCCCCGAAGAACGTCGCCGACCAGCTCGAGATGTACGACGCCCTCAACCACGCCGACCTCGCGCACCTCGGCCAGCAGCAGCTCGACTCGTTCTACAAGGACGCGCCGCTGACCCTCAGCGACGCCGCCGCGGTCAGCGTGGAGCGCCCGAAGGCCGGCGTCGTCATCCGTCGCGACTCCTTCGGCGTCCCCTACATCGAGGGCACGACCCGGACGAACGCCGCCTTCGGCTCGGGGTACGCCGGCACGCAGGACCGGATGTTCCTCATGGACGTGCTCCGCCATGCCGGTGCCGCCCGGGCCGCCGAGTTCCTCGGCCCGAACCCCGACAACGTCGCGATGGACCAGGAGCAGCTGCGCTCGGCGTTCTACACGCCGGCCGAGGCGGCCGCGCAGGTCACCGGCGCCGCGAAGCGCTACGGCGCCGAGGGCACCCGGCTGTTGGCCGCCGTCGACGCCTACATCGCCGGCATCAACGCCGCGCAGCGGCAGATGTGCCCCGCCGGCCCCGTCGGGCCGAACTGCCCGGCCGAGTACGCGGCACTGAACAAGACCCCCCAGCCCTGGACGCGCGCGGACATCGTCTACGTCGCCTCGCTCGTCGGTGGCATCTTCGGCAAGGGCGGCGGAGCGGAGTACGCCAACGCGCTCTGGCTCCAGCAGCTGCAGCGGCGCTTCGGGGCGACGCAGGCCCGGCACGTGTTCGACGACCTCCGCGGGGCGAGCGACCCGCAGGCCCCGACGACCTCCAGCATCCGGACGCCCTACGGCAACGGCCCCGTCGACCCGAGCCGCCCCGGCGTCGCGATGCCCGACCTCGGCGGCCCGACCGCGCCCGGCACCGGCGCCGACGCCGGTGGCGCGACCGTGCCGGCGCCGACGCTCAACTCTCTCGACGGCCGGGCCACGACCAGCCGGCCGCTCCGCCTCCACGGGCCCTTCGGCACCTGGGACCTCGGCGGCGTGCCCGACATGATGAGCAACGCCGCGCTGGTCGCGGGCAACCGCAGCGCGACCGGGCACCCGGTCGCCGTGTTCGGGCCGCAGACCGGCTACTACGCCCCACAGCTGCTGACCGAGCAGGCCGTGGTCGCGCCCGGCATCCGCGCCCGCGGCGTCTCCTTCGCCGGCACGAGCGTCGTCGTGGAGCTCGGCCGCGGGGTCGACTACGCCTGGTCGGCCACCAGCGCCGGTAGCGACCTGGTCGACACCGTCGCCGAGCGGCTGTGCGACCCGAACGGGGGCCCGGCGACGGTGCGCTCCGAGGGGTACCGCGTCGGCAGCCGCTGCGTCGCCATGGACAGGCACGTGCACCAGGAGACCGCGCTGCCCAACGCCGGCTCCCCGGGTGCGCCCCAGCAGTACCGCTTCCTCGTGCTGCGCACCAGGCACGGCATCGTGCAGCTGCGCACCACCGTGCACGGGGTGCCGGTGGCGCTGGTGCACCAGCGCAGCACCTACGGCCGCGAGGTCGACTCGGTGATCGGCTTCGAGCGGCTGGGCAACCCCGGCCACACCAAGGACGCCGCCTCGTTCACGACGGCCGCCTCGGCGATCGACTACACGTTCAACTGGTTCTACGCCGACAACAAGGACATCGCGTACTTCTCCTCGGGCCGGCTGCCGATCCGGGCCGCCGGGGTCGACCAGAACCTGCCGCGTTGGGGTGACGCCGCCTACGACTGGCAGGGCTGGCTGGCCGCGTCCCGGCACCCCCAGCAGGTCGACCCGCCGTCGGGCTACCTCGTCTCGTGGAACAACAAGCAGGCGCCCGGCTTCACCGCCGCCGACGACCAGTGGGGCTACGGCCCGGTCTACCGGAGCCTGGCGATCTCCGACCGGGTCGGGGCGCTCGCCCGCGCCGGAGGGGCGACGACGCCGAAGCTGGTGGCCGCCGTCCAGGACGCGGCGACCGTCGACTCCCGGGCGGCCTACACGCTGCCGCACCTGCTCGACGTCGTCGGCAACGACCCGGCGACCGCCGGTGCCGTGGCGTTGCTGCGCGGCTGGCTGCAGCGGGGGGCGCACCGGATCGACGCCGACCGCAACGGTTCCTACGACGACCAGGCCGCGGTCGCACTGTTCGACGCGTGGTGGCAGTCCACCGACTCCGCGGGCACCGAACACGCCGTCGCCAAGGACGTGCTGCGCGGGACGCTCGGCGGCCTGGTGGACGCCCTTCCCCAGAAGCTCGACGACCATCCGCGCCAGGGCATCGGCTCGTCGTGGAACGGCGTCGCCTGGTACGGCTACGTGGCCAAGGACCTGGGCCGGCTCACCGGGCAGAGCCAGCCGGGCGCCTGGTCGCGGGCGTACTGCGGCGGCGGGTCGCTCGCGACCTGCCGCGCCGATCTGCGGGCGTCGCTGAAGGCCGCCGTCAGCCGGGTGCTCGCCCAGCAGCAGGTCTCCTCGGTCGACCGGCTGACCTACGACAAGCACCTCGACGACATCCGCTCGGTCGCGGCCGGGGTCGTGGGTGTGCGGGACATCGACTGGCAGAACCGGCCGACCTTCCAGCAGGTGGTCTCCTTCGCGGGCCACCGGCCATGACATTGTCGTCCTCCGGACGACACCGCGGCCAGGAGCCGTCCCCCGGTCGGGCTGAGCCCCGCACTCGCTTCTCGGGGGAGCCTCCGGCCCCCCGCTCGTCGCGAGGGGATTGCTGGAATCATGACTGACATGCAGCCCACCCGTCCCGGACGTCCCGACCCGAGGGCGCAGGCCCAGCAGGCCCAGATGGCCGCAGCCATGGCCGGCGCCGTCGACCTCGCCGCGGTGAAGGCGCGGTCCGACGCCGCCCAGCGCGCCCAGTCCGCACCGCCGCCGAGCGCGGCCGCCCCGGCCGGCGCTCCTGGCTCGGCCGTCGTCGACGTCACCGAGGCGACCTTCCAGGCCGAGGTGCTGGACCGGTCGTTCCAGGTGCCGGTCGTGCTCGACCTGTGGGCGGAGTGGTGCGGGCCCTGCAAGCAGCTCTCCCCGGTGCTCGAACGGCTGGCCGTCGAAGGCGGTGGCTCCTGGGTGCTGGCCAAGGTCGACGTCGACGCCAACCCGGCGCTGGCGCAGGGCCTGCGGGTGCAGGGCATCCCGGCGGTCAAGGCCGTCTGGCAGGGCCAGCTCGTCGCCGAGTTCAGCGGCGCGATCCCCGAGGAGCAGGCCCGCCAGTTCGTCACCGAGCTGGTCGCCGCCACCAGCGGGGGCGCCCTGCCGGGCGCCGGACCGGACGAGGTCGCGGAGATCGAGGACCCGCGGCTGGACGCCGCCGAGGCCGCGCTCGAGCGGGGCGACCTCGCAGCCGCCGAGGCGGCCTACCAGTCGATCCTCGACGCCGAGCCCGGCCACCCCGAGGCGGGGCTGGCGCTCAAGCAGGTGCAGCTGTTCCGCCGCGCCGAGGAGGCCGGGCCGGACGCGCTGGACGCCGCCGACGCCGCCCCGGACGACGTCGCGGCGCAGGCCCGCGCGGCGGACTTCCTGCTCGGCACCGGCAACGTCGAGGCGGCCTTCGACCGGCTGCTCGACGTGGTCGCCCGCACGGCGGGGGAGGACCGCGACCTGGCCCGCACCCACCTGGTCGAGCTGTTCGCGGTGGTCGGCAACGACGACCCCCGGGTCGGCGCGGCCCGGCGGCGGCTCACCGCCGCCCTCTTCTGAGCCGTCCCCTCAGCGGCCGATCCCGCAGGCGGCGCCGTCACTGACGAACCCGTCGCGGAAGGCGCCGACGAGCTGGAACCCGGTCGTCGAGACGTTCGGGAAGACGTGCGGGTCGCGCCCGTAGGTCAGCATGAACTCGACCGCCTCGTCGACATCGCCGGGGCTCAGCGTCACGTCGAGGGTGCCGGTGAACGCGTGGGCGTACCACTCGTGGGTGTACCAGCCGGTCGCGCAGACGGCCGACCGGGTCGCGGCGCCGTCGTCCACCGACAGATGGGCCTGGGACCGGGCCGCCAGCGCGTACGGCAGGGACAGGCCCGCGGCGACGGCGAAGTCGCCGAGCTTCGCGTAGGCCGGCTGGATGAGGTCGCGGCGGTCGTAGTAGACCGTCGTGTCCGACGGGCAGTACCCCAGGTCGCGGTTCCGGCCGCCGAGGCCGGGGCAGCCGGGCGCGGTGCCGTCGAAAGCCCGGATCGTGGGCGGCGCGAACGGCTTCCCGAACGCGTGCGGGAACACGCCCGTCCAGAACAGCGGCAGCGTGATGTCGACCCACGTCACGATGTCGGGGTACGGGGCGTTGCCCTGGTTGACGAAGTCCGCGCCGGAGGTGAACGCCGCCGCCGTGTAGACCCGGCCGGGCCCGAAATCGTCGCGGCAGGACCCGACCCCGCCGGTGAAGCCCTCGTAGTAGGCCGAGACGCGGTCGAAGTAGGAGCCGTGGGCCTGCGTGTCGCCGGGGTCGCTGCCGACCTGGTCACGCAGCAGCAGGAAGCCCCGGACGACGTCGTCGAGTTCCGGCGTCCGGATGCTGACGTGCGCCGCCTTGCCGTCGTCGACCCATCGGGTCCAGGCCCCGGCGAAGCAGTCGGCCTGGGTCTCGTCCTGGATGCTCCGGCCGGAGGCGGCGAAGCCGAAGCGCCCCTGCATGGCGTGGCCGAATTCGTGCGCCATGACCACCGCGACGAGGAACCGGCCGTAGTCGGTGGACAGCTCCTGCAGCAGCGAGCGGTCGTAGGCGATGGAGTCGCAGTCCGGGTCGTAGAAGGCGTTGCCCGACACCGAGTCGGGGGAGGCAGGGGAGCGCCGGCACCCGATCCCGGTGGCCGGGTACGCACCCCGGTCCGGGTGCTTCGAGTCGACCGAGAAGTAGCCGCCCGCCAGCGGCGTGAACGCGCCGTGGAAGAACGTCGGGTAGGCGGCGGCCCAGAACGTGTTGAGGTCGGCCAGCGCGTTCCGGGCGAACTGGTCGATCGGGGTGGTGCTGACCCCCGTGATCGGGAAGGCCCGGGCGCTGACGTCGACGGGCTCACCCGCCCCGGGAGAGGCCGTGCCGACGACGGCGGTGGTGGCACACGCGCTCAGCAGCAGGCAGGCGACGGCCAGCGGCAGCGCGCGGCGCAGCAGCTCCTTCATCGCGGCCGGGCCCCTCCCGGGGGTGAGGTCGATCAGCCCTCGTGCAGGAACCAGACGGTACCCAGCGGGGGCGCGGCGACGGTGGCCGAGAACGGCTGGCCGTGCCACGGTTCGGCGACCGCCTCGACGCCGCCGAGGTTGCCGACCCCGGAACCGCCGTACCCCTCGGCGTCGGTGTTGAGCACCTCGCGCCAGTACCCGCCGCGCGGCAGGCCGATCCGGTAGCCCTGGTGCGGCGTCCCCGCGAAGTTCGCGACGCACGCGAGGGCGGACCCGGAGGGGACGACGTCGTCGGTCCCGGTGCCGGCCGCACCGGCCGGCTCGGGCTTGCCGTACCGCAGGAAGGACAGCACGTTGCCCGACGCGTCGTTCGCGTCGATCCACTGGAAGCCGGACGGGTCGACGTCCAGCGACCAGAGCGCGTCGAGCTCCCTGTACCGGCCGTTGAGGTCGGTGACCAGCTGCAGGATGCCGCGGTGCGCCGGGTCGTCGAGGTGCCACCAGTCCAGCGACCGGCTCTCGGCCCACTCCGCGTCCTGACCGAACTCGCTGCCCATGAACAGCAGCTGCTTGCCCGGGTGGGCCCACATGTAGGCGAGGTAGGCCCGCAGGTTGGCCAGCTGCTGCCAGCGGTCACCCGGCATCTTCCGCAGCAGCGAGCCCTTGCCGTAGACGACCTCGTCGTGGCTGATCGGCAGCACGTAGTTCTCGGAGTACGCGTACATCATCGAGAACGTCAGCTGGCCGTGGTGGTAGCTGCGGTGCACCGGCGCCCGCTGCATGTACGCCAGCGAGTCGTGCATCCAGCCCATGTTCCACTTGAAGCCGAAGCCCAGGCCGCCGAGGTGGGTCGGGCGGGTGACGCCCGGCCACGCCGTCGACTCCTCGGCGATCGTCATCACACCCGGCACCTCGCGGTAGACGGTCGCGTTCATCTCCTGCAGGAAGGCGACCGCCTCGAGGTTCTCCCGGCCGCCGTGGATGTTGGGCACCCACTCGGTGCGCGAGTAGTCGAGGTAGAGCATCGAGGCCACCGCGTCGACGCGGAGGCCGTCGACGTGGAACTCCTTGCACCAGTAGAGGGCGTTGGCGACGAGGAAGTTGCGCACCTCGGAGCGGCCGAAGTCGAAGACGTACGTGCCCCAGTCCAGCTGCTCGCCACGACGGGGGTCGGCGTGCTCGTAGAGCGGGGTGCCGTCGAAGCGGGCCAGGGCCCAGTCGTCCTTCGGGAAATGCGCGGGCACCCAGTCGACGATCACGCCGATGCCGGCCTGGTGGGCCCGGTCGACGAGATAGCGCAGGTCGTCCGGGCTGCCGAACCGCGCGGTCGGCGCGTAGTACGAGGTGACCTGGTAGCCCCAGGAGCCGCCGAACGGGTGCTCGGCCAGTGGCATGAACTCGATGTGCGTGAACCCGGCGGCCACCACGTAGTCGACGAGGTCGTCGGCCATCTCGCGGAAGGACAGCCCCTGCCGCCAGGAGCCGGCGTGCACCTCGTAGGCGCTCACCGGCCGCTCGTGCCAGCCCGCTCGCGCCCGGTCGGCCAGCCACGCGTCGTCGCCCCACTCGTGAGTCGACTCGGTGACGACGGAGGCGTTGAGCGGCGGCACCTCGGTGGCGAAGGCCATCGGGTCGGATTTCTCCCGCCACGCGCCATCGGCGCCCAGCACGTGGTACCGGTACCGGCTGCCGACGGCGACGCCGGGGATGAAGATCTCCCACACGCCGGAGGAGCCCAGCGAGCGCATCGGGTAGGCGCGGGCCTCCCAGTAGTCGAAGTCGCCGGTCACCCTCACGCCGCGGGCGTTGGGCGCCCACACGGCGAAGGACACGCCCTCGACCCGGCCGCGCGGGGTGTCGTAGCGCCGCACGTGCGCGCCGAGCACCTCCCACAGCCGCTCGTGGCGGCCCTCGCGGATCAGGTGCTGGTCCAGCTCGCCGAGGGTGGGCAGCCAGCGGTAGGGGTCGTCGACGGTGTGGGCGGTGGTGCCGTTCCCGCCGTCGCTGTAGGCGACCTCGAGGCGGTAGTCGCCGGGCTGCGTGGGCAGCCGCGCCTCGTAGACGCCGGCGGCGTGCAGCTGCCGGGCGTGGTAGCGCGCACCGTCCTCGTCGAGGACCGTGACCGACGTGGCGTCGGGGCGCAGGGTGCGCACGACCCAGCCGTCGGCCACCTCGTGCGCGCCGAGGACGGCGTGCGGATCGTGCGACCAGCCCTCGACGACCGCGCGGACCTCGTCGCCGGTCGGCTCACGAGGAACCACGGGCGCGGCGGCGACCTCCGCGGCGGGAGCCTTCTTCGCGGCGGCCTTCCGGGCCGGCGCGGCCTTCTTCGCCGCCGTGGCCGCGGCGGCCGCCTTCACCGGTGCGGCCTTCTTGACCGGAGCCTTCTTCGCGACAGTTTTCTTCGCGACGGCCTGCTTGGTCGGTGCGGCCTTCTTCGCGGCGGCCGCCTTCGTGGTGGGTGCTGCCTTCTTCGTCGTCCGCGCGGTGGCCTGCTCGGCGGGTGCTTCGGCCGCCGGGCGATCGCCTCGGTCCTCGGTCGTCATCGTCTCGCCGTCCTCTGGGTCTGCGTGTGCTCGGTCGGGGGCCGCGTCAGTCCTGGCCGGCGATCCTGGCCAGCGAGTTCAGCGGGATCATCAGCCAGTGCGGTCTGTTGCGCGCCTCGTAGACGCACTCGTAGACCGCCTTGTCCGCCTCGAAGGCCCGCAGCAGCGGGGACTCTCCGCACGGGTCCAGCCCGCTGGCCTCGGAGTAGCCGGTGCAGAAGGCAGCGCGGTTGCGCGCCGCCCACTCCTGGGCGCGGTAGGCGCGCTGCGGGTCGTCGGGCTGCTCGACGAGCATGTGCCGCGCGGCGTAGTCGAAGCTGCGCAGCATCCCGGCGACGTCTCGCAGCGGGCTGTCCAGCTCGCGGCGGACGGCCAGCGAGCGGGCCGGCTCGCCCTCGAAGTCCAGGACGATCCACCCGGTCGCCGTCCGGAGCACCTGGCCCAGGTGCAGGTCGCCGTGCACCCGCTGGCGGACGACGGGCTCGCGGCTGTCCGCGACGGCGGCGTAGAGCGCGCGCAGCCCGTCGGCGTGCTCGGCCAGCTGCGGGACGACCTCGATCGCCGCCGTGAGGCGCTCGCCCATCTGCGCCGCGACGGTGGCGTACCAGTCCTCGCCGGCCGGCTCGGTCGGCAGGACGGCGGCCATGTCGGCGTGCACCGAGGCGGTCGCCGCGCCCAGCCGCTCGCTGTCGGCGGCGAAGTCGCCCCCCACCTCGTCGGCGTGCAGGTCGCCCTCGGCGTAGAGGTCGCGCACGCTCGCCGTGGCCAGCCGCCAGCCGTCGCTCGCGTTGGGCACGAACGTCTGCAGCATCGCCACGGTCGCCGGGGGTGTGGCCGGGTCGTCGTCGTCGATCTCGATGTGCCCGAGCAGCGGCGCGATGTGGGCGTTGTCGGTCTGCCGCAGCGCCGCGTGGATCTCGACGTCGGGGTTGAGGCCGGGCTCGAGCCGCCGGAACAGCTTGAGGATCGCCTCCTGGCCGTAGACCAGCGAGGTGTTGCTCTGCTCGGTGGAGACGATGTCGCCGGGCAGCCCCTCCGGGATGTAGGCGACGCCGGCCGGGTGGAAGTGCATCGGGCCGATGGTCGAGGCGTTGACCAGGTGGATCAGCCACGGCGCGGTGGCCTCGCGGTCGCGCATCGCGTCGTAGGCGTAGGTCTCCCGCCCGTCGTTGAGCACCGCGCCCACCAGCGCCGAGGAGAGGTCCTCGGCCGGGTGGTCCCGCCAGGACAGGGGGACCAGGTAGACCTCGTGCGCCCCGTCGGTGTAGCTGACGCGGACGCGGTGCACCGAGAGCACCGGGTTGCCCCGGTCGAGGAAGAAGCCGTCCTCGGTCACGTCGGCCCACTCGCGGCCCTTGCCGCCGAACCAGCGCTGGTGCGGCATCCACTCGCGGAACAGATCGGTCAGGGCCTTCATGACGTTCCCCCCTGGTCGCCGCTCTCGCGGGTGTCGCTGTCACCGGGGATCTCCTCGGCCGCACTCACCACGCCGGCGGCCAGCAGCGTGTCGGCGACCGCGCTGGACGTGGCGCTCTCCCAGTCCTCGTGCTCCTCGGTCGGCGTCTCGGCGGGTCTGGCCAGCTCGAACCAGTAGAAGCCGTGCCCGGCCAGGGTGAGCATGTAGGGCAGGACGCCGATCTGCGGGAACTCCACCCGCCCGGTGAGCTCGATCGGCGTGTAGCCCTCGAAGCGGCGCAGGTCCAGCTCGACCGGCTGCGGGAACCGGGACAGGTTGTTGACGCAGAGCACCAGGTCGTCGCCGAACTCGCGCACGAACGAGAGCACCGTCGGGTTGCGCGAGCCGACCTCGGCGTAGCTGCCCAGGCCGAACGTCGGGTGCTGGTTGCGGACGGCGATCATCCGGCGGATCCAGTGCAGCATCGACGTCGTGTTGCGCAGCTGGGACTCGACGTTGGTCACCTGGTAGCCGTAGACCGGGTCCTGGTTCAGCGGCAGGTACATGCGCTGCGGGTCGGCGGTGGAGAAGCCGCCGTTGCGGTCGGGGGTCCACTGCATCGGGGTGCGGACGCCGTCGCGGTCACCGAGCCAGATGTTGTCGCCCATGGCGATCTCGTCGCCGTAGTACAGGACCGGCGACCCGGGCAGCGACAGCAGCAGCGCGTTGAACAGCTCGAGGGTGTTGGCGTCGTTGTCCAGCAGCGGGGCCAGCCGGCGGCGGATGCCGATGTTGGCCTTCATCCGGGGGTCCTTCGCGTACTCCCCCCACATGTAGTCGCGCTCCTCGTCGCTGACCATCTCGAGCGTGAGCTCGTCGTGGTTGCGCAGGAAGACGCCCCACTGGCAGTTCTCCGGGATGTCCGGCGTCTGGGCCATGATCTCCGAGATCGGGAAGCGCTGCTCCCGGCGGACGGCCATGAACAGGCGCGGCATGACGGGGAAGTGGAAGGCCATCTGACACTCGTCGCCGTTCTCGCCGAAGTACTCGACGACGTCGGCGGGCCACTGGTTGGCCTCGCAGAGCAGCACGCGGTCGGGGTAGTCGGCGTCGACCACCTTGCGCACGTGCTTGAGGAACTCGTGGGTCCTCGGCAGGTTCTCGCAGTTGGTGCCCTCCTCCTCGAAGAGGTAGGGCACGGCGTCGAGCCGGAAGCCGTCGATGCCGAGGTCCAGCCAGAAGCGCAGGGCGTCGATGATCGCCTCCTGCACCTTCGGGTTCTCGAAGTTGAGGTCCGGCTGGTGCGAGAAGAAGCGGTGCCAGAAGTACTGCTTGCGCACCGGGTCGAACGTCCAGTTCGACACCTCGGTGTCGACGAAGATGATCCGCGCGTCGGCGTAGCCGGTGTTGTCGTCGGCCCAGACGTAGAAGTCGCCGTACTCGCCGTCGGGGTCGTTGCGGCTGGCCTGGAACCACGGGTGCTGGTCCGAGGTGTGGTTCATGACGAAGTCGATGATCACGCGCATGCCCCGGGAGTGGGCCGCGTCGAGGAACTCCTTGAAGTCCTCGATGTCGCCGAACTCCGGCAGCACCGCCGTGTAGTCGCTGACGTCGTACCCGCCGTCGCGCAGCGGCGAGGCGAAGAACGGCGGCAGCCAGAGGCAGTCGACGCCGAGCCACTGCAGGTAGTCGAGCTTGTCGATCATGCCGCGCAGGTCGCCGACGCCGTCGCCGTTGCTGTCGGCGAAGCCGCGGACGAGCACCTCGTAGAAGACGGCGCGCTTGTACCACTCCGGGTCGGTGCCGGGCGGCGGCAGCGCGGAGTCGCTGGGGGGAGAGGCGGGGACGGGAAAGTTCATCGGTGGAGGCAGTCCCTCGTTGCGTCGCGGGTGCGGTCGGGGGGCGGTCAGGCGACCGGGGGAGGGAAGTGCACCGGGCGGGGGAACGTGACCGCGAAGACGTGCGCGGGCTCCCGGTACGGATCGAGCTCCAGGTAGTTGAACTGGCCCCAGTCGTAGCGGGCGCCGGTGAGCTCGTCGGCCACCCCGAACCGCTCGTGCCAGTCCAGCCCGAGCGCCGGCAGGTCCAGCGCCGTCGTCCCGATCTGGGTGTGGTGGCTGGACAGGTTGACCACCACGATCACGGCGTCGTTCGACCCGGGGTCGGTCTTGGAGAAGCAGAGCAGGTTCGGGTTGTCCACGGCGTGGAACGTCAGCGTGCGCAGCTGCTGGAGCGCCGGGTGCGCCCGGCGGATCTCGTTGAGCCGGCGCAGGTACGGGGCGAGGCTGCGGCCGGAGGCCTCCGCCGCCGCCCAGTCCCGCGGCCGGAGCTGGTACTTCTCGCTGTCGAGGTACTCCTCGCTGCCCGGCCGGACGGCGACGTGCTCGAACAGCTCGAAACCCGAGTAGACGCCCCAGGTCGGGCTCATCATCGCGGCGAGGACGGCCCGGATCTTGAACATCGGCGGGCCGCCGAACTGCAGCGACTCGTGCAGGATGTCGGGCGTGTTCACGAAGAAGTTCGGCCGCATGTAGTGCGCCGTGCCGGCCAGGTCGCGGCCGTAGTCCTCGATCTCGCCGCGCGCGGTGCGCCACGTGAAGTACGTGTAGGACTGCGTGAACCCGATCCGGGCCAGCTGGTGCATCATCGCCGGCCGGGTGAAGGCCTCGGCGAGGAACAGCACGTCGGGATCGGTCTTCTTGACCTCCCAGATCAGCCAGTGCCAGAAGTTCAGCGGCTTGGTGTGGGGGTTGTCGACGCGGAAGATCCGCACGCCGGCCTCGATCCACACCCGGATCACCCGCAGGCACTCGGCGTAGATGCCCTCGGGGTCGTTGTCGAAGTTGATCGGGTAGATGTCCTGGTACTTCTTCGGCGGGTTCTCGGCGTAGGCGACGGTGCCGTCGGGCTTGGTGGTGAACCACTCGGGGTTGCTGGTCACCCACGGGTGGTCGGGCGCGGCCTGCAGCGCGAAGTCCAGCGCCACCTCCATGCCCAGCTCCCGCGTGCGGTCGACGAAGGCCCGGAAGTCCGCCATCGTGCCCAGCTGGGGGTGCACGGCGTCGTGACCGCCGTCGGCGCTGCCGATCGCCCACGGTGAGCCGACGTCGTCGGCCTCGGGGGCGAGGGTGTTGTTGCGGCCCTTGCGGTTGACCGTGCCGATCGGGTGGATCGGCGGCAGGTAGACGACGTCGAAGCCCATCCCGGCGATCGCGGGCAGCCGCTCCTGCGCGTCGGCGAAGGTGCCGTGCGTGGCGACGTCACCGACGACCGGCCCCTCGGAGCGGGGGAAGAACTCGTACCAGGAGCCGTAGAGCGCCCGCGGCCGGTCGACGAAGACCTCGTAGGCGGGGGAGCGGGTGACCAGCTCGCGCACCGGGTGGTCGTGCACGTACTGCTGCAGCGACGGGGTCAGCGCCGGCGCGATCCGGGAGGTGAGCTCCAGCGTCGTGTCGCGCAGGGCGGCCGCGGCCGCGACGACGGCGTCGCGCTGCTCGCCGGAGGCCTCGGCGGCCACCCGGTCGAGCAACCGGGCGCCCTCCTCCAGGTCGTTGGCAAGGTCGTCGGGCCCCTGGCCCGCCTCGACCTTGACCTCCACGGCGTGCCGCCACGTGGCCAGCGGGTCGCTCCACGCCTCGATCCGGAAGGTCCACAGGCCCTCGCGGTCGGGCACCACGGTCGCCAGCCACCGGTCGGGCTCCTGGCCGAACTTCTCCATGCGCAGAAGCGGGCACGGCCCCGCGGGAGCGCCGGCCGCGGGTTCCCAGACCACGTTCGCCGCGACGGCGTCGTGGCCTTCCCGGAAGACGGTGGCGGTGATCGGCAGGTGCTCACCCACCACGGCGCGCGCCGAGAAGGCGCCGCACGACACGACGGGGGCGACATCGGTGATGCCGAGGCGGAGGTCAGCGCGGCCATTCATCGGGTCCACGCTATCGAGGTCCCGTCCCACCAGCACCTCGGCCACCGGTGCGCCCCGTGCGCCCCACCCGGTTGGGGCGCACGGGGACCGTGTGACCGGCGGCGGGAGAACTCTTCGATCGCCTGGCATTACCCGGGGAGCTGGTTAGGCTCCTCCGGGTGCGCTCCCTTCGTAGGTTCACCGTCCGTGCGGCCCTGCCCGAGGCTCTGACGCCCCTCTCCCAGTTGGTGATGAATCTCCGCTGGTCGTGGCACCCGGAGACGCGGGACCTGTTCGAGACCCTCGATCCGGCGCTCTGGCAGAGCTGTGGCGGTGACCCGGTCCGGGTCCTCGGCGAGGTCTCGGCCGAGCGGCTGGCGGCGCTGGCCAAGGACCGCAAGTTCGTCCGCCGGCTGCAGGACGCGGTCGACGACCTGCACGAGTACCTGACGACGCCGCGCTGGTACCAGTCGCTCGGGAAGGAGGCGCCCGCGAGCATCGCCTACTTCTCCGCCGAGTTCGGCATCACCGAGGTGCTGCCCCAGTACTCCGGCGGCCTGGGCATCCTGGCCGGTGACCACCTCAAGGCGGCGTCCGACCTCGGCGTCCCGCTGATCGGCGTCGGCCTGCTCTACCGCGCCGGCTACTTCACCCAGGGCCTGTCGGCCGACGGCTGGCAGCTGGAGCACTACCCCTCACTCGACCCGCACGGCCTGCCGGTCAAGCTGCTGCGCGAGAAGGACGGCTCGGCCGTCGTCATCTCGGTGCCGCTCCCCGAGGGCCGCACCCTGCACGCGCACGTCTGGCGGGCGCAGGTCGGGCGGGTGTCGCTGCTGATGCTCGACAGCGACATCGAGGAGAACGCGCCGTCCGAGCGCCTGGTCACCGACCGGCTCTACGGCGGCGACGAGGACCACCGGCTGCGGCAGGAGATGCTGCTCGGCGTCGGCGGCGTCAAGGCGCTGCGCGCCTACTGCGGCCTCACCGGCACGCCCGTGCCGGAGGTCTTCCACGCCAACGAGGGGCACGCGGGCTTCCAGGGCGTGGAGCGCATCCGCGAGCTCATCGAGACGCACGGGCTCACGTTCGCCGAGGCGCTCGAGGCGGTGCGCGCCGGCACGGTGTTCACCACCCACACCCCGGTGCCGGCCGGCATCGACCGGTTCCCGAGGGCGCTGATCGAGCGCTACTTCGCCGGCTTCGGCGTGCCGCTGGACCAGCTGCTTGCCCTCGGCGCCGAGGAGGACCCGGCCAAGTTCAACATGGCCCACATGGGCCTGCGGCTCGGTCAGCGGGCCAACGGCGTGAGCCAGCTGCACGGCCGGGTGAGCCGCGGCATGTTCGCCGACCTGTGGCCCGGCTTCGACGAGGACGACGTCCCGATCGGCTCGATCACCAACGGCGTGCACGCACCGACGTGGACCGCCCGCGAGCTGCTCGACATGGGTACGCAGACCTCGAGCCAGGGCGACCCGGTCGAGGTCGACGGGCCGGTGCACTTCGACGGCGTCGACACGATCGCGGCCACCGACCTGTGGGCCATCCGCCGGACGCTGCGCGCCCGGCTGGTCGATGAGGTGCGCCGCCGGATCCGCGAGACCGCGCTCTCCCGCGGCGCGACCGAGGCCGAGGTGGGCTGGACCGAGACGGCGTTCGACCCCGACGTCCTGACCATCGGCTTCGCCCGCCGGGTGCCCTCGTACAAGCGGCTGACGCTGATGCTGCGCGACCCCGAGCGGCTCAAGGCGCTGCTGCTGGACCCGGAGCGGCCGATCCAGCTGGTCATCGCGGGCAAGAGCCACCCGGCCGACGACGGCGGCAAGAAGCTCATCCAGGAGATGGTGGCCTTCGCCGACGATCCCGAGATCCGGCACCGCATCGCCTTCCTGCCCGGCTACGACATCGGCATGGCCCGGTACCTGTACTGGGGCTGTGACGTCTGGCTGAACAACCCGCTGCGGCCGCTGGAGGCGTGCGGCACCTCGGGCATGAAGGCCGCGCTGAACGGCGGGCTGAACCTCTCGATCCGCGACGGCTGGTGGGACGAGTGGTTCGACGGCCAGAACGGCTGGGCCATCCCGACCGCCGACGGCGTGGCGGATGCCGACCGGCGGGACGAGGTCGAGGCGCGCGCCATCTACGACCTGCTGAGCAACCAGGTGCTGCCGCGCTTCTACGAGACCGCGCGCGACGGCGTGCCCGCGCGCTGGGTCGAGATGGTGCGGCACACCCTGCGGGAGACCGGGCCGAAGGTGCTGGCCACCCGGATGGTGCGCGACTACGTCCGGGCGCTGTACGTCCCGGCGGCCGGGTCGGCGCGGGTCATGGCCACCGAGGGGTTCACGCCGGCGCGCCACGAGGCGTCGTGGCGGTCGCACCTGGTGCAGAACTGGTCCACCGTGCGGGTCGCCCACGTCGAGGCGACGGGAGCGGGCGACACCCCCGAGATCGGGACGACCCTGGCGCTGCGGGCCGAGGTGGAGCTGCCGGGTCTCACGCCCTCGGATGTCGAGGTCCAGGCCGCCTACGGCCGGGTCGACGACTCCGACGGGCTGCACGAGGTGACGACCCTGCCGATGGAGCACGAGCACACCGACGGCTCGAGGCACTGGTTCACCGCCACCATCCCGCTGGAGCGGACCGGGGCGTTCGGTTACACGGTGCGGGTGCTCCCGCACTCGGAGTACCTGGCCGACCCGGCCGAGCTGGGACTGGTGACGAGTGCCTGAGTCCGCCGCTCCCCGCACTCCGGGCGCGCAGGCCCCATCCGCCCCGGGTGAGTCGGTGATCACCCGGCGTGGCGGAAGGGTGCGCCCGGCCAGAACGCCGTCGGATCACTAGGCTGGAGGCCATGCCCGACCGCTGTGAAGTCCTCCCCGGAGACGCCGTCGTCGCCCGCCGCGGCGGCGCCCTGCTCTGGGTCGACGCGCCCGGCTCGCCCGCCCTCGTCGCGGCCCTGCACGCCTGCCTGGGCGTGTCGGGTCCCGGTGCCGACCGCGTGCTGTCCGCCGTCGCCGGGCAGGTGAGCTCGCTCGCCCATGGTTCGGCGTCCTTCGCCCTCGTCCTCGCGGACCCGTCGGGCACCGGCGTCGCGCTGTGGTCCGG
Source organism: Blastococcus sp. (assembly GCA_035999465.1). GTDB lineage: Bacteria > Actinomycetota > Actinomycetes > Mycobacteriales > Geodermatophilaceae > Blastococcus_B. The sequence continues at coordinate 13,376 of DASYGS010000001.1, read as the reverse complement.
GAAGGGGCAGCCGTCGGTCGACGGGGTGCCGGTCTCCGGCTCGTCGGTCGACGGCGGCACGCTCGCCTCCGGGTTCCCGCTGGGCCAGAGCGTCTACGTGGGCCCCGGCGGCGCCGCGTCGCCGATGTCCCCGGGGGTCGCCTTCGACCTCGTCGAGGGCACGGTGCCCGGCTCGGGCGCGCTGCTCCAGACGGCCACCCCCGCGCCGTCGGCGTCCGCCGCCGTGCCGCCGGCCACCGCCACCCCCGCGGCGTCGTTCACCCCCGGCTCCGACGCCGGCTTCGGCGCGTCCCGCGAATCGGCTGCGTCGCAGCCGAGTTCCGGCGAGCAGACGGCGTTCTGGCGGCCCGAGACCGCCGCGGCCCCGGTGCTGCGGTTCGACGACGGCATGGTCGTCACCGTCGACGAGGACCTGGTGCTCGGGCGTCGTCCCGACAACCACGAGCTCGTGACCAGCGGTTCGGCCCGCGCCGTGCCGATCGCCGACACCCAAAACGTGCTCTCCTCGGCCCACGCCGCCCTGCAGCGCAACGGCCGCGAGGTGTCGCTGGTCGACCTCGGCTCCCTGAACGGCACGCACGTCGCCGGGCCCGAGGCCACCGAGTGGACCCAGCTCGAGCCGGGCGTCGCCCACCCGCTCTCCGACGGCGACCGGCTGCTCCTGGGCTGGACCGTCATCACCTTCGAGCAGCCGCAGGAGTAACTCGGTTCACGAGGGCCGGCGCAGGACCCGCAGCACCCAGACCGTGCGGCCGGGGAGCTCGACGGGCCCGGGCGAGATGATCGTGGTCTCCGGCGGTGCACCCGTGGCGTACTCGGTGGAGACGACGAGCTCGTAGCCGTCGGCCCACGGCGGGCCGGGGAGTTCCACCGTCAGCGGTTCCGCGCCGGCATGCAGCTGCACGAGGTAGGAGTCGTCGACGACGCCCCGGCCGTGCTGGTCACGGTGCCGGATGCCCCGGCCGTCGAGGTACATGCCGAGGGTCTGCAGGCCGGTGTCGAACCAGTCGGCGGTGGTCAGCTGACCGCCGTCCGGGGCGAACCAGGCGAGGTCGCGAGTGCCGCCGGTGCCCGGCAGCTCGGTGCCCTTGATCTCGAGGCCCTCGAAGAAGGCATCCTGCCGCAGGACCGGGGCGGAGTGCCGGAGCTGCACCAGGCGGGCGACGAAGGCGCGCAGGTCCTCGTCGACGTCCTTCCAGTCCAGCCAGCTGAGCTCGTTGTCCTGGCAGTAGGCGTTGTTGTTGCCCCGCTGCGTCCGGCCCAGCTCGTCGCCGGCGGTCAGCATGGGCACACCGGTGGAGACCAGCAGCGTGGCCAGGTGGTTGCGCACCTGCCGTGCCCGCAGGGTCCGCACCCCGGCGTCGTCGGTCGGCCCCTCGACGCCGCAGTTCCAGTTGCGGTTGTGGCTCTCGCCGTCGCGGTTGTCCTCGCCGTTGGCCTCGTTGCGCTTGTGCTCGTAGGTGACCAGGTCGTCGAGGGTGAACCCGTCGTGGGCCGTCACGAAGTTGATGCTCGCGAACGGCCGCCGTCCGTCGGAGCGGTACAGGTCCGAGGAGCCGGTGAGCCGGTAGGCGAGGTCGCGGACGCCGACGTGCGCGCCCGACCAGACGTCGCGGACGGTGTCGCGGTACCGGCCGTTCCACTCCGTCCACGGCGGCGGGAAGTTGCCCACCTGGTAGCCGCCCGGGCCGACGTCCCACGGCTCGGCGATCAGCTTGACCTGGCTGACCACCGGGTCCTGGTGCACCACGTCGAAGAACGCCGACAGGCGGTCGACGTCGTGCATCGAGCGCGCCAGCGCCGAGGCGAGGTCGAAGCGGAACCCGTCGACGTGCATCTCGGTGGCCCAGTACCGCAGCGAGTCCATCAGCAGCGCGAGCACCGCCGGACGCCGGACGTCGAGGGTGTTCCCGCAGCCGGTGTAGTCGGTGTAACGCGCCCGGTTGCCGCCGTCGAGCCGGTAGTAGCCCGGGTTGTCGATGCCCTTGAACGACAGCGTCGGGCCGGTGTGGTCGCCCTCGGCGGTGTGGTTGTAGACGACGTCGAGGATCACCTCGATCCCGGCGGCGTGCAGCTTCTTGACCATCGTCTTGAACTCGGTGACCTGGCCCCCGGTGCTGCCCGAGGAGCTGTAGGCGGCGTGCGGGGCGAAGTAGCCGAGCGTGTTGTAGCCCCAGTAGTTGGACAGGCCGCGGCGGAGCAGGTGGGGCTCGCTGACGAAGTGGTGCACCGGCAGGAGCTCGACGGCGGTGACGCCCAGCGAGGTGAGGTGCTCGACGAACGCCGGGTGAGCCAGGCCCGCGTAGGTGCCCCGCAGCTGCGGGGGGACCTCCGCGTGCAGCGCCGTCGCGCCCTTCACGTGCACCTCGTAGATCACCGTGTCCGACCACGACGTGCGCAGGGCCCGGTCGCCGTCCCAGGGGAAGGGGTCGTGCACGACGACGCTCCGGGGCACGAACGGGGCCGAGTCCTGCCGGTCGGGCACGCTGCCGTCGACGGAGTCGCCGGGGTAGCCGAACAGCGCCGGGTGCAGGGCGAGGTCGCCGTCGACGGCTCGCGTGTAGGGGTCCAGCAGCAGCTTGGCCGGGTTGTGCCGCAGCCCCGAGAGCGGGTCGTAGGCGCCGTGCACGCGGTACCCGTAGCGCTGACCGGGGCCGACGCCGGGCAGCCGGCCGTGCCAGACCTGGTGGGTCGTCTCCTCGAGCCGGTAGCGGTCCTCGCGGCCCTCGGCGTCGAACAGGCACAGGTCGACCGCGTGCGCGTCGGCCGCCCAGAGCGCGAAGTTGGTGCCCGTCCCGTCCCAGTGCGCGCCGAGCGGAGCAGGGGAACCGGGCAGTACGTCAGCGGTCGGACGACGGGTCACGGGGGAATGCTCCCAACTCCCGGCCGCGTCGGGGCGCAGGGGCCCGCCGTCGGCTTGATTGGATGGGGGTGTGTCGAGCATCGGTGGGGGCAGCGTCGGTCGGGTGGGCGGGGGCAGCGCAGCCGTCCGCGAGGCGGTCGTCGAGATGACCGGGGTCGACGTCGTCCGGGGGGAGACCTTCCTCCTGCGCGGGGTGGGGTGGACCGTCGAGGAGGACCACCGCTGGGTGGTCCTCGGCCCCAACGGCGCGGGGAAGACGACGCTGCTCCAGCTGTCGGCCGCCCAGATGCACCCCACCCGGGGTGAGGTGCGGCTGCTGGGCGAGACGCTCGGGGCGGTCGACGTCTTCGAGCTGCGTCCCCGGATCGGGCTCACCAGCGCGGCACTGGCCCAGCGGATCGAGCCGTCGGAGCGCACCGGCGACGTCGTGGTGTCGGCCGGCTACGCGGTCGTCGGGCGCTGGCGGGAGCGGTACGACGTCCACGACCTGACCCGCGCGGGGATGCTCATGCAGCAGTGGGGGGTGGCGCCGTTCGCCGGCCGGCCCTTCGGCACGCTGAGCGAGGGTGAGCGCAAGCGGGTACAGATCGCCCGCGCGCTGATGCCCGACCCGGAGCTGCTGCTGCTCGACGAGCCCGGCGCCGGGCTCGACCTCGGTGGCCGGGAGGACCTGGTCTCGCGGCTGTCCGACCTCGCCCGCTACCACTACGCCCCGGCGCAGGTGCTCGTCACCCACCACGTCGAGGAGATCCCGCCCGGCTACACGCACGCGCTGCTGCTGCGCGGCGGCGAGGTGGTGACCGCGGGGCCGGCCGACGAGGTGCTCACCGAGGCCGCGCTGTCGGAGACGTTCGGGCTGTCGCTGTCGCTCACGCGCACCGGCGGCCGGTTCGCCGCCCGACGGGCGGCGTGACCGGGCACCCCTGGTTAGGGTGCCCCCATGGCTGATCCGGAGTTCGTGACGCTGCAGGTCGAGGACGGGGTCGGGACCATCCGGCTCGACCGTCCGAAGATGAACGCGATCGATGAACAGCTGCACCAGGAGGTCCGGGTCGCGGCGATGGAGGCGACGCGGCGGGACGACGTCCGGGCGGTCGTCGTCTACGGCGGCGAGCGTGTCTTCGCTGCCGGGGCCGACATCAAGGCGATGTCGCAGCTCGACGGCACCGGCATGGTGGCGTGGGGCCGCGAGCTCACCGCCTCCTTCACCCAGGTCGCGCGGATCCCCAAGCCGGTCATCGCGGCGGTCACCGGGTACGCCCTCGGCGGGGGCTACGAGCTGGCGCTGTGCGCCGACTTCCGGGTACTCGGTGCCTCGGCCAAGATCGGCCAGCCCGAGATCCTGCTCGGCGTCATCCCGGGCGCCGGCGGCACGCAGCGGCTGGCCCGCCTGGTCGGCCCGGCGAAGGCGAAGGACCTGATCTTCACCGGGCGCCACGTCGGCGCCGAGGAGGCCCTGGAGCTCGGCCTGGCCGACGCCGTCGTCCCCGACGACGAGGTCTACGCCACGGCGACGGCGATGGCCCGCAAGTTCGCCGCCGGTCCGCCGCTGGCCCTGGCCGCGGCGAAGCAGGCGATCGACGAGGGTCTCGACGGCCCCATCGCCGAGGGCCTGGCCCTGGAGAGCCGGTTGTTCGCCGAGCTCTTCGACACCGAGGACCAGAAGACCGGCATGCGCTCGTTCCTCGAGAACGGACCGGGCAAGGCGGAGTTCACCGGCCGCTGAGAGTTCACGGGGCGCTCAGGTCACGTTCGTGTGGAGCCAGCACGCTGGGTGGCTCCGCGTCCGTCACAATCGGGCGAGGCCGCCCGCTCCGTGCCAATCGGGCACTGACGCGGCGGGCACCACTACCAGGAGGACACGTGCGACGAAGCACCCTGCGAGCGGCCGTCGTGGTCGTCACGGCCGGGCTGGCCCTCACCGCCTGCGGCTCGAGCGGGTCGGGCGGCAGCTCCAGCGGTGGGAACGCCGCGACCGCCACGTCGGCGAAGGCCCTCGGCGGGATGGACGCGCTGGTCACCGCCGCGAAGAAGGAGGGGACGCTCAACGTCATCGCGCTGCCTCCGGACTGGGCCAACTACGGGGCCATGCTGAAGGCGTTCACCGACAAGTACGGCATCAAGATCAACAGCGCGTTGCCGGACGGCTCCAGTGCGGACGAGATCAACGCCGTCACCAGCCAGAAGGGCCAGGACCGCGCGCCCGACGTCCTCGACGTGGGCAGCACCTTCGCCCTGCAGGCCGCCGCGCAGAACCTCACCGCGCCCTACCAGGTGGCCACCTGGGCCGACATCCCGGACAACCAGAAGGACGCGAAGGGCAACTGGTACAACGACTACGGCGGCTTCATCTCGATCGGGTGCAACACCCAGAAGGTGAAGGTCTGCCCGACCAGCTTCAAGCAGATGCTGGACCCGCAGTACGCCAAGCAGGTGGCGCTGAACGGCAATCCCACGAAGGCGACCGCGGCCTTCAGCGGGGTGTGGGCCGCGTCGCTGGCCAACGGGGGCAGCCTCGATGACATCGGCAAGGGCATCGACTACTTCGTCAAGGTGAAGAAGTCCGGCAACTTCAACCCGGTCGAGGTGACCCCCGCGACGGTGCAGACCGGCGAGACGCCCATCTCCATCGACTGGGACTACGTGAACGCGGGCATGGTCAGCAAGCTGCAGCAGACCGGCGTGACGTGGAAGGTCAACATCCCGACCGACGGCGTGTTCGGCAGCTTCTACAACCAGGCGATCAGCAAGTTCGCGCCGCACCCGGCCGCCGCCCGCCTCTGGGAGGAGTTCCTCTACAGCGACGAGGGGCAGAACATCTGGCTGAAGGGCCTGTCCCGCCCCGTCCGGCTGCCTGCGATGCAGAAGGCCGGCACCGCTGACCCCACTGCCCTCAAGGCGCTCCCGCCGGTGCAGGGCAGCGTCGACTTCCCGACCCAGGCCCAGCAGACGGCCGCACAGAAGGTGGTCGCCGACCGCTGGAACGCGGAGATGTCCGGCTGAGTACCGCACAGTCCGCACCGGCCGCGCCGGCTCCTCGCAGCAGGGGCCGGCGCGGCCGCGCGCTCGTCGCGCTCGGCGCCGCGCCGTTCTTCCTCTACGTCGCGGTGTTCCTGCTGCTTCCCGTCGTGGTGGTCGCGGTGGAGGCGTTCCGGGCCACGGATCCCAACACCTTCACCACGTCGTGGTCGACCGCGTCGCTCATGGCGATCACCAGGGGCCCCTACCGCCGCGCCTACCTCGGCAGCCTGGAGCTGTCCGTGATCACCGCTGTGATCGGCGCCGTCCTGGGGCTGGCCCTGGCGGTGGCCATCCTGCGCACCCGGCGCAACCTGCTGCTGCGGCGTCTCGTGCTGACCGCCTCCGGCGTGCTGGCGAACTTCGGGGGCGTCCCCCTCGCGTTCGCGTTCCTGGCGACGATCGGCAACGCCGGGGTGCTGACCCTGTGGCTGACCAACACGCTCGGCATCGGTCTGGGCGGCTTCTCGCTCTTCTCGATAGCGGGGCTCGCGCTCGTCTACCTCTACTTCCTGATCCCGTTGATGCTCCTGACCATCACGCCTGCTCTCGAGGCCCTCCGGCCGCAATGGCGGGAGGCGGCGGACAACCTCGGTGCCAGCGGCTGGCAGTACTGGCGGTACGTCGGCGGCCCGGTGCTGGCGCCGCCGGTGATCGGCGCGACGATGCTGCTGTTCGCCTCGGCGTTCGCCGCGTACGCCACCGCGTATGCGCTCGTCGGCAGCAGCATCCCGCTGGTCACCCTGCAGATCTCCGACGCCCTGTCGAGCAACGTCGTCGTCGGCTCGGAGAGCATCGGCAAGGCGCTGGCGCTCGGCATGATGCTGCTGATCGGCGTCGTGATGGCCTTCTACGCCTGGGTGCAGCGGCGCACGCAGCGGTGGCTGTCGTGACCGCGCTCAGCACCCCCGGCACCTCCGGCACCGCCGGGGTCGCCGGGGTGACCGGCGCCGGGGGAGTCGCGGCGCCGTCGCCCGGCCGCCGCGGCCGCCGAGGGACGGGTGTCTGGCGGATCGCCGTCCTCGTCGTCCTCGGCCTGTACTTCGTCGTGCCGATCGCCGCATCGGTGCTGTTCACGATCCGCAAGACGGCGAAGGGCGGCTTCACCGCCCGCTTCTACACCGGCATCCCCGGCGCCCCCGGCTTCGCCGATGCGTTCACCCGGTCGTTGCTCCTGGCCGCCCTGACCGTCGTCCTCGTCCTGGTGCTCATGGTGCCGACCGTCGTACTCGTCGACCTCCGCCTCCCACGCCTGCGGACGACGGTGGAGCTGCTCACCCTCATGCCTCTGGTGCTGCCGCCCATCGCGCTGGTGGTGGGCGTGCGCAGCGTGCTGGCGTGGGCGCCGGACTACTTCCTCGACACCCCGCTCGCCCAGGCGTTCTTCGCCCTCCAGAAGCCCTCGCTGCCGTGGATCCTCGTGCTGGTCTACGTCGTCATGGCGTTGCCGTTCGTCTACCGGGCTCTGGACGCCGGCGTGCGCGGAGCGGATCTGCGCACGCTCACCGAGGCCGCGCGCAACCTCGGCGCCTCCTGGCCCCGGGTGCTGGTCTCCGTCGTCCTCCCGGTGTTGCGCACGTCGGTGCTCAACGCCTCGTTCCTGACCTTCGCGCTGGTGCTCGGGGAGTTCACGATCGCGTCGATCCTCGGCTTCGAGACCTTCCCGACCTGGATCGTGAAGATCTCGGGGGAGGCGCCGCAGCTGTCGGTGTCGGTGTCGGTGCTCTCCCTGATGGTCACCTGGGCCCTGCTGTTGCTGATCTCCGCGCTGGACCGTCGGCGCGGCACGAAGGAGAGCTCATGACGGTCGCGTCCGCACCCCCCGCCCCGGGAGGCACCGCCGAGTTGCGGGACAGGCCCGGTGTCGCGGTCCGCCTCGACGGGCTGACCCGGCGCTACGGCTCCGTCGTCGCGCTCGACGGGCTGGATCTCGACATCGCCGGCGGCGAGTTCCTCGCCCTGCTCGGCCCGTCGGGCTGCGGCAAGACGACGGCGCTGCGGGCGATCGCCGGGTTCGACCGGCCCGACGGGGGGCGCGTGCTGCTCGACGGGCGCGACATCACCGACATCCCCGCCAGCAAGCGGGACATGGGCATGGTCTTCCAGGCCTACAGCCTGTTCCCCAACCTCACGGTGGCCGACAACGTCGCGTTCGGTCTCCGGGTGCGCCGCCGCGGCAGGTCCGAGCGGGCCTCCCGCTCGACGGAGCTGCTCGAGCTCGTCGGCCTGGCCGACCGCGGCGACCGCTACCCGCACCAGCTCTCCGGCGGCCAGCAGCAGCGGGTCGCGCTGGCCCGGGCGCTGGCCGTGGCGCCCCAGGTGCTGCTGCTCGACGAGCCGCTGTCGGCGCTGGACGCCCAGGTGCGGGTGCAGCTGCGCGAGGAGATCCGCCGCATCCAGCTCGAGCTAGGCATCACCACGGTCTTCGTCACCCACGACCAGTCGGAGGCGCTCTCGGTCGCCGACCGCGTGGGTGTGCTCCGCGACGGCCGGCTCGAGCAGGTCGCCTCGCCCGACGAGCTCTACGAGCGGCCGGCGACCGCGTTCGTCGCCGAGTTCGTCGGCACGATGAACCGGGTGCCCGCCACGGTGAGCGGCGGTGAGGTGGAGCTGCTCGGCACGCGGCGCCCGGTGGCGGGCGCCGCCCCGGCGTCCGGGCGGGTGGTCGCCCTCGTGCGGCCCGAGGCGCTGCACGTGGAGACCGACCCGGACGGTGCCGGCCGGGTCGTCACCCGCACCTTCTCGGGCGCCAGCACGCGCGTCGCCGTGGCACTGCCCGACGGGGTCGAGGTGCGGATCGACGTCCCCAGCGCCGTCAGCGCCGACCTGACCCCGGGGACGGCGGTCACCGTCCGCCCCGCCGAGCGGCCGGTGCTCGTCGTGCCCGCCCACGCGCAGCCCGCGGGGCCCGCGGCCTCGGCCGAGTGACGGACGTCGACCGTTCCGACCCCGCCTGCCGGGCGTGGGTCGACCGCGCCGTGGCGGCGGTGGAGGCCGACGCCCGCCGCAGTGCCGACACGCACCTGCTGGTCTATCCGCTCCCGGCGGAGTGGGGCGTCGACCTCTACCTGAAGGACGAATCGACCCACCCCACCGGCAGCCTGAAGCACCGGCTGGCGCGGTCGCTGTTCCTCTACGGGCTGTGCTCGGGCCAGATCACCGAGGGCAGCACCGTCGTGGAGGCATCGAGTGGGTCGACGGCGGTCAGCGAGGCCTACTTCGCCCGGATGCTCGGTCTGCCCTTCGTGGCCGTCATGCCCGCCGCGACCAGTCCCGAGAAGATCGCGCTGATCGAGTTCCACGGTGGACGCTGCCACCTGGTGGCCGATGCCGGGAGCGTCTACGACGAGGCCCGCCGGATCGCGGCGGAGACCGGCGGCCACTACCTGGACCAGTTCACCAACGCCGAACGGGCCACCGACTGGCGCGGGAACAACAACATCGCCGAGTCGATCTTCAGCCAGTTGGCGCTGGAACGGCATCCACTCCCGGAGTGGGTCGTCGTCGGCGCCGGCACCGGGGGGACGAGCGCGACCATCGGCCGGTACCTCCGGTACCGGCGGCTGCCGACCCGGCTGGCGGTCGTCGACCCCGAGGGGTCGTCGTTCTTCCCGGGCTGGCGGGACGGTGATCCGGCGACGGCGACCGGGCGGTCGTCGCGCATCGAGGGCATCGGCCGACCGCGGGTGGAGCCCTCGTTCGTGCCGACGATCGTCGACCGGATGATCTGCGTCCCGGACGCTGCCTCGCTGGCGGCCATGCGGGAGTTGGAGCGGGTCACCGGCCGGCGGGCCGGCGCCTCGACCGGCACCAATCTGTGGGGTGCCTTCCAGTTGGTCGCCGAGATGGTCGCGGCCGGCCGCACCGGGAGCCTGGTCACCCTGCTGTGCGACGGCGGCGAGCGCTACGCCCACACGTACTACTCCGACGGCTGGTTGGCGGCGCAGGGGCTGGATCTGGCACCGCACGCCGCAACCCTGCGGCGGTTCGCCGGAACGGGGGAGTGGCGGGCATCGTGAGCGGGGTCACGGGGTCTGCGGCTCGCGCCCGCGTTACCGGCCGGTAACCTCGATGATCGGAGCTAGGCGGGTCTCGTGTGCCCGCGTCCTGAACGCGTCCTGAGGAAGGTCAGCGCGATGAACATCGTCGTTCTTGTCAAGCAGGTCCCCGATTCGGGCAGCGAGCGCAAGCTGGATTCGGCGGACAACACCGTCGCCCGCGCCGCCGCCGACAACGTCATCAACGAGATGGACGAGTACGCCATCGAGGAGGCGCTGACGGTCAAGGAGGCCCAGGGCGGGGAGGTCACCGTGCTGACCGTCGGCCCCGACTCGGCCACCGACGCCATCCGCAAGGCCCTCTCGATGGGTGCCGACAAGGCCGTGCACGTCTCCGACGAGGCCATCCACGGCTCGGACTCGCTGCAGACCAGTGCCGTCCTCGCCGCTGCCCTCGGGCAGATGGAGTACGACCTCATCCTGTGCGGGGCCGAGGCCACCGACAGCCAGATGAGCGTCATGCCGGCGCTGCTCGCCGAGCGGCTGGGCATCCCCCAGCTCTCCGGTGCGCGCAAGCTCACCATCGAGGGCACGACGGCGAAGATCGAGCGGCAGACCGACGGCGGCTACTGGGCCGTCGAGGCGCCGCTGCCGGCGATCGTGTCGACCTGGGACACCATCAACGAGCCGCGCTACCCCTCGTTCAAGGGGATCATGGCCGCGAAGAAGAAGCCGGTGGAGACCAAGACGCTGGCCGACATCGGTGTCGACGCCGGCAGCGTGGGCCTGGCCAACGCGACGAGCCAGGTGCTCGACTTCGCCGGCCGCCCGCCCAAGGGCGAGGGCGTCAAGGTCACCGACGAGGGCGACGGCGCCGAGAAGTTCGTCGGCTTCCTCGCCGCCCAGAAGATCGTCTGACCCGGCCCGGATCGCAGGAAGAGGAGAACCCCCCATGTCAGAAATCCTGGTCCTGGCCGAGCTCAACCCGGCCGGCGGCGGAGTCCGCAAGACCACCCTGGAAGCGCTGACCGCAGCCCGCGCGCTCGGTGAGCCGTCCGCCGTCGTCATCGGCGCACCCGGCACTGCCGCCGGCGTGAAGGACACCCTGGCGGAGTACGGCGCCGCGACGGTCTACGTCGCCGAGTCCGCCGAGGTCGACGACTACCTGGTGGCCCCCAAGGCCGAGGTGCTCGCGCAGCTGGTGGGCGAGAAGTCGCCGGCCGCCGTCGTCATCCCGTCCTCCCCGGAGGGCAAGGAGATCGCCGGCCGCCTGGCCATCAAGATCGGCAGCGGCTTCCTCACGGACGTCACGGAGATCACCGCCGACGGTACCGCGACCCAGGTCGCCTTCGCCGGCTCGGTCATCGTGCACTCGAAGGTCACCGCCGGCACGCCGATCTACACCCTCCGCGGCAACTCGGTGACCCCGGAGCCGGCCCCCGCGGCCGGTGCCGAGCACGAGGTGTCGGTCGCGCTGTCCGACGCCGCCAAGCAGGCCAAGGTCGTCGACCGCGTCGTCGAGCAGAAGAGCAGCCGCCCCGAGCTGACCGAGGCCTCGATCGTGGTCTCCGGTGGCCGGGGTGTCGCCAGCGCCGAGAACTTCTCGATCATCGAGGCCCTGGCCGACTCGCTCGGCGCGGCGGTGGGCGCGTCCCGCGCCGCGGTCGACTCCGGCTTCTACCCGCACACCTTCCAGGTGGGGCAGACCGGCAAGACCGTCTCGCCGCAGCTCTACGTCGCCGTCGGCATCTCCGGTGCGATCCAGCACCGCGCCGGCATGCAGACCTCGAAGACCATCGTGGCCATCAACAAGGACCCCGAGGCCCCGATCTTCGAGCTCGCCGACTTCGGCGTGGTCGGCGACCTGAACACCGTCGTCCCCGCCGCGACCGAGCAGATCACCGCCCGCAAGGGCTGAGCACGCGCCGTCGAGCGCCGATCCCCGCGGGGGTCGGCGCTCGACGCGTCTCCGCGGGAAGTTCCCGCAGCTGCGCAGGGTTGGCGACGGCGTGGAGAAGTCTCGCCCCGCGTCGGTCTTCGACCGGGCGCACCGGCTGTCGACCGCCGGCCTGCTCATGCTGGTCACCTTCATCGCCTTCGAGGCGATGGCCGTCGCGACGGCCATGCCGACGGCGGTCGCCCAGCTCAAGGGCCTGGCCTGGTACGCGTGGCCGTTCAGCGCCTTCCTGGTGGCCTCGGTCGTCGGCATGGTCGTCGGCGGCGACATCGGTGACCGTCGTGGCCCACGGACGGCGCTGCTGTTCGGTGTCGCCGGTTTCGCCGCGGGGCTGCTCGCCGCCGGCCTCGCCGGGAACATGGCGCTGTTCGTCGCCGCGCGGGCGGTGCAGGGCGTCGGCGCCGGGATCATCGGCGTCTCGCTCTACGTGGTCGCCGGGCAGGCCTACGAGCCCGCGCTGCGCCCGCGACTGTTCGGCGCCATCTCCGCGGCCTGGGTGCTGCCCGCGCTGATCGGGCCGCTGATCGCCGGGCTGGTCACGGCGCACGCGAGCTGGCGGCTGGTCTTTCTCGGCCTGCTGCCCCTGATCGCCGTCGGGCTGGTGCTGGTGCTCCCGGCCCTGCGGCGGCTGGCGGTCCCCGACACCGCCGTCGCGCCCGACCCGGCACGCCGGTGGTGGGCCGTGCTGGCCGGTCTCGGCATCGGCGCCCTCCAGTACGCCGGCCAGCGGCTCGACCTGCTCGGTCTGGTCCTCGCCGTCCTGGGAGTGGCTGCCCTCGCCGTGGGCCTGCGAGCGCTCCTGCCGCGGGGGGTGGCGGGTGCCCGGGCCGGGCTCCCGGCCGTCATCGCCACCCGCGGCCTCCTGGCGGGCGCGTTCTCCGGCATGGAAGCGCTCCTGCCGCTCGCGCTGACCCGGCTGCACGGCTACAGCCCGGCGGCGGCCGGGGTGCCGCTCACCGCCGGCGCCCTGGGCTGGGCGGTCGCCTCGCAGCTCCAGGGCCGGCGGCCCGCCGTCCCCCGGGTCCTGCTGCTGCGGACCGGTTTCGTGCTGCTCGCGGCCGGTCTGGCCGCGACCGCGTGGATCGCCGTCCCCGGTGTGGGCGGCTGGCCCGCGTACCTGAGCTGGGGAGTCGCCGGGCTCGGGATGGGGCTGGGCATGCCCAGCGTGGGTGTGCTGCTGCTCGACCAGTCGCCCGAGCACCGCCGCGGTGCCGATTCGGCGTCCTTCCAGATCGGCGACGTGACGGGGTCGGCGCTGTGTGTCGGCGTCGTGGGAGTGCTGGTCGCCGCCAGCACGGGCGGGGTGCTGCCGCTGCGCGCGGCGGTGCTCGGCGCCGTCGTCCTGGTCGCCGGGCTGGCCGCGCTGGGGGCTCTTCTCGCGCCCCGGGCCGGGGCGCCGGCCGCGGGCCGGGCGGCCGAGCCGGACCGGTCGGGGGCCGCGGCTACGCTGGGGGCGTCATGACCTACCTGGACCACGCGGCCACGACGCCGGTGCTCCCGGAGGTGCTGGCGGCGATGACCGAGCAGCTGGGCCGCGTCG